>NZ_PHUL01000001.1:0-318750 GCF_002813425.1 Cellulophaga sp. RHA19
AGTAATCAACAATGCTATTCTGAGTACGTTGTGTTTGACTAACAAAATACAGACACAGTATTTTTTTCTCTAAACTATCTGTTTTATAAACCAGCTCTAATGCTTTTTGGTTGGCAGCATCTACATTAATTAAACCTATAGCCCAAAGGCCAACATAAATTTCTAAATTATCATTACTGGTTAACAGTCATCAATATTATTTAAATCTAAAATATGATCTCTACTTAACTCTAAAACTCTTTTTATTGTAGATTTTTTTAGGAGCTTCCCAACCAAAACCAAACCAAGTGTCTACTGCTCTAACTACACTACTAAAACGAGTTAAATCGTTCTCTAAAATTACATTCATCATATATTTTTAAAGCTCCTAAACTAGTAGTATCAATAGACTCTAAAATAGTTTGCCTTAACCCTTCTTGGCGCTGCGCTGCCAATAATAATTTAGCTACTAACTCCCAATACTCCTCTTTTTTAGTAAGTAGTAAACCTTTTATTATATCTCTACTTATACCTCCAATTTCATCTTCGGCCTGTATAATATCTTTTACAACCTCATCTACCAACTCACCTTTAAACTCCAATACAACAGCAAAAAAAGTAACTGTATCTATTATCAAAATACGTAGAGTAACTGAAACTGTTCTTTTAGTGACAGATAACCAAAACCACTAACGATTAGCATATAACAAACGTTTAAAAATATTCTAATTTTATTATATAGATGATCTGTGTTTTGGCTTTGTTCTAAAAGCTCTACGGCTATACCCATTTTGGTAAGGCAAAAGCATTAAAACATACTCCATAACACTGGTAAAAAAAGGAGATTGTATATCTCCAAACAAAAAAGATCCTAAACGAATACCTTCTTCTGTTTGCCCAAGGATTTACCGTAGTTTCATCATCAAAAAACATTAGAAAAAAATAGTTACAGTCTCGTGCCTTTGACGTGGGTTAAGCACATCTGCCACTATCATACCCAGCACTTGGTACGGATATGAAAACTGCTCAAAATCTGCGTCTGTTAACTCTTCTTTTTTATACTTTTTAATATACGCTTGTGCTTTTTCAAATGGAATCATATGGGTTTTATTCTTTTCTAAATTGAGGCTTTGTTTACTATGGTTTAAATATAAACTAAGTCTTTATATTCTTATTTTGTTTGATCTTAAAACTTTTGCAAATTATTAAGACTACAAACATTATTTATCCCTGAATTTTGGGATTTATCTACTACTGTAAATTGTGTTCAACCTATTCAACATAACCAAACTTTCAATAATTACTGAAAGTTTAAAATATTTAATATATATTTGTAATGAATTTAAGTTTTTAAAAGATGAACTACACAGAAGCTAAATCAAAATTTATAAATACTTGGGGCAGCTTAGGTACGCTGTGGGGAATTAACAAAGCAATGGCTCAAATACAGTCGCTCTTATTTATTTCTACTGATGCCCTTTCTATGGAAGAAATTATGGATGAATTACAGATTTCTAGAGGTAACACAAGTATGAATTTAAGACAACTTATAGACTGGGGTATTGTGAGTAAAGAGTTTAAAGCTGGTGAACGTAAAGAATATTTTACAACTGAAAAAGATGTGCAAGAATTGGCACGTATAATTGCAAAAGAACGTAGCCGAAGAGAGTTACAACCAACCATAAAAGTTTTAAATGAAATTAGCAATATAGCACCAGATGGCACTAAAGAAACTGATGAGTTTATTAAACAAACAAAGGCAATGTGCGAGTTAACAGAGACTGCAGATAGTCTTTTAAAATAAAATGGCTAATCAACAGCAAAATTGGATAACAAAATCTATTTTAAAAATATTTAGTTAACCCAGCAATGCAAAAAAACATCTTAAATAAAATAGTAACAATTGCTATTGGGCTTATTTGGCTTGCCAACGGCTTATTGTGTAAAGTGCTAAACTTAGTTCCAAGGCACATGCAAATTGTAAGTCGCATTTTAGGAGAAGATTTTGCAAAACCGCTAACTATTAGCATTGGAGTATTAGAAATTTTTATGGCAGGTTGGATTGTTAGTGGTTATAAATCTAGAGTAAACTCCATACTACAAATACTAATAATAGGTGTAATGAATATTATAGAATTTACTCTAGTGCCAGATTTATTACTCTGGGGCAAATACAATATAGTTTTTGCTTTTCTCTTAATTTGTGTGATATTCTATAATGAATTTTACTTAAAAAAAACGAACTAGTATGGTAGCATCTTTTAAAAATCATCCGTTTGCGGTTGAAGCGTTTTTTACAAACTCTACCGTACTTACTTTTGCTATTCCTAAAGAAGAATTGGCACATAAAATACCTAAGCACTTACAGCTAGACACCTTTAAAGACAAATGGGCTTTTGTAGCTGTTGCAATGGTACAAACAAAAGATTTGAGACCTAAAGGTTTGCCTAAATTTATGGGTAATAACTTTTTTTTAATTGGCTATAGAATATTTGTTACTTACACTAATAAGGCCGGTAAACGCTTAAGAGGATTATACATTTTAAAGTCTGAAACCAATAAAAAGAAAATGCAGTTTATGGGTAATATTTTTACGCATTACAACTACACTACAACAGACATTACAATAAAAAAAGAACAAAAAAACACACAAATAACCTCTTTAAAATCAAACTTTAAAATTAATTATAGCAATAATTTAAACGATATTAACCTGCCAAAAAACTCACCCTTTAGCACTTACAAAGAGGCACGCAGGTTTGCAGGACCATTACCATTTACCTTTACGTACAATAAAGAAAAAAATAGCATTTTAGTTATTGAAGGTGTCCGACAAAATTGGAAACCTTCTCCTATACATATTAATGAATATCACTTTAATTTTTTAAAAGAAGCCGGATTTAAAAATCCAATTTTAGCAAATGCTTTTCTAATTACTAATATTCCGTATTACTGGAAAAAAGGAAAACTAGAATTATGGTAACAAAACGCAAGAAATTTCAAGGAGTACGTAACATATTAAGCTTTAACAGGCATTTTTATATTTTAGGTTTACTAGTACTAGTTATTCTAATAACTGCTATACTACTATTAAAACTACCTGCTATTATATTGTGGGTTACAGTTAGTGTATTTGTTTATGGTTTAGTAACTCCGCTTCTAGTTTCTGCATACGTTTACGATTTTTCAGGTTATTACAATTTTAAATGGCTACAAACACACATAAATAAAAGTAGCAGCATAAAAAAAATTGTAAATATTAATGCTGGTTTTGATGAAACAAGTTTTATCCTTAAAAAAAACTTTCCTACATCAGACATTAAAGTATTCGATTTTTATAATAAAAAACAGCACACAGAACCTGCCATAGTACGCGCACGTAAGGTAAGTTTAACATATCCAAATACACAGCAAATAACAACAAGCAAAATTCCGCTTAAAGACCAAAGTATAGACCTTGTATTTTTATTATCGGCAGCACACGAAATTAGATGCAATAAAGAAAAAGAAGTGTTTTTAACTGAGTGTAAAAGGATATGTAAGCCAGAGGGAAAAATTATAATGGTAGAGCACCTAAGAGACGTACCTAATTTTTTAGCCTTTTCTATTGGTTTTACTCATTTTTTTAGTAAAAAAACTTGGCAAAATGCGTTTAAAAATGCTGGCTTATCTAAAATTAAAGAAGTGAAATTTACACCGTTTATGACGGTTTTTAACTATAGCAAATAAAGAATTATGCAAATTCACTTACATATTATAGGCATATTATTAATGGTTCTTGCTTTGGCACACATCTTTTTTCCTAAATACTTTAACTGGAGAACAGAGCTACAACCATTGGCGTTAATAAACAGGCAAATGATGACTACACACACTTTTTTTATTGCATTAACAGTCTTCTTAATGGGTTTGCTATGTGTTACATCTGCAACAGAATTAATAAAAACAACCTTAGGAAATAAACTAGTATTAGGGCTTGCTGTATTCTGGTCAATACGTTTATTTTTTCAGTTTTTTGTGTATTCTAAAAACTTATGGAAAGGCAAAAAATTTGAGACCACAATACACATTATATTCTCTGGATTTTGGGTATATTTATCTACTATATTTTTTATAATATATTTTAACAACTAAATAGTATGAGCAAACTAGTTATTGCAGGAGGAACGGGTTTTTTAGGAAATAAATTAATAGATTTTTATACTAGTAAATACAATGAAATAGTTGTTTTAACTCGTGGAAAGTCTCGCAAAAAAGAAAATATAAGTTACGTAAACTGGGATGCTAAAACAATTAACAAATGGCATACTAGTTTAAACAATGCAGATGTATTAATAAATTTAACTGGTAAATCTGTAGACTGTAGATTCACAAAAGAAAACAAAGCCCTTATTTTAAATTCTAGAACAGAATCTACTACCGCTTTAGGCAATGCCATAAATTTGGTAGCCAATCCACCAAAAGTGTGGTTAAATGCATCTTCTGCTGCTATATCTCATCCTAACAAAGAAGAAAACGGAGAAGATTTTATGCTGTACGTTGGCTTAGAATGGGAAAAAGCTTTTAACGCTATAAAAAATCCCAACACAAGAAAAGTTGCTCTACGTATTTCTTTAGTTTTTGGTAAAGAAGGCGGAGCATTAATTCCTTTAAAAAAAATAACCAAACTTGGTTTAGGAGGTAAACAAGGAAGTGGCAAACAAATGGTTAGCTGGGTACACACTAAAGATTTTGTTGCAACAACTAATTACGCCATAGAAAACCAAGCTATTACTGGTCCAATAGTTGTTGCCGCACCAGATGCAATATCTAACACAAAACTTATGAGTACTATTAGGCAAACATTAAACGTACCTTTTGGCTTACCTGCTTTTTCATGGATGCTAAAAATTGGCGGATTTATAATTGGCACAGAACCTAGCCTAATTTTAAATAGCATGAAAGTTTACCCAGAAAAGTTAGAGAAGAATGGTTATGAGTTTAGATTTGATACGTTAAAATCTGCCCTAAAAGATATTTTAAAATAAACTTACTTTTTAGCAGTATTTTTTTCTTTTACAGCATCGTAACCACCTTCTAAATTTATAGCGTTATAACCTAACTCTGTTAATTTAGCTGCTGCTTTAGCGCTTCTTCCTCCACTTTTACAGTAAACGTAAATAGTTTTTGTTTTTGGTATACTATCAAAATAACTTACAAAAGAATCGTTAAGTACATTTACATTTTTAGAATTTTCTAAATGACCCAAACCGTACTCTTCAGAAGTACGTACATCTACTAACAACGCATTTTTAATATCATTCTGTGAAAATTCTGTGATATGTTTTGACTTACTTTGTGAACAAGCCGTAATTACCAATGCAAAAAAAAGTACGCTAAAAAAAGATTTCATAAAAAAGATTGTTTTGGTCAAAATTAAACATTTTAATTAAAATCCCCTACATTTGAAAAATCAACAAGAACTAATGCACCACCTTAATCCTAACACTTGGGTAGATAACTACGCAGATTATTTATTTAATTATGCAGTAGCTAGAGTAAGCGATTCTGAAATTGCTAAAGACCTAGTACAAGAAACTTTTTTTGCAGGTCTAAAATCTGCAAAAAATTACAAAGGTGATGCTGCTGAACGCACTTGGCTTATTGCCATTTTAAAACGAAAAGTGATAGACCACTACCGTAAAATAAACTCTAACAAAGGTAAAGCAGAGGTTAGAATGTCTTACAACTCTAACATAGACTCAGACGGAGACTGGTTAGAAGAACAAGTAGCAGACCCCTTTAGTAAGCTAGAGAATAGTGACTTAGAAAATGAAGAATTAGGTCTTGCAATTCAAGAATGTATTGCTAAATTGCCTAAAAAACAAGCGTTGGTTTTTAAAATGAAAACAATACAAGGAATAAGTACAGAAGATATTTGTAATGACCTTGGCATTAATGCGTCTAACCTATGGGTAATAATCCATAGAGCCAGAACAACTTTAATGGGATGCTTAAATACTAATTGGTTTTAATTATGATTTCTTGCGAAAAAGCAGCTAAAATCTGCAACAAAATACAATACAAAGAAGCTTCTTTTTTAGAAAAGATTAGCCTTAAGTTTCATTTATTAATTTGCAAAACTTGTCCACAGTTCTCTAAAAGAAATACAGAGTTTACATCACTTTGTGAAAAAGCTCACTTGCAATCTTTAACAGAACAAGAAAAGATTAAGATGAAGCAAAAACTACAAGAAGAAGTTACCAAGTAAATAATTTATAGCGTAAATTACAACATACCAAAATATAGGAAAAGCTTCTACCCAAAAAGAAGCAAAATACTTTCCTTGTTTTCCTTGTGTATACAAAACTAAAAAGCCAAAACTTAGAAAAAGAATTCCTTTTGCTATTAGATCTAAAGGAGTAATTGTATTTTTTAGGTAAGTTGTAAAAAAGAAAATTAATACAACAATACCACTAGCTAATTTTGTGTGAATAATACCAAACCTTTGAGGTATTGTTTTTAACGAAGGAGAATCATAAGCTAAATCTCTAATTTCAAAAGGCATCAGTAAAATTAATACAATTAAAAAACGCTGAAAAGTCTCTATCCAAACATCTGTTGTAACACTCATATTAGCAGACAAAACTGGTAATAAAACAGTAACACCAGCCCACACAATGGCTACCATAAATATTTTTAATGCACCAAAACTTCTTAAGTTTTTAGCTTTGGGTAAAACAGGTAACGCATATAAACCTGTAAATAAACCTAAAGCTCCAATACATAACCAAACATCTTTATGTAAAAAGAAAGCAAAATAAACAGCACAACCCATTGCCAAGAAACTTAGCACTTGTATGTTTTTAAAATATCTGTTTGCTACTAAAATATACTTTTCTGCCTCTACTCCATACTTAATAAAGTTGTAACAAGCAATTGTACTAAAAAAACAGAAATAAGCTAAATTCTGATTAATATTAATATTTAAAAGTACTGCTGTAATCTCTAAAAGGCAAAACACAGATACAGCCACATGAATGCTTGCATCTAGATAAAAATTAAAAATTTGTTTTGCTAATTTCATTATACAAATGTAAGTAAAGTGTTCATAACATTAATTAATCGTTAAAAACTTTAAGTGAAGTACTGTAAAATTTATCAATTATAAAAAAATTAATCATTAATTTTGCGCATCTTTTTATAAAAACACTCTAGAATATGAGAACAGATTTGTTTGCCTCAAGACACATTGGTATAAATGAAAAAAATTACCAACAGATGTTTAAAACCGTTGGAGTTGAAAATTTAGATCAGCTTATATACGAAACTATCCCAGATGATATTAAGTTAAAAAAGAACTTAAATTTACCTGAAGCTTTAAGTGAAAACGAATACCTAGAGCACTTACAGGAATTAGCTGATAAAAATAAGGTTTTTAAATCTTATATTGGTTTAGGATATAATGAAGGGCTTTTACCTTCTCCTATCAAAAGAAATATTCTAGAAAATCCAGGTTGGTATACTGCCTACACACCATACCAAGCAGAGATTGCTCAAGGTCGTTTAGAGGCTTTGTTAAATTTTCAGACAATGATTTGCGATTTAACAGGTATGGAGCTTGCAAACGCATCTTTATTGGATGAAAGTACTGCTGCTGCAGAAGCAATGGCAATGCTTTTTGATGTACGTAGCAGACCTCAAAAAAAAGAAAATGTAGTTAAGTTTTTTGTTTCTGAAGAAATACTACCACAAACATTATCATTATTACAAACACGAGCTACACCAATAGGTATAGAACTTGTTATTGGTAATCATGAAGATTTTAACTTTGGAGCAGATTTCTTTGGTGCTTTATTGCAGTACCCTGGTAAATTTGGACAAGTAAATGACTATGCTAGCTTTGTAGAAAACTGTAATGACAATAATATAAAAGTTGCTGTAGCTGCAGACATATTAAGTTTAGTAAAACTTAAAGCTCCTGCAGAATTTGGAGTAGATGTTGTTGTTGGTACTACTCAACGTTTTGGTATTCCGTTAGGATATGGTGGACCTCACGCTGCATTTTTTGCTACAAAAGAAGCTTACAAAAGAAACATTCCTGGAAGAATTATAGGTGTAACTAAAGATACAGACGGCAAACCTGCTCTACGTATGGCGTTACAAACTAGAGAGCAACATATAAAAAGAGATAAAGCAACGTCTAACATTTGTACGGCTCAAGTATTATTAGCTGTTATGGCTGGTATGTATGCTGTATACCACGGTCCAAAAGGCTTAGAGTATATTGCTAATAAAGTACATAACATTGCTATAAATACTGCTACATCAATAGAAAAATTAGGTTTTAAACAACTTAACTCTGCTTTTTTTGACACTATTAAGGTAGAAGTAAAAGATGCAAGTGCTTTAAAAGCAATTGCAGTAAGCAAAAAAATAAACTTTAATTATATAGATGATACTACAGTGTCTATCTCTATAAACGAAGCAACATCTAAAAAAGATTTTGCTACAATAGTGGCTTGTTTTTCTGAGCTTAATAAGGTAGAAAATACAGCTTCATTTACAGAAGATGTACAAACTGTTATCCCTGGTAATTTACAACGTAACACTCCATTTTTAGAAAATGAAGTTTTTAATTCTTATCACTCAGAAACAGAATTAATGCGTTACATAAAAAAATTAGAGCGTAAAGATTTATCATTAAACCACTCTATGATTTCTTTAGGTTCTTGTACAATGAAATTAAATGCGGCATCAGAAATGCTTCCTTTAAGTTCTGCACAATGGGGTAATATTCACCCATTTGCTCCAATTGATCAAGCAGAAGGATATCAAATTTTATTAAAAAGATTAGAAGATCATTTAAGTGAAATTACAGGTTTTGCAGCAACATCTTTACAACCAAATTCTGGTGCACAAGGAGAATATGCTGGTTTAATGGTAATTAGAGCTTACCACGAGTCTAGAAACGAAGCGCACAGAAACATTTGTCTAATTCCTGCTTCTGCCCACGGTACAAACCCAGCTTCTGCAGTTATGGCAGGTATGAAAGTGGTTGTTACTAAAACAGACGATTACGGAAATATAGATGTTACAGATTTAAGAGAAAAAGCCGAATTACATAAAGACAATTTAGCTGCATTAATGGTTACTTACCCATCTACGCACGGTGTTTTTGAGTCTTCAATTAAAGAAGTTACACAACTAATACATGATAATGGCGGACAAGTTTATATGGATGGTGCTAATATGAATGCACAGGTTGGTTTAACTAACCCTGGTAATATTGGCGCAGATGTTTGTCACCTTAACTTACACAAAACTTTTGCCATACCTCACGGTGGTGGTGGTCCTGGTGTTGGTCCTATTTGTGTTGCTCCACAATTGGTTCCGTTTTTACCTGGTAACCCTGTAATAAAAACAGGAGGAGAAAAAGCTATAACTGCTATATCTTCTGCTCCTTGGGGTAGTTCTTTAGTTTGCTTAATATCTTACGGTTATATTGTTATGCTAGGAGAGGCTGGTCTAAAACAATCTACTTCTATCGCAATTTTAAATGCCAACTATATTAAAGAAAGATTAAACGGTAAGTTTGATGTTTTATATACTGGAGAAAAAGGAAGAGCTGCACACGAAATGATTATTGACTGCAGACCTTTTAAACAAAACGGAATAGAAGTTACTGATATTGCTAAGCGTTTAATGGACTACGGTTTTCATGCGCCAACAGTATCTTTCCCAGTTGCTGGTACATTAATGATAGAGCCTACTGAGAGTGAAAGTTTGGTTGAGCTAGACCGTTTTTGTGACACTATGTTATCTATTAGAGCTGAAATTGATGAAGCTACTTTAGACAATCCTAATAATGTTTTAAAGAACTCTCCGCACACTTTAGAAATGATAACTAATGACGTTTGGGACTTTCCTTATAGCAGACAAAAAGCTGCATTTCCTTTAGAGCATATTGCAGATAATAAATTTTGGCCTAGAGTAAGACGTGTTGATGAAGCGTATGGAGACCGTAATTTAATATGTACTTGCGCTCCTATTGAAGCTTATATGGAAGCATAAAAACACAGTAAAAACAATGCTTTACAGCCGCTTAGATCTTTCTAAGCGGTTTTTTTATATCATTTTTTTTTACTTGAACATCATACAATTTATTATGCACGCATAGTTTATTTAAAGTGTTTTTTGTAACTTCATCCTGTTAAATTAAAAACTAATTATGCATATCGGAATTACAGGAACAGGTAGTTACATACCATCCATAACTACCTTAAATACTGACTTTATTAATCATACTTTTTTAAATACAGATGGGTCTCCCATTCCAAATTCAAATGAGGTTATTATTGAAAAGTTTAAAAAAATAACTGGAATTGCAGAAAGGAGATACGCAAAAAAAGAATTCAACACATCAGACATTGCTTATTTAGCTGCAGAAAGAGCTATTGAAGATGCCAAAATAGATAAGGAAAGCATAGATTATATTATTGTTGCTCATAATTTTGGAGATGTTAGCCACGGACAAACACAGTCTGACACGCTACCAAGTTTAGCAACAAAAGTTAAACACTTGCTACAAATTAAAAACCCTAAATGTGTTGCTTTTGACATTTTATTTGGTTGTCCTGGTTGGATACAAGGAATGATACAGGCATATGCTTTTATAAAATCTGCTATGGCTAATAGATGTTTAGTTATAGGAGCAGAAACTTTATCTAGGGTTATAGATCCTTATGATAGAGACTCTATGATATATTCTGATGGCGCTGGAGCAACAATAATAGAAAATACAGAAAATGCAGGTGATATTTTAGCTCACAACGTGGCAACTTACGCCCATAATGAAGCTAATTACCTATTCTTTGGAGAATCTTATAACAAAGAAGAAAACAATAATACAAAGTATATTAAAATGCATGGTCGTAAAATATACGAGTTTGCAGTTACACACGTACCACAAGCAATGAAAGATTGCTTAGACAAAAGTGATGTAGACATTGATGATGTAAAGAAAATTTTTATACATCAAGCTAATGAAAAAATGGATGAGGCTATTATACAAAGGTTTTACAAATTGTATAAAAAGACAATGCCAAAAGACATTATGCCTATGAACATTTATAAACTTGGTAATAGCTCTGTAGCCACTGTACCTACTCTATTTGATTTAGTAAAAAGAGGAAAATTAGAAAATCACGCTGTAAAAAAAGGAGATGTTGTTATATTTGCGAGTGTTGGCGCTGGTATGAACATCAATGCCATAGTTTACAGATATTAAAAATGTACGAAAAAACATATCCTAGCAAACGTTTTAAACACACGCTAGAGTTTCTTAACAAGCACATTAACACTAATGAGAGCATTTTAGATTTAGGTGTAAGCAACCCTTTATCCAAGCTAATGACTACACAAGGTTTTAATGTAATAAATACCAATGGAGAAGATTTAGATTCAGATTTTTCATCGGTATTAAACAATAATACAGAAGTAGTTACTGCCTTTGAAATTTTTGAACATTTATTAGCTCCTTTAAATATTTTAAAAGAAATAAAGAGCGATAAATTAGTTACAAGCATTCCGCTTAACTTATGGTTTTCTCCTGCTTACAGAAGCAAAACTGACAAGTGGGATAGACATTACCACGAATTTGAAGATTGGCAATTTGATTGGCTATTAGAAAAAGCTGGTTGGGAAATAAAAGATACTGCTAAGTGGACAAACCCTATTAAAAAAATTGGCATAAGACCAATTCTACGTAGTTTTACTCCTAGATATTATATTGTTTATGCAGAAAGAAAAAAATAATATCTTTTTATCTTTTTAGTATGAAGTATTACATTATAATTCCCGCTCACAATGAAGAAGCTTTTATAAAAAAGACTTTGGACTCTATACTTCATCAAACAAAAAAACCAAAACAAGTAATTATTGTAAATGATAATTCTACAGATGCTACTGCTACTATTTTAGATTCATACGCAGAAAAACAAGCCATCTTTAAAATAGTAAATACAACATCTTCTATTAAACATATGCCTGGTAGTAAAGTTGTAAATGCGTTTAATAAAGGTTTAGCTGTTACAGATAATGACTATGATTTTATAGTAAAATTAGATGCCGACATCATTTTACCAGAAAATTATTTCGAAAAAATTATTTCTATTTTTAAATCTGATAAAAAAATTGGTATAGCTGGCGGTTTTGCTTACGAACAAGACAAATTTGGTAATTGGAAATTAAACCACCCAATGAATAAAGACCACGTTCGTGGAGCATTTAAAGCCTACCGTAAGTCTTGCTTTTCTAAAATAGAAGGTTTACGTAGTGCTATGGGTTGGGATACAGTAGATGAACTATTAGCACAATACCACAATTTTACAATTTTTACAGACAATAGTTTAAAAGTAAAACACCTTAGACCTACAGGAAACGCATATAATAAACAAGCTAAACTACTACAAGGACAAGCAATGTACCGTATGCGATATGGCTTTACAATAAGTTGTATTGCATCTTTAAAAATGGCCTTAAAGCAAAATAAAATAGCCGTATTTTTTGATAACTTAACTGGTTACAAAAACGCTAAAAAAGAAAAATTGCCCTTTTTGGTTACACCAAAAGAAGGCAATTTTATTCGTGAACTTCGTTGGAAGAATATTAAAAGTAAATTGTTTTAGTTTTTTAAAACAGCTTCAATAGGTTGACCAGTAGTTCCGTTTGGTGCAGCCATTCCTAATAACGAAGAAATTGTTGGTGCAATATCTGGTATCTCTGTTAAATTAACTGTACTTCCTTTTTTAATTCCTTTTCCAAAAAACAATAGAGGAGCGTGAGTATCGTAAACCCTAGGTGATCCGTGTGTAGACCCTGTTCTAGAGTAACTTATATAACCCGGTTTTAATACCACTATTACATCACCAGAACGCTTTTGGTTGTATCCATTTTGCACAACATAAGGTATCCCTTTAGTATAGTTATTTTGCCACATTTGGTATGCTGTATATGTTTTATCTACATCTGCAAACGTAAGTAATTCCTGTGCAAATGCTTCTTGTACTTTTTGCAGTTCTAAATCTAAATTAGCAATTACTTTATGATCTAAAAATATTTGATTATTAGATACATTTTTAATTAAATCTCCTGAACCAAATTTAAATTTAGCCCATTCATTTAACTTAGTAGACATATCTTTATAATTTACATAACCACCAGGTATTTTACTATCTTTTAAATATGTAGGAACTTGTATTGCTGCGTGGTCTGCACTTAAAAATACTGTATACTCGCCATTACCAACTTCTTTATCTAATTCCTTAAATAACCTTTCTAAGTCTTTATCTAATCTAATGTAAGTATCTTCAATCTCTTTAGAATTTACTCCAAATTGATGACCTACATAATCTGTAGATGAAAAACTAACAGCTAAAAAATCTGTAATTTCATCTTTACCTAAATTTTCTCCTTTTAAAGCTGCAATTGCAAAATCTGCTGTTAAGCTATTTCCGTATGGAGTTGCTTTTATAATGTCAAAACCTCTATTTTGCTCCCAAATAGCTGGTAAATTATGAGGAAATGATGTGCTTGTTTCTCCTTTAAACTTTCCTTCGTAATTGTTTTCATCAGAACCACTCTCTATGTAAGTACTAATATCTTTTAAAGTAGTCCAAGATTTTTTATATTTTTCAGCAGCATCAGAATCATTAAAAGCAGTAACCCAACTTGGTAAACTGTTCATATAATACGTGCTCGTTATAAAATTAGCCTCATCCTTACCCATAAACCAATATGCGGCATTAGCTGCGTGACCACCAGGCAGTACAGCACCTCTGTCTTTTATAGCTACAGCAATTACTTTACCTTTTTTTTGAGTGTGTAAACGTAACTGATCTGTAACGGTTGTAGTTAACATTCTATGTGGACTCATTTTTCCTTCAGAACCACTTGTTCCTACACTGTTATAGTTGCTATCACCTGCACAATATACATTTACCCCTAAATCTTTATCATACCAGTTATTACCTATTATACCATGCATAGCTGGTGTTGTACCTGTGTAAACAGAGGTATGTCCAGGACCAGTACTTGTAGGTGAATAATTATAGTGATGGTTTTTAGCATTAAACCCTTCATTAATCATACGTTTAAATCCGCCTTCTCCATATTGATTATAAAAACGAGTAAGATAATCGTACCTCATTTGGTCTACAATTATACCAACAACTAACTTTGGAGTTGTTTTTATAGGGGTAGCTCTTTGCTGCTCTACATCATTTTTACTTTTTCTTTTAGATTTTTTTTGCGCATTAACCTCCTCTACATTTGTCATAAAACAAACAGCTAATAATGCTACAAATAGACTTCTCTTCATTGCAAATAATTTTATTGATACCGTAAAAGTAAATAAATAAACTTTTAATTTTTTTATTTGAATGTCAAATGAGAGTTAATATTATTATTTTTACAGACAGAAGTCTATTTTATATGAATTACATAGCATCTATTGGCAGTTATTTTATAATGATTAAGGAGGTTTTTAAAAAACCCACAAAGTGGTCTATTATGAAAACTCTTATTTTAAAAGAAATAGACGAATTGGTTTTTGGTTCCTTGGGTATCATTATATTTATTTCGTTTTTTATTGGTGGTGTAGTAACCATACAAACTGCTTTAAACCTTACCAACCCTTTAATACCAGAAAGTCTAATTGGTTTTGCTGCTAGACAATCTGTTATTTTAGAATTTGCCCCTACGTTTACCTCTATAATAATGGCAGGTAAGGTTGGGTCTTACATTACATCTAGTATAGGAACTATGCGTGTAACAGAGCAAATTGATGCTCTAGAAGTTATGGGGGTAAACTCTTTAAACTACTTAGTATTTCCTAAAATTATAGCTTTACTATTATATCCGTTTGCAATAGCCATTGCAATGTATGTTGGTATTTTTGGAGGCTGGATCGCTGGTGTTTTTGGTGGTTTTACCACAAGTGCAAGTTTTATTGAAGGAATACAACTAGACTTTATACCTTACCATGTTACTTACGCATTTATAAAATCTATAATATTTGCTTTTGTTATTGCCACAATACCATCTTTTCACGGTTATTATATGAAAGGTGGAGCTTTGGAAGTAGGTAAAGCAAGTACCACTGCCTTTGTTTGGACAAGTGTTGCTATTATTATTTTAAACTACATATTAACTCAATTACTATTAGGATAATGATAGAAGTAGACAACTTACATAAATCTTTTGGTGACGCACACATTTTAAAGGGTGTAACCACTAGTTTTGAAAAAGGAAAAACAAACCTAATTATTGGGCAAAGTGGATCTGGTAAAACTGTATTTTTAAAATGTTTACTTGGCTTATTTACTCCGGATGAAGGACACATTTGCTATAATGGAGATATTTATAACGATTTGTCTGCCGACCAAAAAAGAAACTTAAGACAAGAAATGGGAATGGTTTTTCAGGGCAGTGCTTTGTTTGATTCTCTTACTGTTGAAGGTAACGTAATGTTTCCATTAGAAATGTTTACAAAACAGCCTAAATCTGAAATGCAAGACCGTGTTAACACTGTTTTAAAGCGAGTAAACTTAATTGATGCACACCATAAATACCCATCAGAAATATCTGGAGGTATGCAAAAAAGGGTAGCCATTGCAAGAGCAATTGTAATGAACCCTAAATACTTATTTTGTGATGAGCCTAACTCTGGTTTAGATCCTAAAACCGCTATACTAATAGATAACCTTATTCAAGAAATTACTCAAGAATATGATATCACAACTGTGATTAACACTCATGATATGAACTCTGTTATGGAAATAGGAGAAAAAATCTTATTTCTTAAAAACGGACATAAAGAATGGGAAGGCACAAATAAAGAAATTTTTAAAACCGATAACAAAGCTGTCACAGATTTTGTTTATTCTTCTGAGCTATTTAAAAAAGTAAGACAAATGTATATTGAAGAAAGAAATTAGTTTGCTAATTCTCTAACTTGAATATTTTTATCTTTTAATCTTAATTTTAACCACTCCGCTATTTTTTTAGCATCAGCTTGCTTGTCTTTTGATTTTGTTTTGGGTTTCCAATTAATTTCAAAAACAGGGATAGTATCTACTTTTTTAAAGTCTGTACGTATAGTATAAGAATAACCTATAGAGGCCAAATTCTCATAATTAGCTTTAGCTTCTGCACTAACGTCATTAAAAGGAATTTGTTTAGATACAATTTTTTGTAATTGAGTTAACTCTTTTTCTAATAAGGCAATTTTTTCCTCTTTACCCATTAACTCAGCTTTTTTAGCTTGGTATAACTCTTCTACATATTTTATTTGATCTACTTCTTTATTTTTAGAACCCTGAATAATTTTTAAATCTGTATTTGCAAGCTCTTTAAAATCTTCATTTTTTATTTCATTCCAACTAGCAATAATATTATCTGGCACTAATTCTTCGCCCATAAACATTACTTCTATTACAGATTTTTGTTCATTTTTATTCTTTCTAAATATTTTATCAAACAAAGAACTATCACCTCCGTGGTATTCAATATTAGTTAAATTATTTAAATACAATCCGTTACCCGCAAATTTATACTTTGCTATATTTTCTGTTATAAATTGCTGAGCCTGACTTTTAAACTGAGATTCCTCCCAAGCCTTAAAGAATGTCCAACTTGCAGGCACCATAACCAATATTGCAACTATTGATGCAAGCCTACTAATTAATCTACGACGCTCAGAGTTAGCGTAACGCACCATTGGAAAACGTAATATTTTTATAACTAAAAATGTAGCTAAAGCAATAAAAATAGTATTAATAGTAAATAAGTACATTGCTCCCGTTGCATAATCCCAGTTACCAATTGCTAAACCAAAACCTACAGTACACAAAGGAGGCATTAAAGCTGTTGCAATTGCCACACCAAATATAACACTGGCTATTGTTCCCTTTTTTGCACGTGCAATAACCAAGGCTAAACCACCAAAAAATGCAATAAGAACATCTCTAATATCTGGTGCTGTACGTGCTAAAAGTTCGGAAGACTCATCTCGTAAAGGAAAAAACTTAAAGAATAAAAAGGCAGTAAG
This sequence comes from Cellulophaga sp. RHA19, assembly GCF_002813425.1. Lineage (NCBI taxonomy): Bacteria > Pseudomonadati > Bacteroidota > Flavobacteriia > Flavobacteriales > Flavobacteriaceae > Cellulophaga > Cellulophaga sp. RHA19. Next base: position 17,069 of record NZ_PHUL01000001.1, read on the forward strand.
TATACTTAACACCACCATTACCCCAAAATTTTTAAGTGAACGACGCAACGTATCAATATCATTAATAGCCAATGATAAACCCATTCCTAAAATAGGCCCCATTAATGGAGAAATTAACATGGCACCAATTACAACTGCTGTAGAATTGGCATTTAAACCAATAGAAGCTATAAAAATAGAACAAATTAAAATCCAAGAAGTATGCCCCTTAAAAGGTATATCTGCCACTATAGACTCTCTAGTAGCTTCTTGGTCTGTATTATTACGAATATCTAAAAGTTCCTTTAAAAACTTTTTAGTAGACCCAAGTAAACCCTGAAAATCTTTTTTTACGTTATCTGATGATTCACTACCAGCTACGTTATTATTTTGCTCTGTATTATTACTCATACACAATGGTATTATTTACCAAACTTATCTTTTACCTCGTTTAAGATAACTTTTATGTCTTGCTCTTTTTCTTTTGGACAAATTAACAAAACATCTTCTTTATCCACTACAATGTAATTATCTAAACTATCTAAAACTACAACTTTGTTCTCTTTGGTACGCACAATGTTGCCTGTTGCATTTCGGTCTAGCAATTTTGCTCCAACTACTGCATTCGTATTTTCATTCTTATCTAGCTTGTCATATAAAGATCCCCAAGTACCAAGATCATTCCAATCAAAAGTAGCTGGTAACACATAAATATCTTTAGAGTGTTCTAAAATGGCGTAATCAATAGATATATTTTCTGCTAATGCATAATTATCTGCAATAAACTTTTGTTCATCATTAGTATTATAGCTATCCATACCTGCAAAAAATAAATTATATTGCTCTGGCTGAAACGCTTTAAATGCATCAACTATTGTTTTAACGCTCCACATAAATATACCTGCGTTCCACAAGAAATTACCTTGACTAATAAAGTCCTTTGCTGTATTGTAATCTGGTTTTTCTCTAAACTGATTTACTTTTTTAATTTCAATAGCCGGATTCTTATCAAACTCTATATACCCAAACCCTGTATTAGGAAATGTTGGTTTTATACCTAAAGTACATAATACAGCTTCATTTTCGCACTTCGTAAAACACTGTTTAACGTCGTCTTCAAAAGCTTGCTCATCTTCAATCCAATGGTCACTAGGAGCAACAATCATAACAGCATTAGGATCTTTTTTCTTGATTTTTAATGCTGCATATAAAATGCAAGGCGCTGTATTACGCATAGCCGGCTCTAAAACTACCTGATCCTGTGTAAGCATAGGTAATTGCTCTAAAACTAAGCTGTTATAACTCTCATTGGTTAACACTAATATATTCTCTTTTGGAATAAACTTATTAAGCCTTTTAAAGGTTTTCTGAATTAGTGTATCACCAGAACCTAACATATCATGAAATTGCTTTGGATATTCAGCTGTACTTACCGGCCAAAACCTTGAGCCAATACCACCTGCCATTATAACTGCGTAATAATTACTGTTCATATGATTAGTCTTTTATAAGTTCTACTTCTGCATTGGGCTGAAAAACAAACGTTCTACCACTAGAGAGTTCTATACACTCGTATCTTTTTATTTTTTTTGCTCCTTTTTTAAATAATTTACCATTATAAATTCTAAAGACACTACCAATTGGTAACTCAAAAATATATGTTTTATTTGAAATAGGATCAAACTGCTTTAATGCTAACGATAACTTAGCATCAGTATCACTACTTGCCTTTGGATTTTTAAAATGATTTGCAATAACAGGAAGCACTTTTGTTGGAAAAATTTCTGGCCTAATAAAAGGCAACATTAACGCCTGAAATGTTTTTTTCCATTCTAAACCGTGAGGCTTTATTCGTCTCCCGTATTTTTCAAAAGCTACCAAATGTGCTATTTCATGTACTAAAGTGATTAAAAATCTATATTTATTTAATGATGCATTTACTGTTATTTGATGCATTCCATTAGACAACCTTCTATAATCACCGTGACGCGTAACCCTATCACCAACAATTTTAAGATGTACTGCATTGGCTTTAATTAAAGAAGCACAAGGCGCAACAGCTCTTTCTGGCAAGTATTTCAGAAGGGTTTTCTCCATATACACAAAAATAACAGATTCTACCTGTTAACACTAGGGTTTTAAGTATATTTTGTAGTAAAATACAACTTTTTCTTTTCTTTATTTATTGATGTTGTACTTTTTAGATATAATATAGCAAAACAAAACTGCCTATTTTACAAACAGACAGTTTTGTTAATTTATATATTTCTTTAGTTAAACTAAGGTGTACTGTTACTAACTTGTAGCAATTTACCATTATACATTTTATGTCCAGTAAGGGCAAAATTCTCTATATACTCAGCCATTTCTAAAGCGGTAATTGGTGCTTTGTAACCAGGAAAAGCCTCTTCCAACATTTCAGTTTGTACGGCACCTAATGCAAGTACATTAAAAGAAGGTCCGGTTTCTTTAAACTCCTCTGCCCACAGCTCTGTTAACGTTACCACAGCTCCTTTACTAGAACTGTATGCAGATAGGCCCGCAAATTTAACACTGCCTTGCACACCTCCCATAGAACTAATAGTTACTACGTGTCCGTTTTTAGGCATTTTAGGTATTACCAATTTTGTAATACTTGCTACACCAAAAACATTTACTTTATATACAGCTTCAAAATCTGCTGTTGTAGTTTCTAAAAAAGGTTTATTGGCTAATTTTCCTGCATTATTAATTAATACATCTACTTGTTTCCAGTTAGTGTTTATAAACTCTTCTACTTTATTTAAATCTTCTTCTTTTGAAATATCAAACGAAAATGAAAAAATATTTGGATTTTTGAGCGATGCTATTGGCTCATTATTTCTAGACAATGCTAAAACTTTATGTCCATTACTTGCAAACAACTGTGCCATTTGAAACCCTATTCCTCTACTACAACCAGTAATTATAATATTTGCCATTAATTGTATTTTATTTCTTTTGTATCTGAATTTACAATACCCTTTATTACGGGAACAAATTTATTTATAAGACTAGCCATATGATTAAAATCCATTACACTTGGCTCATCACCAACCTTGTGATAATGCTCAAAATTTGTAAAATCAAAAGTAGAATATGTTTGTGAAGGCACATTAAACTCTTGATGAAAAGGATAATTATCTGACCTCATAAACAATCTAAACTCACCAGCTTTTGGTAAAAACCCTGCTATATTTTCACCTGCATAATTATTACTAATTTTTGCTAAATTAGACTCATTAAAGCCTGTTAAGTAAGTTAAATAATCTTTGTTTTGCATAGGTATACCTATCATCTCAAAATTAAGCATAGCATATAAATTAAGATTTTCTTTCTTTAGCTTCTTAGCTAAGTGCTTAGACCCTAAAAGTCCCATTTCCTCTGCAGAAAACAATGCAAAAATTATGCTACGCTTATTTGCTTTTGTTTTTCCAAAATAGCGTGCAAACTCCATAACTGCAGAAGTACCAGATGCATTGTCATTAGCTCCATTTGCAATAACATCATCACCGTCTGCTTTGGCACTACCAATATGATCATAATGTGCGCCAAGAATTATAACTTCGTTTTTAAGTTTGGGATCTGTACCTTCTATATAACCAACAATATTATATGCAACACCTTTACTTGCATCAAAGTTTGTTAATGTATCTTTATATGATGAAAAATAAGGTTTTACTCCGTTAGACTTAAAATTGTTTTCTATAAAAGTAGCAGCTTCTGCAATACCTTCTGTACCAGACATACGACCTTGCAGGTCATCTGAAGCTAAAAAGGCTACTATTTTCTCTACTTCGGCTGCAGTTGTTGCTGTTTTATTATCTACCGTAACTTCTTGCGCCCTACTAGAACAAGAAACAATAGCTAAAAAACCTAAAAAATAAAACGTCTTTTTCATATTTAATTTATTTAAGCACTAAAGATAAAAAAAGCATCTCATAAATTAATGAGATGCTTTTTAATATAATTTAATACTGTTTTAATTATGCAAGCATAGTAACAGGATTTTCAATATAACTTCTTAATGTTTGTAGAAACTGTGCTCCTACAGCACCATCTACGGTTCTATGATCACAAGCTAACGTTAACTTCATTGTATTTCCAACTACAATTTCTCCATTTTTAACAACTGGTTTTTCTACAATTGCACCAACAGATAATATTGCTGAGTTAGGCTGATTAATTATTGACGTAAACTCTTGAATTCCAAACATACCTAAGTTAGATACTGTAAATGTACTACCTTCCATTTCTGAAGGAGCAATTTTTTTAGATCTTGCTTTACCTGCTAAGTCTTTTACAGAAGCACCAATAGTTGTTAAACTCATTTGGTCTGCAAACTTAAGTACAGGAACAACTAAACCTTCATCTACAGCAACAGCAACACCCATATGAATATGCTTGTTGTAACGTGTTACATCATCTTTCCAAGTTGTATTTACTTGCGGATGCTTTCTTAACGCCATTGCACAAGCTTTTAATACCATATCATTAAATGATACTTTAGTATCTGGCAAACTATTAATTTGTGCTCTAGATGCTTTTGCATTATCCATATCTACCTCTATAGTAAGGTAAAAATGTGGAGCTGTAAATTTAGACTGACCAAGAACTTTTGCAATTACTTTACGCATTGAAGAATTTTTAACATCTTCAAAACCTTCTTCACCAACAGGTGCATATATAGCTGGTTGTGCTTTTGCTTCTGGAATAGAAGCTTTAGCAGTTGCTGGTGCCGCATTAGAACTAGCAGAAGGAGTAAAGTTCTCTACATCTTTCTTTATAATTCTTCCGTTATCACCAGAACCAGTAACGTCAGACAAATTAATTCCTTTATCTGCAGCAATTTTCTTAGCTAAAGGAGAAGCAAAAATACGCTTACCATCGGTAGAAGTATTATCTACAGCAGCAGCTTTTTCTTCTTTTTTAGTTTCTTCTTGCTTTGGAGCCTCTGAAGTTGAGGCAGCAGGAGCGCTATTACCAGAGTTAAGTACAGCATCTACATCTGTACCTTCTGGGCCTATAATTGCTAAAACTTCATCAACAGGAGAAGATTCTCCTTCTTTTATACCTACATATAATAGAGTACCAGAGTAAAAAGACTCAAACTCCATTGTAGCTTTATCTGTTTCAATTTCAGCAAGAATATCTCCTTCTTCAACTTTGTCACCAACTTGTTTTAACCAAGCAGCAACAGTACCTTCTTCCATAGTATCACTAAGACGAGGCATTTTAACAACCTCTACTCCTTCTGGAATAGCGGTTGAAGAAGTTTCTTTTGCAGGTGCAGCAGTCTCTTCTGGTTTTTCCTCTTGCTTTTCAGCAGCAGGAGCCGAAGTACCTCCAGATAATAAACCAGAAATATCTTCACCTTCATCTCCAATAATAGCTAAAAGAGAATCTACAGGAGCAGTATCTCCTTCTTGTATACCTATATGTAAAAGAACACCCTCATTAAAAGACTCAAACTCCATTGTAGCTTTGTCTGTTTCAATTTCAGCAAGAATGTCTCCTTCTTCAACTTTATCACCAACATTTTTAAGCCAAGCAGCAACAGTACCTTCTTCCATGGTATCGCTAAGTCTTGGCATATTTACTATAACTGCCATCTTTTATAATTTATGTTGTACAAATGGAAAATCTTCTTGTTCGTAAACCATATCATATAATTGGCTTACTGGTGGATAGTCAGAGTTTTCAGCAAATTCTTCACACTCTTTTACCATACGCTTAACTTCTTTGTCCATTGCAGAAATTTCATCTTCTGTAGCGTATTTCTTTTCTTTTATAACATCTAAAACCTGCGTAATAGGATCTATCTTCTTGTACTCCGCTACTTCATCTTTAGTTCTGTAGTGTTGTGCATCAGACATAGAATGACCTCTATAACGGTATGTTTTTATTTCTAAGAAAGTTGGTCCGCCTCCAGATCTTGCTCTTTCTACAGCCTTACTAACTTCTTCAGCTACAGTAACAGGGTTCATCCCTTCTACAGCCTTACAAGGCATTTCATATCCTAATCCTAGCTTCCAAATTTCTGTAGAATGAGATGTTCTAGCAACAGATGTACCCATTGCATAACCGTTGTTTTCACAAATAAAAACTACTGGTAGTTGCCAAAGCATTGCTAAGTTAAATGTTTCATGTAAAGATCCTTGCCTTACAGCACCATCTCCCATGTAACATAAAGTAACCGCATCGTTACCTGCATATTTGTCTCCAAATGCAAGACCAGCACCCAAAGGAATTTGACCACCAACAATACCATGACCACCATAAAAACGGTGTTCTTTAGAAAAGATATGCATAGAACCTCCCATTCCTTGAGAAGTACCAGTTACTTTACCATAAAGTTCTGCCATTACTCTTTTAGGGTCTACACCCATACCTATTGGTTGTACGTGGTTACGGTAAGCCGTAATCATTTTATCTTTAGTAAGATCCATTGCATGTAATGAACCAGCCAATACAGCTTCTTGTCCATTATACAAGTGTAGAAAACCTCTAACTTTTTGTTGAATATATACTGCAGCAAGTTTATCCTCGAACTTTCTCCAGAATAACATATCCTTGTACCAATTAAGGTAAACTTCTTTGGTTATTTTTTTCATTGAAAACTATTTTAAAAAGTCTGTTTTACAGAGTAGCAAAAATACACATTAAATCCACTATCAAAAAAAAATTAAAGAAAAAGCACAGACAAGATGCCTATTGTTTTTTTTAATTAAATTTTTATCAAAAAATTAGGAATAAAAAAATAATTCATCAAAGAATATCGCTTATAAGAAAGAATTACTAAAAGCTAAAGGTAAAATATCTGATATAGAATTACATTTTATAACAGCACCTTCTTCTCCCATTAGCAATAATGAGATAGCTTCTTTTTGTTTTTGCTCATATTCTATCATAGATTGTCTGCAATTACCGCAAGGAGCAGCTGGCTCTAAAACCTTATAATTTACAGAAGTGGCAGATATTGCTACAGAAAGTATTTTTATGTTTGGGTAAATTGCTGCTGCCTGGTAAATAGCCACTCTCTCTGCACAAAGTCCAGATGGGTAAGCAGCATTTTCTTGATTGTTACCAAGTACAATTTTTCCGTTTTCTAGTAAAACTGCCGCACCTACAAAAAAATTAGAGTATGGTGCGTAAGCATTTTTACGTGCTTCTACAGCTTTTAGCATAAGATCTTTGTCTGTTACAGGCAACTCATTTACAGAGTCGTAAACAGACATATCAAAAGATAAGGTATGTTTCTTCATTTAGTCGTTTAATAATTCTTCACCTAGGTTAAAGGTAAGAGAAAAACGCAAAGTATTTTCTAAAGGATTTTTTATTTTTGAAGTAGAGAATAAATAAGACAAATCTACCTGAGTTGCTTTAAACTTAAATCCGGCTCCAAGTGAGAAGAATTTACGTGCTCCTTTTAACTCGTTTTCATTAAAGTAACCCGTTCTAAGCATAAATGCATCTTGGTAAGTATACTCTGCTCCTAATGCCCAAGTTACCTCTTTAATTTCTTCACTAAAACCGTCTGGTGCATCTGTAAAAGAATCAAAGGCTCCCTCTAAAAAACTAATTTGTTGGTAACGTTCATTGTCCTCACTATCTATTTGTCCGTCCTCATTAAAATCTTGAGGCGTTGGCACTAATAACTTATTAAATTCTGTATTTAAAGATAACGTATTATCTTGATCCAAAATAAAATCAAAACCACCACCAAATTTTAGGTTCCCTGGTAAAAAGTTTTGTTGTCCGTTATTATCATAAGATATTTTACTTCCAAGGTTAGATATATTAAAACCTGCTCTCCATCTACCATCAAACTTTTCGTAGGCAATTTCTGGAGATCTATAAAAACCAGATATATCTACTGCAAAAGCTGTAGCTGCACTAGTATCTTCACTAGAATCATCTGAAGGAAATTTTAAATTAGATGTTATAAACCTACCACCAACACCCATAGAAAAAGTGTTAGATAATTTTAATGCATAGGCACCTTCTAAAACAAACTCATTAGGTTTTGCTATTCTTGCAGGCTCATCTATAGTTTGTCTAAGTTCTACCTCTCCTAAACCAAAGTAACGCAAACCAAAAGCAAACGCACTCCTATCATCTATTTTATTATAAAAACTTGCGTTTAATAAAGCTACATCTGTAACTATGTTTTCTAAATAAGGTGTATAGCTAATACCAAAACCCATTTTTTGATCTGCAAAAGCAAACTTAGAGGCGTTCCATTGTAAGGAATAAGCATCTGCTGAAGTTGCTACACCCATATCTCCCATACCAGCTGCACGTGCATCTGCGGCAATATTTAAAAAAGGTACGGCTGTTGTAATTGATCTGTTTTGCTCTTGAGCATTGCCAAAATATACGGACACCAAAAGTGTTAAGGCTAGTATTTTTTTCATCGTTTTTATAATATAGGTTCTTTTCATAGTAATTAAGCCATAATAAAATGGCACAATATTTTAATAAACGCTCTTTTTAAGAATATCTTATAAATTAAGAACTTTATTTTTTAACATTACTTATTTGACGGTAATATACTATAAAATTTAAAACTCTTTATTTCCTTATTATTAAGCACATAAGTAATTCTACAAAAAAGAATTAAAAAAATAATACTATTCTAATATTTACGCCGTTATAGATTTGTTGAACCTTGTTTTAATGCTTGTTTAAGTTTTTTTTAGGAACTATAAAATATTCTAAGAAAATTTGCGTTTAATAAGCCGATAGTAAGCAAAGTTTAAAAACAAATAAGTATAGTATAACTGCAATTTGCAGTAAAGTATAGAACTCAAGTCTTAATTATGAAAAAACAATTCATTAAAGTTGTACTCTCGTGTGCTGTTGTTGCAGGTAGCATAACTAGTTGTAAAAAATCATCTTCATCTAAAGATGTATCTCGTGCCACAGGTTGGAAGATTAACGCCAAAGAAGGTGGTTTTCAGCACAACTCTGATTTTAAAGAACAAGTTACCGCACCGGGTCTTGTATTTATAGAAGGTGGTACATTTACTAAAGGTAAGGTACAAGATGATGTTATGCATGATTGGAATAACACTCCAACACAACAACACGTACAATCCTTTTATATGGATGAAACAGAAGTAACTAATAAAATGTACCTACAATTTTTAGATTACTTAAAATCTGTATATCCACCAGAAGACCCAAAATATGCTAACATATATAAAGGTGCTTTGCCAGATACATTGGTATGGAGAAACAGACTTGGTTTTAATGAAACTATGACAAACAACTATTTAAGACACCCTGGTTATGCAGAGTATCCTGTAGTTGGTGTTAACTGGGTGCAAGCTACGCAATTTGCAGAATGGCGTACAGACCGTGTTAACGAATTAATGCTAGAAAAAGAAGGCTACCTTAACAAGGAAGCTAAATATAAAGCCTTAAACGGAGAGTCTGCGGGTACTTTTAGTACTGAAGCTTACTTAAACAGACCAGAGTCTGTTTATGGTGGACAAATAGATTCTTTACAAGGAAAAGCTAAAAAGAACGATTCTGTATCATCTTTTGCAAAAAGAAGTAGTGGTGTAATTTTACCAGAGTATAGGTTGCCTACTGAAACAGAATGGGAATATGCTGCACAAGCTAACCAAGGTTCTAGAGAATACAATAACTATAGAGGTAGAAAAAAATATCCTTGGGAAGGAGATTACACTCGTAACGGACAACGTGTTGGTAGAGGTGATCAATTAGCTAACTTTAAACAAGGTAAAGGTGATTACGGCGGAATTGCTGGTTGGTCTGACGATGGAGCAGATATTACCAACGCAGTTATGTCTTACAAACCAAATGATTTAGGTCTTTATGATATGGCTGGTAACGTTTCTGAATGGGTTGCCGATGTATACAGACCAATAGTAGATGATGAAATTAGTGATTTTAACTACTATAGAGGTAACATATATATGAAAACAGCAATTGGCGAGGACGGTAAAGTAAACGTACTTAGAGATTCTGTTGTTTATGACACATTACCAAACGGAAAAATAGTAGCTGTTAATTTACCAGGTGAGATTAAAATGGTTGCTGTAGATGAAGAAGAAACTTATTTAAGAACAAACTTCTCTTCTAGTGATAACAGAGGTTATAGAGATGGTGAGCCAGGATCTACAAGATTCTATGACAGGTTTAATGAAGCTGATGGTGACGAAGAAAATAAAAAATCTATGTACAACTCACCTACTAATAAAATAGAAAGAGATAGTGCTGGTAATTTTGTTAGAAACTATGATAAGTCTAACTACAGAACATCTTTAATTAATGATGAGGTTAGAGTATACAAAGGTGGATCTTGGAGAGACCGTGCATTTTGGTTAGACCCTGCACAACGTAGATACTTACCACAGTATATGGCTACAGATGATATTGGATTTAGATGTGCAATGTCTAGAGTTGGTTCTAAGTCTAAAACTAAGAACAAAACTGCAAGAGGTAAAAAAGTAAAATAATTTACAACAATATATTTTTTAAAAAAGACTGCTCCTTCGAGCAGTCTTTTTTTTTATATTCGCCTTATGACAATAGCACAAATCCATCAACTATTTTTAACACATTCTACCGTTTGTACAGATACTAGAAAAATAACTAAAGACTGTATCTTTTTTGCCCTTAAAGGCGATAATTTTAACGGTAATAAATACGCTGCAGAAGCACTACAAAAAGGCGCTGCTTATGCTGTTGTAGATGAAAAAGAATACGCAATTAACAGTAATTTTATTTTGGTTGATGACGTATTACAAGCATTACAACAACTAGGTAAATATCATCGTAAACAATGTAATGCAAAAGTAATAGGCTTAACGGGGAGTAACGGAAAAACCACAACCAAGGAACTTATTAAAGCTGTTATTCAAAAAAAATATAAAACCGTTGCAACTTTAGGCAACTTAAACAACCATATTGGAGTTCCTTTAACATTGCTTACTATTAAAGAAGATACAGAAATTGCTATTGTAGAAATGGGTGCTAATCACCTAAAAGAAATAGAATTTTTAAGCAACTTAGCAGAACCAGATTTTGGATATATTACCAATTTTGGCAAAGCGCACCTAGAAGGCTTTGGCAGCACAGAAGGTGTTATACAAGGTAAAAGTGAACTGTACAAGTATTTAACTACAAACCAAAAACACGTTTTTTTAAATGCAGATGATCCTATACAAGAAAGTAAACTTGGGACTTATGTAAAAAAAATAGGGTTTAGCAGTAGCAATAGCAATTATTTTAAAATAGAATTACTTAGCGCAGACCCTTTTGTTACTATACAAGTGGAAGATATTACCATAACCTCTAACCTAGTTGGAGCGTATAATTTTACAAACTGTTGTGCTGCTATAACAATGGGTAAGTATTTTAATATAAGCTTGCCACAAATAAAAGAAGCAATAGAAGGCTACATACCTGCTAATAACAGATCTCAAATATTAGAACAAAAAGGATTTAAGATAATACTAGATGCTTACAATGCTAACCCAACAAGTATGGCGGCAGCATTAGACAATTTTAACGGTATAAAAGCTGCACATAAAATTGTTTTTTTAGGTGATATGTTTGAGCTGGGAAACACCGCAGCTGCAGAACACCAAGAAATAGCAGATAAGGCTTATAAAATGAATTTCACCACTACTTTTTTAGTAGGAGAAAATTTTGCAAAAGCAAAAACTGAAGCAATACAACTTGCCACTTTTAACGACTTAAAAGAATACTTAAAAGAACATCCATTACAACCAAACAGCAATCTTTTAATAAAAGGTTCTAGAGGTATGGCACTAGAACGCATTTTAGATATATTATAAAAAAAGCCTCTCTGTAAAGGAGAGGCTTTTTAATTTTTAAGTCAGTTTTAAAATAAACATATCTAAAACTTCTATTACAATTAATATTATAATAATCCACTCTAGCCTACTACTTTCTTTGTGGTCCATAATATCTTTAAATAGCTCTAGATTTTCTTTAATAACACCTAAGCGCTCATAAATATATCTGTACCTATCTTTTAAGTCAAACGTTTTTTTTAACTCTAAATTTAAAAGACTTAAAGCTTCATTATCCCAAGTTATATCTGGAGAATCAAAAATATAAAGGTTTTCAGAAATTTCATTCTTAATATTTAAAACCTTACCTATAAATCGTTTTAACTTATTACCAGATATATCTAGTTTTCCTCTTTGCTCTAGATATTTAGTATGCTCATTTGTTTCTCCTAATAATTGCTCTGTGATATCAAAATAATTATCTAAAGCCACAGACTGCGATGCATTTAATACTATTAAACGTATAGCCTCATAATCAAAAGAAGGTATTATTATCTTGTTAAATGACACTTCTTGTATTGTTGGCTCTATAACAACATTTACTTCTTCAGAAAATCGCTCCTCTTTTAAACCTTTACAAAAGGGCTTAATACTATCTAAAATTGTTCTCTTTTCTTCTAAAGTATGATTAAAAAAACCAACCATACCATATTGAAAAATGTAAACAAATTTTGTGTCTCCCATTTTATAAAATAACTCGTCTCCGTCTGAAAAAATGAGATCCCAAGTTAAGTTACGCTTGCATTCTCTAATACTTATAGAGGCTGCAATTTGGTATGCATCTACGCTATACATAGCTAATTTTGATCATCATCTAAAGAAATATCTGGTATAGCGTCAGGATCATCATCATCAAAATCTTCATAATCATCCTCGTCATAATTAGCCATAGTTACCTCTAACTTTTCACTAATTTTAACCAAATACTTTGTATCTTCTGTTAGTACTTCTACAGCTTCTATGCGCTCTCCTTTTGCGTTATAAAAACTTATAACATTAAGGTCATCATAACCATCTGGATACTTCTCTACCAAAAGTTTTAAAACTTCTGGAGTAAGTTTTTTAAAATCTACAATAACTCTTTTTAAATTATCCATAGTTACATATTTAGCAAGTAAGCAAAAATTAATGGCGCAACAATGGTAGCATCACTCTCTATTATAAATTTAGGAGTATCTATATCTAATTTACCCCAAGTAATTTTTTCGTTTGGTACAGCACCAGAGTACGATCCGTAACTTGTTGTAGAATCGCTAATTTGACAAAAATAACTCCAGAATGGTGTATCTGTACGCTCCATATCTTGGTACAACATTGGCACTACACAAATAGGAAAATCACCTGCAATACCACCTCCTATTTGAAAAAACCCTATTCCGTTTTCAGAATTCTCTGTATACCAATCTGCCAAGAATGTCATATATTCTATACCAGATTTCATAGCACTAGCTTTAAGCTCACCTTTTAACACATATGAAGCAAAAATGTTACCCATTGTACTGTCTTCCCAACCAGGACAAACTATTGGCAAGTTTTTTTCTGCTGCTGCATACATCCAAGAATCTTTTAAATCTATCTCATAATACTCTTCTAAAACACCAGAAAGTAGCATTTTGTACATATATTCATGAGGCAAATAACGCTCACCAGCAGCTTCTGCATCTTTCCAGGTTTTTACAATATGCTCTTGTAAACGTCTAAAAGCTTCTTCTTCTGGTATACACGTATCAGTTACACGGTTTAAGCCTTTTTCTAGTAAACTCCACTCTTGTTGCGGAGTTAAATCTCTATAGTTAGGCACACGTTTGTAATGTGAGTGCGCTACCAAGTTCATAATATCTTCCTCTAGGTTTGCACCAGTACAGGATATAATTTGCACTTTGTCTTGACGAATCATTTCTGCAAATATTTTTCCTAACTCTGCAGTACTCATTGCACCAGCCAAAGAAATTAACATTTTAGATCCTTTGTTTAATTGATCTTCATACCCTTTTGCTGCATCTACCAAAGCTGCAGAATTAAAGTGTAAGTAGTATTTTTCTATAAAATTAGAGATAGCTCCTTTAGTTTTCATCTTCTTCAAATTTTGAAATAGTAGAGTTACCAGCTTTTAGATCTATAGCATATGCATTGTCATAAGCATCATCTACAGCTTCACCCATAAATTTATAACTCAACATTTTGTAGTATAATTTTGCTGCCAAAAAATCTGACGATTTATCTGCCTTGTTAGGACAAAGTTCTACAATATCAAACCCTACAACATTTTTTTCTGTAAACACTTGTTTTAAAAACTCTAGTGTTTCATACCAAAACAGACCTCCTGGCTCTGGCGTTCCTGTAGATGGTAATATAGATGGGTCTAATGCATCTAAATCTAAAGTAATAAAAACGTTTTCTGTCATTTGGTCTACAACCTTATCCATCCAATACTCATCATTAACCATATCATGGGCAAAAAATGTTTTTTCTTCATCCATATATGTTTTTTCAATAGCATCCATACTACGTATACCAACTTGCAATAAATTAGTTTGTTGGCTTGCCTCATGCACTGCACAAGCGTGATTGCAAGTTGTGCCCTCATAAGACTGTCTTAAATCTGCATGCGCATCAATATGTAAAACAGTTAGGTTATTAAAACACTCATTAAAAGCCCTAATAGTACCTATAGAAATAGAATGCTCACCACCAAATAACGTTACAAATTTGTTACGCTTAATGTACTTTTTAGTGATTTTATGCACCTCATCTACCATAGCTTCTGGCGAGCTATTTTCTGTAATGGCATCAGCAAGGTATATTCCTTGTTGGTATGGTTCTGTATCGGTTTCAATATCGTACAATTCCATATTTTCTGATGCAGCTAAAAAAGCTTCTGGGCCTTTATCTGCTCCTTTTCCCCAAGTACTAGTTCCGTCATAAGGAACTGGGATTAAAACTACTTTTGCGGTTTCCAATTGCGCAAACTCATCTGGAATGCCTGCGTAATTATTTGTTGTGCTCATATCCTAAAATTTTAAGCAGATCTTCTGCCTTTTGTTGTTCATTAAATAATTTGGTTGTTATTTTTCCTTCTGCATCTTTGTTTATTAATATGTGCTTTGGCTGTGGTATTAAGCAATGTTGTAATCCGCCATAGCCACCAATACTTTCTTGGTAAGCGCCTGTATTAAAAAAACCAATGTATAAAGGCTTATTTTTTTTATATTTTGGTAAATAAATAGCATTTGTGTGTTGCTCACTGTTGTAATAATCATCACTATCACAAGTTAAGCCACCAAGCAATACACGCTCATACTCATCATTCCACCTGTTAATTGGCAGCATAATAAACCTTTTATTAATTGCCCAAGTATCTGGCAATGTTGTAATAAAAGAAGAATCTATCATGTTCCACTTTTCTCTATCGTTTTGTTGTTTCTGATATAAAATTTCATAAATAGCCCCACCTGCTTCACCTACAGTAAAACTGCCAAACTCAGTAAAAATATTTGGCACATCTACATTTGCTTCATCACATGTTAATTTAATCTGATTAATTATTTCATCAATCATATATTGGTAATCATAATCAAAAACTAAAGAGTTTTTGATAGGAAAACCACCACCAATATTTAAACTATCTAGAGACGGACAAATCTTTTTTAATTTTACATAAACCTTTAAACATTTTAAAAGCTCGTTCCAATAATATGCATTGTCTTTTATACCTGTATTTATAAAAAAGTGCAACATTTTTAACTGCACCTTATCATTATCTCTAATTTGATTTTCATAAAAAGGAACAATGTTTTTGTAGCCAATTCCTAAGCGAGAAGTATAAAACTCAAATTTTGGTTCTTCTTCAGACGCTATACGAATACCAACTTTAAAGTCATCCTTAATTTCATTAGACAACAAGTCTATTTCCTCATAATTATCTATAATTGGTATACAATTATGGTGTCCTTCATTAATTAACCTTGCTATGTTTGTTATGTACTTGTCTCTTTTAAAACCGTTGCATATTACATAAGTATCATCTTTAATTTTACCTTCTTGTTTTAAGTGTTCAACAATATTAATGTCAAACGCAGAAGACGTTTCTATATGTATATTGTTATTTAAAGCCTCATGTAATACTGGTTTAAAATGAGAACTTTTTGTACAGTAGCAGTAGTGGTATTTACCTTTATATTGGTATTTTTCCATTGCAATAGCAAACCAATTTTTAGCTCTAGAAATATTATCAGAGATTTTTGGCAAGTATGTAAACTTTAACGGACTACCGTATTGTTTTACCAGCTGTTTTAATGGTATGTTATGAAACATTAAACTTTCACCATCTAACTTAAATTCTTCTTGTGGAAAATGATAAGTTTGGTCTATTAAATCAATATATTTAGTATTCATTAAATTATTATTTGATAAATTAAAATTTTAAAACACAGAAAAACTTGTGCTTTTGGGCGTTTTTGCGACTAAAATTTTAAAAAACTAAACAATGATTTGACGTTTCGTGGTTGGCACGAAAAAGTAGTCATGCTGACTGCTGACTATAGAAGTGTTACCGGAAGTTAGCTTTAAAATTCGGTTACCTATCTTATAGGTTGTTTTTGGGTATGACTTCCTAATTCCCAAAAACCCGAACATAGAAACATTATACATTTATGCTCAGCTATATGCTAAATTGCCAAAATCTAATATCTTATTTTGACGGGGCAAATGAAAACAAAAAAAATAATATTCCATCAAAAAAAATAAAAAAAATAATTTTCTGATAACATAAAGCTAACAGAACATTAAAAAAACCCTTTAAAACAAGTGATACAAGAGTTATAATCAATTTAAAAAACAAGTCTTAAAAATCTTATATTTTTGAAAAAAAGCTCTTTTTTAAGCTAAAAACACTTGTTACTTTAAGCTATTTTAATTCCGTTTTTAACTTATTCTCTCTTAAATTTACAAAACAGTAGCAACAAAACGTATGAAAAATACCATATCACATAGAGTAGCAGATTTTTTAAAAAACTACCCACCTTTTAATCAATTATTATTAGAGGAATTACAAGAATTAGCTACACAAATATCTATTATTTACAAAGAAAAAGACGCAATTATATTTAATGAAAATGATACACCACACACTCATTTTTATATTATACATAAAGGTGCCGTATCTTTAAATAAAACAGAAACCAATACTATTGTAGATATTTGTGATGAAGGAGATATTTTTGGTTTACGCCCTTTAATTGCTAATGAAAATTATAAAATGCAAGCAAAGGCACATGAAGAAAGTATATTATATGCCATACCTATTGTTACTTTTAAACCATTTGCTACTAGCAACAGAGATGTAGGTAATTTTTTAATAGACAGTTTTGCATCCAACACTAGAAACCCTTATTCTAAAAGTTACAGAGGCACTTTGTATGGAGAGCCAGAGAGCGGTGAAGTTTACAACCCTAGCGCAGAGTTGTTTGACTTGCAACCTGTAAAATATTCTAAAAAACTAGTAAGCTGTTCTCCTAAAACGCAAGCAAAAGTATTAGCCGCAAAAATGACTAGCAAAAATGTTGGTGCTATTTTGGTTTTAGAAGACAAATTGCCAATTGGTATTATTACAGACAAAGATTTGCGTAACAAAATTGTTACTGGAAAACTACCCATATCTGCTACTGCTAGGGAAATTATGACATCGCCAGTAATTACGTATTCTAAAAAATTAACTATTACACAGGCGCAAATGGCAATGATAAAAAGTAATATTAGCCATTTATGTTTAACAAAAGATGGTACTGTTAACTCTAAAGCTGTTGGCATTTTATCTAAACATGATGTTATGCTAGCGGTTGGTAACAACCCAACAGTACTAATTAAAGCTATAAAAAGAGCTACTAGAACTAAAGAGATTAAGCAGGTAAGAAAAAGTATTATGATGCTGTTAAAGGGATATTTAAATCAGAATATACCAATGACATTAATTTCTAAAATTATTTCTGAACTTAATGATGCCTGTATTAAACAAATTATAAAAAACTCTATTACCAAGTTAGACACTCCGCTACCCGTATCTTTTAGTTGGCTAGCATTAGGTAGCCAAGGCAGAAGCGAGCAATTGCTACACACAGACCAAGACAATGCCCTGGTTTTTGAAGATGTTCCTGCAGAAAAACTAGAAGAAACAAAAGCAATATTTATAAATTTTGCCAAACAAGTAACACAAAGATTAAACGTTATTGGCTACGAGTATTGTCCTGCAGAAATGATGGCATCTAACCCAAAATGGTGCTTAAGCCTTAGTGAATGGAAAACCAATGTTACCTCTTGGATTACAAACCCAGGTAAGGATGAAGTACTACTATCTTCTATATTTTTTGATTATAACAATGTGTATGGCAACCAAGAGTTAGTTACAGAACTATCAAACCATATATTTAAAACAGCAAAAAATTACCCTAATTTCTTTTTACATTTAGCTAGCGGATCTTTACAAAACCCATCTCCTACCGGTTTTTTTAGGCAATTTTTGGTAGAGCAAGATGGTGCAAATAAAGACTTTTTTGATATTAAAAGACGTGCACTTATGCCATTAACAGACGCTGCTAGAGTTTTAATATTATCCCATAATATTAAGTCTATAAATTACACTGCAGAGCGTTTTGAAAAATTAGCAGAGTTAGAACCTAACAATGCAGAGTTGTTTATTGCTGCATCTTATGCAACCAAAGCATTATTAAAATTTAGAACCAAACAAGGTTTATTACATAATGATTCTGGCAGGTATATATCATTAAGTAAACTAACTAAAGCAGAGAAAATAAAGCTTAAACGAACCTTTAGGACTATTAAAGAGATACAGGAATTAGTGTATATTAGATTTAAAGTATCAAACCTATTAAGATGATAAATTTCTTTAAAAAAAGTAAATTAGATTTACCAGAGTATTGGGTTGCCTATGAAAATATTTTCAATACCAAACAGCCAGAAAACATACAAGATATTACGTTTGTTGTTTTAGACACAGAAACCACTGGCTTTAGTTATGAAGAAGACCGTATGCTTTGTATAGGTGCATTAAAATTAATAAATAACGATATTAATGTGGGTGATAGTTTTGAGGTTTTTATACATCAAGATCACTACAACCAAGAGACTGCTGAAATACACGGGATATTAAAAGAAGGAAAAACTACTAGGCTTGAAGAGTTAGAAACTTTAAAACTTTTTTTAGCTTATTTAAAAAATGCAGTTATTGTTGCTCACCACGCAGGTTTTGACGTTACTTTTATTAACTCTGCTCTTGAACGTCACGGTTTACCCAAACTTAAAAATAAAATATTAGATACCTCTACACTCTACAAAAAAACACTTATACGCTCTAATTTATTAGAAAAAAAAGACCATTACTCTTTAGATGAATTAGCCGAGAAATTTAACATCTCTGTTAAAGACAGGCATACAGCCCTAGGTGATGCTTATATTACTGCTATTGCCTTTTTAAAGATTTTGGTAAAATTAAAAGAGAAAAAAATAACAACTTTAAAACAGTTACTCCGTATTTATTAAAAAAGCATAAAAAAAAGCGACAAACTAGGTCTACCAGATTGTCGCTTATTTAAGTTACTTGTATATTATTCTTCTACACTCATTGCCATTTCATGGTCATATTTACAACAGGCAGGTAATTCTTTATAAGCATCTTCACTACCTGTAGATTTTTCTGTATCGTAACCAGATTCTGCTATAGCTTTATGAAATGCTTCTTCATTAGTTTTATCACCATTAAAAGCAATTGTAATTTGTTTCTTTTTAACATCCCAATTGGCACTAGCAACACCCTCTACAGATTTTGCTGCTTTTTCTATAGTACTTTTACACATACCGCAATTACCACGGACACCAAAAGTTGTTTTAGCAGTAGCTACCTCATCGTTTACAGTACTAATTTCTTTAGCCAACTCTGTAGTTTGCTTTTCTTCATTTTTACAACTTGTAAAGGCCAATAAGCCAAATACAGTTGCAGTCAAAATCATCTTTTTCATAGTAGAAATTTATTAATCGTTGTTAATATAATAATTTTTATGCTAGGTATTAAAAGAGCTTTCCTATTATATTTTTATTTTTTTTAATCGTAATGCATTTGCAATTACAGAAACCGAACTAAAACTCATTGCTAAAGCTGCTATCATTGGAGAGAGTAATAACCCAAAAACAGGATACAAAACTCCTGCTGCTATTGGTACACCAATAGTATTATAAATTAAAGCAAAAAATAAATTTTGTTTAATATTTTTAAGCACTGCATTGCTAAGACTATAAGCCTTTACAACGCCTTGTAAATCACCTTTAACAAGCGTAATCATTGCACTTTCTATAGCAACATCTGTACCTGTACCCATTGCAATACCAACATCACTTTTTGCCAATGCAGGAGCATCATTAATGCCATCACCAGCCATAGCTACTACTTTACCTTGTTGTTGTAATTTTTCAACTTCTTTTAACTTATCTTCTGGCAACATACCAGCTTTAAAACTATTTAAATTAAGTGAGTCTGCTACAGATTTAGCTGTATTGTAGTTATCACCAGTAAGCATAATTACAGCTATACCATTTTGTTGTAATTGTTTAATTGCTTGCGCGCTGGTTTTTTTAATTTTATCTGCTATAACAACATATCCTACCACGGTTTTATCTACAGCAACATAAGAAACCGTTTTTCCTTGTTTTTGATATACATCTACTTCTTCTTCCATTGCGGAAGAAATAGTTCCTTTGGCTAACTCCATCATTTTTAAGTTACCCAAACTTATTTTAGTATCAGAAATAACACCTTGTACACCTTTACCTGTAATAGCATTAAAGTCTTCTACTTTCAAAAAATTAGCACCATTTTCGTTAGCATAATTTACAGTAGCCGCTGCTAAAGGGTGTTCACTAGAACTGTTTAAAGAGGCTATATACTGTGTAATTTTATCTGTGGTAAAATCAGCAGAAAAACTACCTACTTTTTCTACCGTAGGTTTTCCTTCTGTAACGGTACCTGTTTTATCTAGAATTAAAACATCTATTTTATTCATTAGTTCTAGAGCGGCCGCATTTTTAATTAAAACACCATTTTGTGCTCCTTTACCAACACCAACCATAACAGACATAGGAGTTGCTAAACCTAAAGCACAAGGGCACGCAATAATTAAAACAGCAATGGCATTTACTAGGGCAAAAACATAAGCAGGCTCTGGTCCCCAAATTACCCAAGCAACAAACGTAAGTATAGATATAACAACTACTGTTGGCACAAAATAACCAGATACTTTATCTGCTAATTTTTGTATTGGTGCTCTACTACGACTAGCATCATTCACCATTTTCACTATCTGAGAAAGTAGTGTATCTGCACCAACTTTTTCTGCTTGCATTAAAAAAGATTGATTGCCATTAATAGTACCACTACTAACCTCATCTTTTACAGTTTTACTCACCGCAATGGGCTCTCCAGAAATCATAGACTCATCTACCGTTGTTTTTCCTTCAGTAATAAAGCCATCTACCGGTATTTTTTCTCCTGGTTTAACCTTTAAAACATCTCCTTTTACAACCTTGTTTATTGCAACTTCCTCTTCTACCCCGTTTACAACTTTAATAGCTTTATTAGGCGCAAGTTTAAGTAACTCTTTAACAGCTGCATTTGTTTTACTATGTGCACGGGCCTCTAATACCTGCCCCATTAATACTAGCGTAAGTATTACTGTAGCAGCTTCAAAATAAACGTGTACTGCTCCACTTTCTGTTTTAAACTCAATTGGAAAAAAATCTGGAATTAGCAAACCAAAAACACTAAATAACCAAGCTACACCTGCACCAATACCAATTAAGGTAAACATATTTAAATTCCATGTTTGTATACTTTTATAAGCACGCTCAAAAAATAGCCAAGTGGCATAAAAAACAACAGGAATAGAAAGCGCAAATTGTACCCAATTCCAATATTTTTGATCTAGAATAGTGTACAGTGGATTATTAGGTAGCATATCACCCATTGCTATTAAAAAAATAGGTAATGTAAACCCTAACGCTACCCAAAATTTACCAATAAGCTTGTTGTATGTTTTTTCTTCTGATGAAAGACTAGGTGCCATTGGTACTAAGTCCATACCACAAATAGGACAATCCCCAGGCTCACCTTTTACAACCTCTGGATGCATAGGACAGGTGTATTGCTGTTCTGTAATAGCAGTTAAATTCTGTTCCTCTACCAAGTCCATTCCACAAACCGGACAGTCACCAGGCTTGTTATAAGTCTTATCCTCTTCACAATGCATTGGACAATAAAAAATACCTGTTCCCTGCCCTTTTGGCTTTTCTTCCTTTTTAGGTATAATCACGTGCTCACCAGCATTGTGTATACTATATCTATCTCCCTCCTTTTTTAAAACTTCTTTTAAAGTATCTATAGAAATATGAGATTCAGACTCTATTATGGCTTCTGCTTTTTCTAAATTAACACTAGCATTGGTAACATCTTTTACATTAGAAAGTATTTTTTCTACGTGACCACGACAACCATTACAAGTCATTCCGTGTATGTGATAAGTATGTTTCATTTTGTCTCTATTTACACTACAAAACTAAGCAGACATTATTTGTAGTGTTTTCACAATTCCGATTCTTATTTATACAATTTGGTCTAGTGTTTTTCTGTCCCAATTACCTAATCTTTTATAAGTACTCATAGACATTCCTGTAACTGTTTTAAACTGGCGTGCCAAATGGCTACTTGTTTTATAATTTAAGCTATAGGCTATTTCAGAAAAATTTAGTTCTCCTAACTGTATGTATTCTTTTACTTTTTCAATTTTTAGGTTGATGGTATATTTCTCTAACGTTATACCTTCAGACTTACTAAAAAGCTTACTTAATGCAGTTTCTGTTTTACCAAATTCTTTTGCTAATGTTTTAAAAATATGTGCTGTTTCGCCACTTTCAATCTTATTAATTATAGCAACTTTAAGTTGTTCTATTAAAGTATCTGTCTCACTTTCTATTACTTCAAAACCTGTTTTAGCAAGCACTTTACTTAGGTTTTTAAAACTACTTTCTAATCCTTTTATTGCTGTTACTTTACCTAGCTCAACAGACTCTACCACAAAACCTTCGGCATTAAAAATATCTAAAACCGAAGCTATACAGCGGTTACAAACCATATTTTTTATATAAAAAGTATCTTGCATAAGTAAAGCTTTGTGTAATTAAATTAATGTAGCTTTTATTTAAAAAAACAACATAAAAAAAATACACAAATGAGCAATTTACAGCTGCTACAATGGTGTATTTTTTTGTAATGAAATCATTGTAAACAATGTGTCAAAATTACTTAAAAAAAAGAATTACTAGTGTTACAACACTCTTAAAACAATACTTTTTAAGTTTTACATTTAGCTTTTAAAACGATTGTGGGCTTCTTTCTCTAACTCCTCTCTAAAATTAGGATGCGCAATAGAAATTAATGCCTTTGCTCTTTCTTGTAAATTTTTACCGTATAAATTAACTACACCGTATTCTGTGGCTACATAATGTACGTGAGCACGTGTTGTAGTAACGCCCGCTCCTTGTTTTAAAAACGGTGTTATTTTAGAAATACCTTTAGCTGTAATAGATGGCATTGCAAAAATAGGTTTACCACCTTTAGACAAAGATGCACCACGTATAAAATCCATTTGTCCGCCTACACCTGAATATTGCCTGCTACCAATTGTATCTGCACAAATTTGACCCGTAAGATCTATTTCTATAGCACTATTAATTGCTGTAACCTTAGGATTTCTGCGTATGATAGAAGTATCATTAGTATAAGCAGCTTCTTTAAAATGCACCAATGGGTTATCATCTACAAAGTCGTATAATTTTTGAGATCCTACAGCAAAACAAGTTACAATTTTCCCATGTTTTACAGCTTTGTCCTCACCTGTAACTACTCCGCTTTCTATTAAAGGTAACACACCATCAGAAAACATTTCTGTATGTATACCCAAACGTTTGTGATTACCTAAATTACTTAATACAGCATTTGGTATATTACCTATGCCCATTTGCAAGGTTGCCCCATCTTCTATTAAACCTGCAACGTGTTTTCCTATCTCTTGTTCTATGTTAGATATTGGTGTAATACCGTGTGTATGTATTGGCGTATTAACCTCAACAGCACAGTCTATATCTCTTATATGAATAATACCATCGCCGTGAGTTCTGGGCACGCAAGGGTTTATTTGTGCTATCACTTTTTTAGCCGTTTGTATAGCTGGCAATGTAATATCTACCGACACACCCAAAGAGCAATAGCCGTGTTTATCTGGTGGAGATACTTGCACAACAGCAACATCTAACGGAAGAATTCCGTTTCTAAACAATAGGTTTATTTCGCTTAAAAAAATTGGAATATAATCTCCCTGTGTAGTATTTATTAATTGCCTAACATTGCTACCAACAAAGCAACTATTCATTTTAAAACTATTGCTATATGGCTCTTGTGCATACTTTGCCTCACCTTCTGTGTGTATAGATACAATTTCTACATTTTCTAATTCTTCATACCTATTACACAAAGCATCTATTAATACATTAGGAGTCATTGCAGCCCCTTGTAAAAATACTCTATTACCAGATTGTATAGATTTTGCGGCTTGCGCTGCAGAAACAATATTCATAAAATTAAATTTTAATAATTAGTGACATTCCATAGTTGTAGAAACCATTTCTACAACTGGTTTAGGAGATATGTAAGGAATACCAAGACCTAGACCTCTAAGTATAAAAAGCACACCTATTACAACCACAAAAACAGGAATTAATTGCTGTACTTTTTTACGTGCCACACCTTTTAGCATTCCGCCAAAATAAACGGCAATTGTCATAAGTGGTATGGTGCCAGCTCCAAAAATAACCATATATAAAGAGCCTTGCGCTGCGTTACCCATTGCAATAGCACCAAACAATGCCATATATACTAAGCCGCAAGGTAAAAATCCGTTTAAAAAACCAATGGTTAAAAACGTGTCTGGAGTTCTTTTTTTTAGCTCTTTTCCTAATCTAGATTTTACTTTAGATATAAGTTTATAAATAGGTTTAGACACATTGTATTTTTGCAATTTTTTAGATGGAATTAAGACGATAACAATCATTAAAACTCCAATAGCTATTGACAATTTTTGTTGTAAACCAAAAACATATAAGCCTTTACCCAACAAACCAAAAACTAGCCCTATTAATCCGTAAGCAAGCAACCTACCAAAATGATAAATAAATATCTGAATTGTTTTTTTAAACTTACTATGTCTATCTACAGGTAACATAAAAGCTATGGGGCCGCACATACCAACACAGTGCAAACTTCCCATTAACCCTAATATAAAAGCAGATAGTAACATACTTAATACGTTATACTTTGTTTATGTAAATATTCTTCTTTGTTATATTGCCAAGCAATTTTAATGTCCCATCGACCATCTAACAAACGTTTGTCAGGTATGAGCAAATGTGTTTTGGATAAACTTATGGGTAAGCTAAAATCCAATTGTTTATTAGATGGTCTGTATAGGGACACTTTGCCTGTTATTTTTTGAGACTCTTGGTCTTTAGGAAAATTAATTAGTAGTCCGTCTTCCGTTTGCTCTATAGTTAGTTTATGAGTTAGTTTATATGCATTAGTAACATCATTAATTTCTTTTTGATAACCTAGCTCTGCCTTATAATACTCCTCTGTAACCAAATCATGTTTAGCTCTGTTTTCAGAATTCATTCTAACAACAAAATATAATATAAAGCTAATGAAGCCTATAAATGCTAGTACAACTCCTGTTCCCCAATTTATTTTCATAACTTATTTTTTTATTTGTAGCTTCTTGGTGCTAAAAAGCGAGCTGTAGTAGTTTCTACTAGTTCTCCTTTACTGTACACTCCAATTTTTAGCTTGTCTTTATCGCCATTTAAAGCCCCATTATTTATCTCTATAAACAATGTACCTTCTGCTAGTTCTTGCGCTGGCACTTTAAAGTTTTTATTTGTAACCAGCTTTATAGTTCCTTTGTGAGAAAGCAACTTAAAGCTAACATCATCTACATCTTCTGTAGTTTTGTTTACTAATTTAAAAGTATATACATTACTAATTATATTCCCTTCTTTATGCTCGTATAACTGACCTGGAAGTCTTAAAATATTTGCTTCTAAATCGTTTCTTAAAAACAACATTCCTACGAGCAACCCTATTAAAATAACCAATACAGCGGTGTAACCTTTAAGTCTAGGTGTAAACTTAAACTTAGCCTTTTTCTCTATATTATCTTCACTTGCATACCTAATTAGACCTTTTGGCAAGTTTACTTTTTCCATAATAGTATCGCACTCATCTATACAAGCAGTACAATTAACACACTCTAGTTGTGTACCATTTCTAATATCTATACCAGTTGGGCAAACATTTACACATTGTGCACAGTCTATACAATCTCCATGACCAAGTGCAGAACGGTCTTCGTTTTTTCTAAACTTTTTTCTGCCTTTTTCTCCTTCTCCTCTTTTATGATCATAGGCAACTACAATAGATTTATTATCTAAAAGTACACCTTGCATACGCCCATAAGGACAAGCTATAATACAAACTTGCTCTCTAAACCAAGCAAAAACAAAATAAAAAACAGCTGTAAAAATCAACAATGAAATCATTGTGCTGGTATGCAAAAATGGTCCGTCTGTAATATATTTTATTAAAGTATCACTACTAATTAAATATGCTAAAAACACATTAGCTATAATAAATGAAATGATAAAAAAGATAACCCATTTGGTTACTCTTTTTCTAATTTTAACAGCATCCCACTTTTGCTTATCTAAGCGCATTTGTGCACCACGGTCACCCTCTATCCAATATTCTATTCTACGGAAAACCATTTCTAAGAATATGGTTTGTGGACACATCCAACCACAAAAAACACGCCCAAAAGCAACTGTAAATAAGGCTATAAAAACAACGCCAATAATCATTGATATTACTACCAAATGAAAATCTTGCGGCCAAAAAGGAAAACCAAATATATTAAAACGACGATCTACAACATTAAATAATATAAACTGGTTGCCATTTATTTTTATAAAAGGAGATACTAGCAAAAATAACAGTAATGAGTAACTAACTAATTTGCGATAATTGTAAAATTTACCACTAGGTTTTTTAGGAAAAACCCAAGCTCTTTTACCGTCAGTATCTATTGTACCAATAGAATCCCTAAACTTTTCATCTGCAGCCATTTTTGTTATTTTTACTAGTAATAATACTCCTTTATTTACTCTCTTCTGTTGGTTCTGGTTTCCAGATATCTCCTTGCGGTTCTTTAGGACTAGCTGGTGTTGTACCTTGTAATGTTAAAACATAACTTGCTACTTGTGCACGCTCTAAAGGTTTTAATATTTGTTTCCAAGCAACCATACCTTTACCGTCTCTACCACCTTCTGATATAGTGTTAAAAACGTTTTTTATACCACCGCCTAAAAGCCAATATTCATCTGTAAGGTTAGGCCCTATACCACCACCTCCATCTATAATATGACAAGCAACACAACTGGTTTCGTATATTTTTTTACCTGCCTTAATATCTGCAGCATCTGTTAGCACCTCTACAGTATTAACATCCACTAAGCCTTTAGCTGTTTTTTTGTATTCTTCTATTTCTATTTTGGCAGCAGCAACATCTTGCTCATATTCTAAAGCTTGGTCATAATCATTAAACACATGAAACCTTGCTAAATACACCACACCAAATATGATACCTGCATAAAAAAGGTACACCCACCAAGGCGGTAAATTATTATCTAACTCTTGTATACCATCATAATTATGATCTAAAATTATTTCATGCTCTTCTTCCATAGGTTTAGAACCTAATAGTTTAGCATATACTCTTTTACCCCATTTCCACTCAAACTTTTTAGTATCATCTTCTAAATACTTCTGTTTTGCTTCTTCTGGTAAGGTCTGAAACATTACATTCTCTATAGACCTAACTATTACTTCTGATGCTATTAAGATTAATAATACTAGTACTAAAAAACCTAAAACAATTGGGTAAGCAATAAACGCTGGTTGGTCACCAGAGTCTATAAAGTATTCCATCAATCCAAAAACGATAAAGAAAACTAGAGGTATCCTTATCCACCAAGGTGTCATATTTTTCATAGTATTATTCTTTTGTTAGGTTGGTTTTATCATCATCTTCTAGAGGTATATTACTTACCTCTTTAATATGCTCTTTTGTTGCTGTAAACACCCACCAGAAAAGTATGGTGAAAAACACAAAAAATATAAGTAGCGATATCATAGGATAGGTTGCTATACCTTCCATACTCTCCATATGACCTTTTATAAACTTTAGCATAATTTTATTTTTTAGCGGTTGTTTCTTCTGAGTTTTTTATTTTAATATCTGTACCTAAACGCTGTAAGTAAGCTATTAGAGATACTATTTCTCTGTCTCTCATTTCTACAAAAGGTTCGCCGTTATTTTTAGCATATTTTTTATCTGCTTCATAACTTTTTGCAAAATCCGGATCTGAATACAAGTTTTTCTCAATTTTAGTAGCCTGTACATCCATAGATTTTTCTGCGTTAGCAATATCTTCTTCTGTATATGGTACACCTAGGGTTACCATTGCTTCCATTTTAGCTTTAATATTACTTCTATCGTGCTCATTACGAACAAGCCATTGGTAAGCTGGCATTATAGAACCAGATGAGGTACTTTGCGGATCATACATATGGTTTAAGTGCCAATTGTCTGAGTATTTACCACCTACTCTTAACAAATCTGGACCAGTACGCTTACTACCCCATAAAAATGGATGATCATATACAAATTCTCCTGCTTTAGCATACTCGCCATAACGCTCTACCTCTCCTCTAAACGGACGTACCATTTGTGAGTGACAACCCACACAACCTTCTCTTATATATAAATCTCTACCCTCTAACTCTAAAGGTGTATATGGTTTTACACTAGTTATGGTTGGTATATTAGATTTTACCAAAATAGTTGGTATAATTTGTACTATACCACCAATTAAAATAGCTACAGTTGCCAATATTGTTAACTGTACTGGTTTGCGCTCTAACCAAGAGTGGTATGTTTCTCCTTTTGTTCTTTTTTTAGATACTCTGGTAAGTGGAGCAGCTTCTGCTAACTCATCCTCTACTTTTTGTCCAGAACGCACAGTTTTAAACACGTTAAATAACATAATAAATGCACCTAATATGTACATACTACCACCAATTGCACGCATCCAATACATTGGTATAATTTCTTTTACAGTTTCTAAAAAGTTACCGTAAACCAACGTACCATCTGGGTTAAAATCTTCCCACATTAAAGCTTGTGTAAAACCTGCTACATACATTGGTAATGCATATAAAATAATACCCAAAGTACCAATCCAGAAATGCGCATTAGCTAAACCTGTAGAGTGTAATTTTGTTTTAAACATTTTTGGTACCAACCAGTAGATCATACCAAAAGTTAAAAATCCGTTCCAAGCTAAAGCACCAACGTGTACGTGTGCAATAATCCAGTCACTAAAATGTGCAATTGCATTTACATTTTTCAATGATAACATAGGACCTTCAAAAGTTGCCATACCGTAACCAGTAATAGCTACTACCATAAATTTAAGTGTAGGATCTGTACGTACTTTATCCCAAGCCCCACGCAAGGTCAAAAGTCCGTTTATCATACCTCCCCATGAAGGAGCAAGTAACATAATAGAAAACGCTACACCTAGATTTTGTGCCCAATCTGGTAAAGAAGAGTACAATAAATGGTGTGGTCCTGCCCAGATATATATAAATATTAAAGACCAAAAATGTACTATAGACAACCTGTAAGAATACACAGGCCTGTTTGCTGCTTTAGGAACAAAATAATACATTAAGCCCAAAAATGGTGTTGTTAAGAAAAATGCAACAGCATTATGTCCGTACCACCATTGCACTAAGGCATCTTGCACACCGGCATAAACAGAGTAACTTTTTAATCCGCTTACTGGCAATTCCAAACTGTTAAAAATATGTAATACAGCTACAGTAACAAATGTTGCCAAGTAAAACCAAATTGCAACATATAAATGTCTTTGTCTTCTACGTAGCATAGTACCAATAAGGTTCCAACCAAAAGCTACCCAAACTACTGCAATAGCAATATCTATTGGCCACTCTAGTTCTGCATACTCTTTAGATGTACTATACCCTAATGGTAAAGTTATAGCTGCAGCAACAATTATAGCTTGCCAACCCCAAAAGTTAAAATTACTTAACCCATCACTAAACATACGTGCCTTTAACAAACGCTGCGTAGAGTAATATACTCCCGCAAAAATAGCATTACCTACAAAGGCAAAAATTACTGCATTTGTGTGTAGTGGTCTTAACCTACCAAAACTTAACCATGAAATACCATCGGTTAAATTTGGAAAAAGAAACATAAAAGCCAATAACAGACCCACTGACATACCTACAATACCCCAAAATATTGTAGCGTAGAGAAATTTCTTTACGATTTTGTTATCGTAATAAAACTGTTGTACTTCCATAATTTAATTCATCTTAGTTTGTTCGATTTTTTTATTCTCTAGAGTTTTAGAGCTCTTTTTTACTAGTTCATCTTCAAAAAGCATACGTACAGACGGTGTATAAGAATCATCATACTGACCACTCTTTACCGATACTATAAATGCTACAAAGAAAAACAGCGCTACTACAATACTTATAGTTAGCAACACATAAATTACACTCATACCTACCTGAATTTATAAGACAAAAGTAACGGCAATGCATTTTATAGAATATGATATATATCATACTTTACAGAAATACAGAAAAAATATATGCACTCTAAAAACTGTTAAGGTTACAGTGTAAATGTGCCCATCGTTTAAAAGCTAGTATATTTGAAAAATCATTAAAAAAAAGAGAACTATAATGAAGTTATTGAAAAATACATTTTTTATTGGATTACTAATTTTTATACAGCAAGCTAACGCACAACAATTTGATTTAAGTGGAGAGTTAAAACCCCGATTTGAATACAGAAATGGCTATAGCACTTTAAATTCTGATGCTGTAGATCCTGCTTCTTTTGTATCGCAAAGAACAAGGCTAAATTTTGCTTATAAAAGCGAAGAGTTTAATGCCTTTGTAGCAGCACAAAATGTTAGAGTTTGGGGAGACAGAGCTACTTTAGGTACCACAGATGAAAACGGAATTACACTACAACAAGCTTGGGCAGAAGTTACCACAGGGAAATTTAGTTTTAAATTAGGTAGACAAGAAATTGCTTACGACGCGGAACGTATTTTTGGCGGTGCTAACTGGAACCAACAAGGGCGTAGCCACGATGCCTTTAAAATAAAATTTATGGCAGATGCTAATAACAGAATAGATGTTGGCTTTGCTTTAAACGAGACTTCACAATCTATTTTTGAAGAAGCATACACGTTAAACAATTATAAAAACTTTCAGTACTTATGGTACAACACCAAATTTAACAAAGTTGGATTAAGCTTTTTATTTTTAAATACTGGTTTTGCTTTTGATGATAATAACGAACAAGAAATAGCATACAACCAAACTATAGGATTAACAACTGCTATAAATGAAAATAAATGGAGTGCAGATGCTTCTGTATACTACCAAACAGGAAAAATTGAAAATACAGATTTGTCTGCTTTAAATGCAAGTGCAAATTTTAGCTATAATTTAAATTCTGAATTTTTACTTGGTCTTGGCGCAGAGTATATGTCTGGTACAGATATGAATGAAACAAATGGCAACTTAAACTCTTTTACTCCTTGGTTTGGCACCAACCATAGGTACAATGGTATAATGGACTATTTTTATGTTGGTAACCATAGTAATTCTGTTGGCCTGGTAGATATTAATGCTAAACTTAACTATTCTAAAAATAAATTCTCTGCTAATTTAGCTCCACACTTTTTTAGTTCTGCAGCTACTATTGTAAATACAAATGGTATAGAACAAGATAGTTATTTAGGTACAGAAATAGACCTTACTTTAGGATACAAGGCATCAAAAAGTATTTTAATAAATGCTGGCTACTCACAAATGTTTGCTTCTGACTCTATGGAGATTATTAAAGGAGGAGACGCCTCTAAGACCAACAATTGGGCTTGGGCAATGATAACTTTTAAACCACATTTTTTAACTTATACCAAAAATTAATTACAGTAATTTTTAATCTATTTTAAGAACAGAGGAGCAACTATATACTTTAAAAGTTGCTCCTTTTTTATATCAGTTTTTTACCAACCAAATTAGTAGCTATAGTAGTAAATAAAACAATACTTATAGAACTTAAAGGCATTAAAATAGCAGCTATTACCGGCATTAACTGTCCTGTTGTAGCAAAATACAACCCAATTAAATTATATAATAAAGAAAACCCAAAACTAAGTTTTATAATTTTCATTGCACTTTTTGATGCTTTTATATATTGATATAGTTGTTTAAATTTTGATGCATCTAAAATACCATCACACGCAGGTGAAAATACATTTACATTTTCAGATATAGCAATGCCAACATCACTCTGTGCTAAAGCACCAGCATCATTTAAACCATCACCTACCATAAGTACTTTTTTTCCTTGCTTTTGCAAACTCTTAATAAAATCTAATTTATCTTCTGGTTTCTGATTAAAATATAGTGGTGTCAATTTAGGTAATAAAGCTTCTAATCTTTCTTTCTCCCCTTCATTATCACCAGATAAAACGCCTAAATCTAGTGTTTTTTGCATTTTAGAAAATAACTTAGGCACACCATCTCTGTATTGGTTAGAAAAAACATATCGTCCTTTATAATCATCATTACTACTAATATACACCGCAGTGTTTTCTTGACCACTTACAGTACCGTTTCCTGCAAAATTTGCAGAACCCACTTTTATATTATCATCTTCTAAAACACCAACTATACCTTTTCCTAAGTGCTCGTGGTATTCATCTAAAGTTAAAATATCTTGCTCTGCTAACAAGTTATAAAGTGTTCTACTTAAAGGATGGTTAGATGCCCTTAACGTATTTTTTAAAAGCGATTCTTCACTAGCGCTCAATGCTAGCCCCTCATAACTTGCTGTGCTCTTTTGCGCCGTAGTTAGTGTTCCTGTTTTATCAAAAATAGCCGTAGTTAATTGTGCCAACTGCTCTATTGTTTGGGTGTTTTTTAAATAGAATTTTTTACGCCCAAAAATACGTAACATATTACCTAATGTAAAAGGTGCCGCCAATGCTATTGCACAAGGACAAGCAATTATTAAAACTGCAGTAAAAACATTCATAGCCTTACTACTGTCTATAAACATCCAAATAAATGTAGCTATAAAAGCAATACTTAAAACAGCTACCGTAAAACGTTGACTTATTTTATCTGTAATGGTTTGGAACTTACTTGTTTTATCTTCAGAAAAAACCGAATTCCCCCACAGTTGCGTTAAATAACTTTGCGATACAGATTTTAAAGCTTCCATTTCTATTGCTCCTTGCAACTGCTTGCCACCAGCTAAAATTTTATCTCCAGATGCTTTTTTTACAGCTTCAGATTCACCTGTAACAAAACTATAATCTATACGTGCATTACCTTTTAACACAATCCCATCTACGGGTATTAATTCTTCATTTCTAATTAAAAGTCTGTCTCCTTGTTTAATATCATAAACCTGTACTGTTTCTTCTTTTCCACCAGATAAAATTCTGGTTACAGCTATTGGAAAGTATGATTTATAATCTCTCTCAAAAGATAAAAATGAATATGTTTTTTGCTGAAAAAATTTACCTAATAACAGAAAAAATATTAATCCAGTTAGACTATCAAAAAAACCAGTTCCCCAGTCAAAAGCAATTTCTAATGTACTACGCACAAAAAGTACCAAAACACCTAAAGCAATTGGTACATCTATATTTAATATTTTAGAAGAAATACTTTTATATGCTGATATTAAATAGTCTTGTGCTGAATAAAAAACAACAGGTAATGAAAAAGCAAACATTAACCACCTAAACACATTTTTATACTGGTCTAACCAAAACTCCTGTACCTCAAAATACTCTGGAAAAGATAAAAACATAACATTACCAAAAGCAAAGCCCGCAACCCCTAATTTATAGGTAAGACTACGATCTACGCTTTTTTTACCTTTGTCATAATCATTTAAAGAAATATAAGGCTCGTAACCTATTTTTGCCAATAATATAACCAATTGTTTTAAGCTTAACTCCTCTGGATTGTATGCAATACGTACCATTTTTTTAGGAAAATCTACTTGAGAACTACTTACTGCTTTTTGTAATTTATTCAAGTTTTCTAACACCCAAATACAAGAGCTACAATGTATATGCGGTATGTAAAGATTTACTATTTGGTGTTTTTTTTCATTAAACTCTATAAGCTTCTCTAAAATCTCTGGAGTATCTAAAAAATTGTATTTCCCCTCTACCTCATTTGGTGTTGCGCCTGCTGCAGATTGCAGGTCATAGTAATATGACAAATCGTTTGATTCAAAAATCTCAAAAACTGTTTTACATCCATTACAACAAAAATTCTTATCTTTAAAAACAATGGGTAAGGTGTCACAGTCATCTCCGCAATGAAAACATTTTTCTTTAGTCATATTTGCAACTTATTAAGCTTAAAACAAAGGTCTATTAAAGCTGAATTTTAAAATATGACAAATGTCAGGTTTTGCTTATTGTAGATACCGTAAATTTGTTGTGTTAGGTAAAAACATTATTATGAGTAGGTGTGAAAATTGTATTATTCGTCAGTTTAATTCATTACGAGCTATGAGCAAGGATGAGTTAAAAAAGGTATCGGACTCTAAAGTTTCTAAAACCTTTAAAAAAGGTGATGCAATTTTTGAAGAGGGAGATAGGTTAGATGGTGTTTTTTGTGTTAGAGAAGGTGTCTCTAAACTATCTAAATTGAGCTCTAACGGTAAAGACCAAATAATTAAACTTGCAACTAAAGGAGAAATATTAGGACAACGCTCTGTTATTGCAGAAGAATCTGCAAATTTAAGTGCAGTAGCCATTAAGGATATGGATCTTTGTTTTATTCCTAAAGAAAGTATTTTACACACATTAAATACCAATCCTAATTTTGCTGTTGAGGTACTACGCCATATGGCTAATGATTTAAGAGAGGCCGATGATGTTATTGTAAATATGTCTCAAAAAACAGTAAAACAACGTATTGCTGAAGCTTTTATTTACTTAAAAACAGAGTTTGGTGAAGACGAAAATGGGTTTTTGCTACTAAGTTTAAGTAGAGAAGATATGAGTAATGTTGTTGGCACTGCAACAGAATCTACTATTAGAATTATATCAGAATTTAAAAAGAAAGGTATGATTGAAACTTCTGGCAAAAAAATACGCATTACAAACCTTGACAAACTACAAAGCGTTGTAAGCGGTTTATAATATTTTATTACACTCTTATTTTAAAACTGATAAATGTCATAGTTTACGGTTACAACTACTTCTATTTTTACATCAGATATTTTAATATAATTTGATGAAAAATATACTTTTACCCACAGATTTTTCAGAAAATGCAACTAATGCAATTTCTTATGCTCTTGAGCTTTTTAAAAATGAAAGCTGTACTTTTCATATATTAAATACTTACGTGCCAGCCATACCACATAGCAGGTTTATGGCAGAAAACTCTAAGACATTAGTTTTAGAAAAAGATACGGAAACGGCATCTAAAAATGGTTTAAAAAAAACAATAGAACGCATAAATCTTAAACACAAAAATCCGCTACATAATTACAGTACTATTTCTTCTTTTGATTTGCTAACTCATGAAGTTATAGACATTATAAAAAAAGAACATATAGATTTTGTAATATCTGGCACAAAAGGTATAACTAATTTTAAGCGTGTATTTGTAGGTGCAAATACAATGCGAATTGTAAATGCTATTAAAGATTGTCCAGTTTTAGCTATTCCTAACAATTACAATTTTCAAAAACCAAAACAATTGGTTTTAGCTACAGATTTAAAAAGGAGTTTAAGTCCAGAAGCTTTACAAGCAATACTATTTATTGCACAAATGTACAATTCAACGGTACACATTCTTCATTTAAAAACTGATACGACTTTAGATGATTTTCAAAAATCAAATTTAAAAATTGTTCAAAACTGTTTAGCATCGGTACAACTAAAACTACACTTATTACCGTTCTACGCCAATAAATCTGAAATACTAAGTCAGTTTATAAAAGATTATGCAATAGATACTTTGGCGTTGGTTTATAACAACCGTAGCTATTTAGAAGAATTAATACAAGAACCTGTTTTACAAGAAGCAGACCACCACACTAAAATTCCGTTATTGGTTTTACCTAGCTAACCATTAGCTATAAAAAAAAGCGAAAGACATATATCTTTCGCTTTTATTATTATTTTTTTTACTGATTAAAAACGCCAACGTACAAATGCTTCCATTGCTGCGTAGCGTGCCATTCCCAACTGGTCATAAATAGATGCAGTTTCTTTATTACGATCTTCTGCTCTTTGCCAAAACTCTCTGCTATCTGCGCCCTGAAAAACTACACCATCTTTTTGAGACTGATGCTTAAAAATACCGCGTCTTTTTTCTAATACCTGGTCTGGTCCCATTGGCACAGCCATTTCTATTTCATCTATTCCCCACTCTTGCCAAGCTCCCCTGTATAACCAAACCCAACAATTGTTCATATATGGTTCTGACTTTAATCTTTTTACTGCTTCAAAAATAGCATCTAAACATACTTTGTGTGTGCCGTGTGGATCTGCTAAATCTCCTGCTGCATAAATTTGATGTGGTTGTACCTGTGCAATTATATTCATTGTTAATTGTACATCATCCTCACCAACAGGATTTTTTTCTATAGCTCCCGTTTCATAAAAAGGAAGGTTCATAAAATGAATTTGATCATCATTTAAGCCTACAAAATGGCTTGTAGCCCTTGCCTCTCCTTTTCTTATTAAGCCTTTTATGTAACGTACCTCTTCTATATCTACTTCACTAGCTTTTTTATTGGCTAAAAATTTAGCCGCTTTAGCAAAAATCTCTTCTGCTCTTTTGTCTTCAACAGAAAATTTCTCGTTATAATCGCACACAAAACTAGCAAAACGCAAAGCCTCATCATCTGCTACTGCTATATTACCAGAGGTTTGATATGCTACGTGTACTTCATGACCTTGTTCTACCAATCGTTTAAAAGTACCACCCATACTAATAATATCATCATCTGGGTGTGGACTAAAAATTAGTACTCGTTTTTTTTCTGGTGTGGCACGTTCTGGCCTGTTACTATCATCTGCGTTAGGTTTACCGCCTGGCCAACCCGTAATTGTATTCTGCAGCTTATTAAATATTTTTATATTGATGTCGTAAGCCGGACCAGAATCTGCCAACAAATCGCTCATACCATTTTCTATATAATCCGCATCTGTAAGCATTAAAACTGGCTTATTTAAGCGTAATGCTAAACCTAACACTGCCTTACGTATAAGTTTATCTGTCCACTCTACTTTTTCTACTAACCAAGGAGTATCTACTCTTGTTAGTTTAGAAGCCGCTTCTTTATCTAAAACAAATACAGCATTGTTATGTTCTTGCAAAAAAGACGCTGGTACTTTATTTGTTACTTCTCCTTCTACTGATTGGGCTATAATATTAGACTTACCCTCTCCCCAAGCCATTAGAATTACTCTTTTGGCTTCCATTATTTTTTTTACTCCTAATGTTATTGCTGTTCTTGGTGTATTACTTAAACCTCCAAAATCTTTGCTTGCTGCAACCCTAGTAATATGGTCTAATGCTACTAATCTAGTTTTAGAGTTTTGTAAAGATCCAGACTCATTAAAACCTATATGACCATTACCTCCTATACCCAAAATTTGTAGATCTAAACCACCAACTGCTTCAATTTTAGATTCATAATCACTACAGTATTTAGAGATGTTTGTTTTGGTTAAAGTACCATCAGGAATATTATAATTTTCTGGTAAAATATCTACTTGGTCTAAAAGTAGTTCTTTCATAAACCTAACATAGCTGTGTATAGAGTCTGGCTCCATAGGGTAATACTCATCTAAATTAAATGTAACTACGTTGTTAAAACTTAGCCCTTCTTCTTTATGTATTCTTACTAATTCTGCATATAAACCTTTGGGCGTAGAGCCTGTAGCTAAACCTAATACGCACCTTTTATTCTCTCTTTGTTTTTCTCTAATTAAATTTGCAATTTCATTTGCTACGGATTTTGATGCGTTTGTAGAGTTTTTAAAAACAACCGTATTTATATTTTCAAATCTTTTTTCAAAACCTGTAGCCTTATCAATATTACTTTTTAACATGCTCTTTTAATTTATTTTGGGGTTAATTAAATCAAAGATTAAAAGTCTTTTTATATAATTTGATAGTTTTTAGACAAACACCATGTTTGGTGCACTATAGGTTAAAAAAAATCAATAAAAAGTATTTTTATTATGCATAACATTTACACTAATCATCTAATATTACTTTTACTAAGTTATAAATACTGGCTCTAGAAGTAAAGCAATAAACAATCTAATCACAAAAACTTAACAATTAACATAACACAATATTATAAAGTTAGTACTGCGTTAAAATAAAAAAAGCTTCTAAAATGTTAAATACGTTTTAGAAGCTTTTTTAAAAATTTAGATTTAAAAGTACTACTGTTTTTTAGCAGACTTTTTAAATTTATATGTTACACCTACATTAATACCAAAAGAAGAATAAGGTACTTTTTGTGATAATTTTTTAGACGGATCTGTATTGTCATTTCTTAACTCATCTACATAGTTGGTTTTTTTAACATAACCTGGAGGCAAGTTATCTAAAGTATAAACACCTTCTGCAACCATATTACCATCTGGAGTAAATAAGTTAGTATTGAACTCTTGTAATTCAGAATCCTTACGCTTTAAGCTAATACCGTAGTATTCTGCTTCTACGTAAATACTAAAGTTGTTATCTATAGGAAACTTATACCCTAAGGCACCAACAAAACCTAATGGAAACTTACCGTGATAATCTTCTACATAATTAGTTTCTGAATAAGAACCTTCAGGAAGACTATATGGAGCTCTCTCTTCTTCAGATAATAATGTACTATTAAAAACTACAGCTTCTGTTTTCCCTGCTACTTTTAACAAAGCACCAACACGACCATAAAAGTTATCTGTAAACTTATAAGCTACAGCAACAGTTGCGCCAAAAGCTCTACCTCTAGCAATTGCATCTACATCTACTCCTGATACAGTTGTTTTATTTATTGTATGATCTGCACCATTTAAGTAACCTACACCTAAGTCTAAACCAACTTTTTCATTAAAAAAATAAGTTCCTCTTAGTTGAAAGTTAACACCTTCACCATAACTACCATAAGTATTCTCTACACTTGTTGCTGTTGTTTCTGTTCCTAATTTCATTTCGGCGCTTCCTATTGCATAACCTGTACCTGCCGAAATTTCAAATTGAGCATAAGACATAGTACTAATTAAAATACCGACTAATAATATTACTCTTTGTTTCAAAATATATAGTTTTAAGTTAATATAACGTAAAGGTAGAAAAAAGGAAAACTAAGAACACCTCAATTACAGTAATTTCAAACGTTTAACACTAATTATCTAATATTGATAATTTATTTTTTAAAATAATCAAAAATACCGAAACCTACTGTTAACAAAGAAATAATAGTTGGATTTATTTTGATAAATAGTCATTTTTTAAAGATAATGACAGATTAAGAATCTATTCTATTAAAATGATATAAAACAAAAAAGCTCCCGATAAATCGGAAGCTTTTTGTTACTGTGGGCCCTACTGGATTCGAACCAGTGACCCCCTGCTTGTAAGGCAGGTGCTCTGAACCAACTGAGCTAAGAGCCCTCATTCACAATTTAGAAATTTGTTTTCCGTATTGCGAGTGCAAATATATAACTGTTTTTCATTTCTCGCAAATAAAAAATGAAAAAAAATTAAACTATTTCTGCAACAACAAAAGTGCTACCTCCAACGTAAATTAAATCTTCTTTTTTCGCTAAAGATTTTGCTTTTTCAAGTGCTTCTTTTACAGACGAATAAGCATTACCCTGCAACAAAAAACCACTTGCTTCACCTTTTAACTCCTCTGCATTTAACCCTCTTTCTATTTTTGGACAACAGAAAAAATAATTTGCATTTTTTGGAAAAAGAGGTAAAATAGCATCCAAATTCTTATCCTTAACAACTCCCAAGACAATAAAAAGCGACTCGTATTTTTGTGCCTCCAACTGTTTTATAGTTAAACTTAAGCCTTCTTTATTATGTGCTGTGTCACAAATTACCCTAGGTTGCTCTTGTAAAAGTTGCCACCTTCCCATTAATCCGGTATTTTCTACCACATTTAGCAGCCCTTTTTCAATTGCACTATTAGTAATTGTAAATTCTTTTAATTGCTTAAGTGTAGCTAAAACACCTTTTATATTTTTTTGCTGATAATTACCCAACAAAGATGTTTTGTATGTTTTTACCAAAATAGAATCTGCAAAAAATATTGGTGCGTTTTTTAAATTTGCAATTTCTTCAAAAATTGGTGCAGTCTCCGTTTGATTTTCACTTACTACAACCGGAATATTATTTTTAATAATCCCTCCTTTTTCTACAGCAATTTTCTCAAGAGTATCTCCTAATAAATCTGTATGGTCTAACCCTATGTTTGTTATTAATGAAACCTCTGGTGTAATTATATTGGTAGAATCTAATCTTCCGCCCAAACCAACTTCTATAATTGCAATATCCACATTCTCATTTGCAAAGTATGCAAAAGCCATTGCTACTGTCATCTCAAAAAAAGAAAGTTTATGCGCTTTAAAAAAAGACATATTATCTTCTACAAATTTTATTACGTGACTTTGCGGAATTTTATCGCCATTAATTCTAATACGCTCCCTAAAATCTTTTAAATGCGGAGAAGTATACAAACCAACTTTATAGCCTGCCTCTTGTAAAATAGACGCTAACATATGACTACTAGAGCCTTTACCATTGGTACCTGCTACGTGTATACTTTTAAACTGTTTTTCTGGAGAGCCTAAAGCTTTAGAAAATAGCTTTATATTATCTAACTTACCATTAAACGCAGATTTTCCTTTGTTTTGGTATATTGGAAGTTGTGCAAACATCCAATCTAACGTTTGGCTATATGTCATTAAAGTTTATTAAATTGAGTAAATAAGAAGTAAAATTAACGTAATTTTAGATAATTACTCTCCTAATTTAAAGTTTACAACAACAAATCCTATTTGTCTACTTGGTGCCTTAGTATCTAAATTCCATTTATGTAAACGTGCTGTTGCCTCTGCTGGTTTTAACAAACAAGGGTGGTTATTAGTAGTACCTTTTACACCTGCAGTTGCAGATAGCACTTTGCCATTACGGTCTACTACTATTTTTACTACTACTCTACCCTCCTCATTACAATCTTGCTTAACCTGGCCTTTATTTAAAAGTTTTCGTCCTGACAATCCGTAACCAGAACCGCCGCTTCCAGATCCAGGAGAACCATAGTAACTAGTTGCATATGGATTTCCTTGCGGATTACCCTTGTCACCAGCTTTATTATCATCTCCTTCACCTCCGGTAGCTTTACCGTCAGACTTAGCTAAACCACCAAAAAGGTTATCTACCTTATCTCTTTTAGCCTGTTCT
Source organism: Cellulophaga sp. RHA19 (assembly GCF_002813425.1). Taxonomy (NCBI): domain Bacteria; kingdom Pseudomonadati; phylum Bacteroidota; class Flavobacteriia; order Flavobacteriales; family Flavobacteriaceae; genus Cellulophaga; species Cellulophaga sp. RHA19. The sequence goes on from NZ_PHUL01000001.1 coordinate 58,727, forward strand.
GCTTTACGTTTACGTTCTGCCTCAGCCTTTTCTGCTGCAACACGTTGCTGCTCTTTACGCTCTGCTTCTGCTTTGGCTTTTTTTGCTGCAGCATCTGCCTTGCGTTTAGCTTCTTGCTTTTGCTTTATTAAAATAGATTCTTCGTTATCTTGTGTAACCAATTTTTCTGCAGCCTTTTCCTGCGCAGATTCTTGCTGCACTTCTGGTTCTGCAACTGGCTTTACCTCTTCTTGCTGTTCTTCTACAACTTCTTTGGTTGTTTTTACTGGTTCAGACTTTATTTTTTCTTTTGGTTGCACGTTACCCTTACCAAAATCCATCTGGCCAAAATTAACCGCAATACCTTTTTCTTCTGGAGGATCCATAGTTGTAAATCCAAAATAAAAAAGCAACAACAAGAGTACGCTTAGCAACAAAGTTGTAAGCGTAAAAGATTTTTTCTTGTGTTTGGTATCTAAGAACGACATTATTTAGCTCGCACAGCTAAGATAACCTTGTAATTATTTTTATTAGCAATATCCATAACATTTACTGCCTCTTTAACAGGTACTGTTTCTTCTGCCCTTAAAATAATTGTTGGTTTTTCTTGACCTTCTAGTGCTTTCTTTAATTCAATTTCAATATACTTCCCGTTTATTTTTTCACTATTCACAAAATACTCTAAGTTTTTATTAATACTTACAGATACATTTTGTGTATTGGTTGACTTCCCTTTTGCCTTTGGAAGCAACAGATCTAATGCATTTGGCGCGTTTGATGTTAACATAAAAAATACCAACAACAAAAACACAATGTCCGTCATAGACGACATACTAAAGTCTGGACTTACTTTATTTCTTCCTTTTAATTTCATCTAAAGGAATTTAAAGTGGTTCGTTTAATAAATCTAAAAAGTCTACAGCGTTTGCCTCCATCGCATGTACAACCTTACCTGTTCTGTTTACAAGATGATTGTACCCAATATAAGCAATAATACCTACTACTAAACCTGCAACAGTTGTTGTCATTGCCGTATATATACCAGATGCTAAAGAACCCATTTCTGCTTGTCCGCCTGCAGATGCCATTTCATGGAATGCCAAAATCATACCAATTACAGTTCCTAAGAAACCAATCATTGGTGCAGCACCAGCAACAGTAGCTAAAATACTTACATTTTTCTCTAACTTATATACTTCTAATGTTCCAGCATTTTCAATTGCTGTATTTATATCATCTAAAGGTTTTCCTATTCTAGAAACCCCTTTTTCAGTAAGTCTTGCTACTGGAGAATCTGTTTGCGCACACAACATACGGGCAGCATCTAGCTTACCATTTGTTATATGATCTTTAATCTGATTCATAAAATTTTTATCAATTTTAGAAGCAGCCTTTATTGCAAAGATTCTTTCAAAATAAATATATAGAGCAACAAATAATAGAATTGCTAAAATTCCTATAATGATAATACTTCCTGCACCACCATTTACAATTAAATCTATTACCGATAGTGTTTTTTCTTCGGATACACTTTCTCCCATTACCACCTCATTAGCAGCATCTTGAAACAATAACATATATTTTCCAGTATTTAAGTTGCTCTTATAACGCTATTTTACAAATAAAATTATGCGTTTAGTATAAAATCTCTAATTAAAATAAAACAGCCAGCACCTGCTAAAAATCCTACTAATGCTAACCAAGCTATTTTCTTAAAATACCAGAAGAAATCAATTTTCTCCATACCCATTGCAACTACACCTGCAGCAGAACCTATTATTAACATACTACCACCTGTACCAGCAGAATATGCAATAAAGTGCCATAATGGATCATCCATACCTTGTGGAAACATACCAATACTTGCAGCTACTAACGGAACGTTATCTATAACTGCAGAACCTGCACCTAATAACATTACAACAAAATCTGAATTTGGAATTGCAGCATTTAAGTTTTCTGCAAAGTGAAACAACATACCTAAAGATTCTAATGCAGCCACTGCTAATAAAATACCTAAGAAAAATAAGATACTTGGCAACTCTATCTTAGATAAAGAATGGTGAACTGGACTGTGATGAGAAGCAGCTTCACTTTCACCATCTACATTAGAAATACTAAATTTAGAATTACTGTATATTTCTGCAAATGTTGCAACAATAGCTAAAGAAAGCATCATACCTACATAAGGAGGCAAATGTGTTATTGTTTTAAAGAAAGGAACAAAAACAATAGCCCCTAAACCTAAGTATAACATTGTAGATCCAAATTTAGATTTCTTTTCACTATCTGCTTCTTCAACATCTTCAATATTACCTTTAAAAGCTTTAAATCTACTAGCTATAAATGTTGGTACAACCATACATATTACAGACGGTACAAATACGTGTTCTACTAATTGCGCTGCAGAAACCTTTTCTGCAATCCAAAGCATTGTTGTAGTAACATCACCAATAGGAGACCAAGCACCACCTGCATTAGCCGCAATAATAATCATACCAGCAAACCACAAACGAGTTTCTTTGTTTCTAATTACTTTTTGTAAAATTGTTATTAATACAATTGTAGCTGTTAGGTTATCTATAATTGCTGATAAGATAAAAGCAAGAATCGAGAACAACCATAATAATTTACGTTTACTTTTTGTTTTTATAAACCCTTTGATTGTTGCAAAGCCATTAAAGTAATCTATGATTTCTACAATGGTCATTGCTCCTAATAAAAAGACCAATATTTCTGCAGTTTTACCTAAATGATGTAGTAAAATTTCATCTACGTGGCTAGGCGCTAATTCTCGCAAAGCCGCATCAACTTCAAAAACTGGCATATGAGCCAAAGCTATTACTGCCCATAACAATGCCATCATTGCAAGTGCAGGTATTAACTTATCTATTTTAAGATTGTGCTCTAAGGTTATTGCCAAATAACCAACAAAAAAAATAATTATTATAATGGTCTCCATTCTTCTTCTTCTTAGTTTAGTTTATATTAATTGTTTTAATGCTATCTCAAAGGCTGTTTTACTTAGCTCTTTTTTAGATGCGTTGTTTTTATATACATTCTGCATTGCTTTTTTAATGGTTTCAGATGTGTCTTGAAAAACTAACTCGTCATTCATTTCTACTCTTCTTTCCATAAAGTAAGCAAATACTCTTGCCATACCACAGTTAGATATAAAATCTGGAATTAAACTTACACGCTCATCTGTATATTCCATAATAGGACCAAAGAAAATTTCTTTATCTGCAAATGGTACATTAGCGCCGCAAGTAATAACTTCTAAGCCTGTATCTATTAACTGTGTTATTTGCTCTTTGGTAATTAATCTTGAAGCTGCACAAGGTGCAAAAATTTCTGCTTCTAATCCCCAAATTTGTTTATTTATTTCATCAAACGGAATCATATTCTCTGCTACAAGCGTGTTTCCGTTTTTGGCAAGGTAAAATTCTTTTATTTCATCAAAAGAAAAACCTTCTTTATTAATTACACCACCATCACGATCTATAATACCTACTATTTTAGCTCCCATTTGGCTTAAATAATATGCCGCTGCTGCACCAACATTACCAAAACCCTGTACTATTGCACGTTTTCCTTTAATGGTACCACCATATATATCATAAAAATGTTTTGCCGCTTCAGCAACACCAAAACCAGTAATCATATCTGCAACTGTATACTTACGCTCTACAGATGGCGAGTATGTACTACTCTCTATTACTTTTATTACTCCTAGTCTTAATTGACCTATACGGTTAATTTTATCTGCTTCTGTAGGTTTAAAGTGACCGTTAAAAACACCTTCTTGTGGGTGCCAAACACCAGCATCTTCTGTTATAGGAATTACTTCATGTATTTCATCTACATTTAAATCTCCACCGGTACCATAATAACTTTTTAACAAAGGAGCAACAGCATTATACCAACGCTTTAAAACACCTTTTTTTCTAGGGTCATTTGGATCAAAATTAATTCCAGATTTTGCACCACCAATTGCTGGTCCAGAAACTGTAAACTTAACCTCCATAGTTTTTGCTAAAGAAAGAACCTCGTTCATATCTAAACCTTTACGCATTCTTGTACCACCACCGGCAGCACCTCCACGTAAAGAATTTATAACTGTCCACCCTTCGGCTTCAGTTTCAGAATCTTTCCAGTTAAAAACTATTTCAGGTTGTTTATCCTCGTATTTTTGTAGTAAATCTTTCATTTTAAATTGATTGTAAAATTATGTAACATTATTTATGCATCGCTATTGTGTTAAAAATATCCCTCCCAAACGGGAGTTACTGCTGTCTCATAATTTTGATATTAAATCAATTAATAAAAATTCAATTCAACAAATATAAAAATATTGCGGCATTTTTAAACTTTTAACAGTCATAGAATGATTAATTTTTCATTAATTTTACGTTGAACAGCATTAAAACACGGAGAAAGAGAGCTCAATGCTGTTGAATATATCACAATATAAACCTATATTTGTACACATAAATTAACATTATCGCAATAAGATGGACTTTAAGTTAACAGAAGAACAATTAATGATTCAGCAAGCAGCAAGAGATTTTGCTCAAAATGAATTATTACCAGGAGTAATTGAAAGAGACGACGCCCAAAGGTTTCCTAAAGAAGAAGTAAAAAAAATGGGTGAATTAGGCTTTTTAGGAATGATGGTTGATGCCAAATATGGTGGTAGCGGTCTAGACACACTATCTTACGTTCTAGTAATGGAAGAATTATCTAAGGTAGATGCTTCTTGCTCTGTAATTGTCTCTGTAAACAACTCTCTTGTTTGTTGGGGTCTAGAAACTTTTGGTAACGAAGAACAAAAGAAAAAATATTTAACAAAGTTAACTACAGGAGAAAGCATAGGCGCTTTTTGTTTATCTGAGCCTGAAGCTGGTAGTGATGCCACATCACAAAAAACTACTGCAATAGATAAAGGAGACCATTACATATTAAATGGTACTAAAAACTGGATTACCAATGGTAGTTCTGCAGATTACTACCTTGTAATTGCACAAACAGATGTAGAAAAAGGTTACAAAGGAATTAATGCACTTATTGTTGAAAAAGGTGCTGAAGGTTTTGAAATTGGTCCTAAAGAAAATAAATTAGGAATTAGAGGTAGTGACACTCACTCTTTAATTTTTAACGATGTAAAAGTACCTAAAGAAAACAGAATTGGTGAAGACGGTTTTGGTTTTAAATTTGCTATGAAAACACTTTCTGGCGGAAGAATTGGTATTGCAGCACAAGCATTAGGTATTGCAGCAGGTGCTTATGAATTAGCATTAAAATACTCTAAACAAAGAAAAGCATTTGGTACAGAGATTGCTAACCACCAAGCTATTGCTTTTAAATTAGCAGATATGCATACTTCTATTGAAGCTGCAAGAATGTTAGTTTACAAAGCTGCAATGGATAAAGACAATCATGAGAATTATGATTTATCTGGAGCTATGGCTAAATTATACGCATCTAAAGTTGCTATGGAGGTTTCTGTAGAAGCTGTACAAGTGCACGGTGGTAATGGCTTTGTAAAAGATTACCACGTAGAGCGTTTAATGAGAGATGCTAAAATTACACAGATTTACGAAGGTACTTCTGAAATTCAGAAAATAGTAATCTCTAGAAGCATTTTAAGAGATTAATTAGAAATATACGTTTGTTTTTATACAAAAGCTGTGCAATAAATTATTGCGCAGCTTTTTTTATATCTATTCTAAAAATTAACATTGTGAATTTGATAATTTACATACCCTTAAAAATTTAAAATTTCATTTAATTTATCAATACACTGAAAATGATGAATTAATTTTTAGGTTATTACTCATTCTTTAAACATAATTTAACAATTATAATATATTTGAAGAAATGTGATAATTTATGAAGCTGAAAAAACAAGGGTTATACCTACCGGATTTTGAACATGATAATTGTGGAGCTGGTTTTATCTGTAGCTTAAAAGGAAAGAAGTCTAACGACATTATACATAAAGCTTTAGAGATATTAGACAAGCTAGAACACCGTGGTGCTGTTAGTTCTGATGGCAAAACAGGAGATGGCGCTGGTATTTTAATAGATATACCACATGATTATTTTGTAGAGGTTTGTAATTTTAATTTACCAGAACCAGGTGAATATGCTGTTGCAAACATCTTTTTACCTCAAAAAGAAAACCAAAGAGATTTTTGTATCTCTGTATTTGAAGAAAACATAAAAAAGCAAGGCTTACAATTGTTAGGCTGGAGAGATGCACCTGTAAACAAAAATGTTCCAGGACGCATAGCTATGGAAACAGAGCCATTTGTGAAGCAAATATTTATTGCTAAAGAAAATAGTTCTCAAGATTATGCTGCTTTTAACCTTAAACTATACATTGCTCGTAAAGTAACAGAGCATACTATTTTAAGTTCTAAATTATCTGAAAGCGGATTTTTCTACGTTCCTAGTTTATCTACAAAAATCATTATTTTTAAAGGTCTTTTAATGCCACAAGACATTAAATTTTACTTTAAAGATTTAATGGATCCAAGAGTGGTTACAAGACTTGCTCTTGTTCACCAACGCTTTTCTACCAACACCTTTCCTACTTGGGATCTTGCACAACCGTTTAGGTATATGTGTCATAATGGAGAAATAAACACATTACGCGGTAATGTATCTAGAATGCGCTCTAGAGAAGAACTACTAAAGAGTGATTTATTTGGTGATGAAATAAAAAATATACTTCCTATAATATTACCAGGAAAATCAGATTCTGCAACAATGGATATGGTAGTAGAGCTGTTGTTAATGACTGGTAGATCTTTACCAGAAGTAATGATGATTATGGTACCTGAAGCTTGGGAAAAAAACCCAGATATGTCTCCTGCAAAAAGAGCATTTTACGAGTATAACTCTTGTATGATGGAGCCGTGGGATGGACCCGCATCTGTACCTTTTACAGATGGCAACTATATTGGAGCAGTTCTAGACCGTAACGGATTAAGACCCTCTAGATACTCTGTTACTAAAGATGGCTACGTAATTATGTCATCAGAAACTGGTGTAGTAGATATAGAACCAGAAAACATTGAGTTTCATGGACGTTTAGAGCCAGGAAAAATGTTTTTAGTAAATATGGAAGAAGGCCGTATTGTTAATGATGAAGAAATAAAAGAAAAAATTGCTCAATTAAAGCCTTACCAAAAATGGTTAGATAATAATTTGGTGCATTTAAAAGACATCCCTTATAACGACTGCCCTTTATTTTTAGGAGAAGAAAGCTTAGAAAAAAGAAAATCACTTTTTGGCTATACGTTAGAAGATATAAACACCATTATATTACCAATGGGTAAGTCTGCCAAAGAGCCTATTGGCTCTATGGGATCTGATACGCCAATTGCCGTTTTATCTGAAAAGCCACAACTTATATACAACTACTTTAAGCAACTATTTGCCCAAGTAACAAATCCTCCTTTAGATGGTATTAGAGAAGAGCTAATTACAGATATTAGCTTAACCCTTGGTAGTGATCATAATATTTTTGACTTTTCAGAATTACACTGTCGCAAATTAAAAATTCAGAATCCTGTAATATCTAAAGAAGATTTAGATAAGATAAAAAACTATGATGCTAGTCCAGATTACAAAGTAACATCTATTCCTATTCTGTACAAAATAGAACGTGGACACAACGCCCTAGAAGAAGCATTGGCATCTATATTAGACCAGGCATCTAAAGCAATAGATAACGGTACAAATATTATCATTTTATCAGACAGAAATGTAAACAAGGACAATGCTCCTATACCTGCGCTATTGGCATTATCTTTTGTAAATAGCGGACTGCAAAAATTAGGTAAAAGATCTAAACTTAGTGTAATTATAGAATCTGCAGAGCCAAGAGAAGTGCATCATTTTGCATTATTATTTGGTTATGGAGCTAGTGCTGTAAACCCTTATTTGGTTAACGAAATTATAGGTGAACAGATAGAAGAAAATGACATTACAGACATTACTTTTGATGAAGCTATAAAAAACTACAACAAAGGTATTGGAAAAGGCGTGTTAAAGGTTATGAACAAAATAGGGATATCTACCTTAAACTCTTACCGAGGATCCCAATTGTTTGAGTGTATTGGTATAAACACCAAAGTGGTAGATAAATATTTTCCAAACACACCTACAAGAATACAAGGTATTGGCTTATACCAAATAGAAAAAGAAATAGCAAAAAGACACCAAAAAGCATTTAACACTAAAGAAGTAGCAGCTAATTTAGAGTTAGAAATGGGTGGCGCATATAGATGGCGTAGAGATGGAGAAAAACACTTATTTAACCCACTTACTATTGCCAAATTACAAAAAGCAGTTCGTAATAACGAACCAAGCACATACAAGGAATACTCTAGTTTAATAAATGAACAATCTAAACATTTAATGACCATTAGAGGTTTGTTTGAGTTTTCTAACTATGACCCAATTCCTATTGAAGAGGTAGAACCATGGACAGATATTGTAAAGCGATTTAAAACTGGAGCAATGTCTTACGGATCTATTAGCAAGGAAGCTCATGAAAATTTAGCCATTGCAATGAACCGTATTGGCGGCAAAAGCAACTCTGGTGAAGGTGGTGAAGATGCAGAACGTTTTTATAAAAACGAAACTGGAGATTGGAGAAACAGCGCTATAAAACAAGTTGCTTCAGGTAGGTTTGGTGTTACATCTAACTACCTAACAAGTGCTAAGGAAATACAAATTAAAATGGCACAAGGTGCTAAACCTGGTGAAGGTGGACAATTGCCTGGACCAAAAGTAAATCCTTCTATAGCAAAAACAAGAAACTCTACTCCGTATGTAGGGCTTATCTCCCCTCCTCCACATCATGATATTTATTCAATTGAAGATTTATCTCAATTAATTTACGATTTAAAATCTGCTAACAGAGAAGCAAGAATAAACGTAAAATTAGTATCAGAAGTTGGTGTAGGTACTGTAGCTGCGGGTGTAGCAAAAGCAAAAGCAGATGTTGTATTAATTTCTGGTCACGATGGTGGCACAGGAGCATCTCCTTTAACATCTTTAAAACACGCAGGTTTACCATGGGAGCTAGGTGTTGCAGAAGCACAACAAACCTTAGTGATGAACGACCTTAGAAACAGGGTTGTTGTAGAATGCGACGGACAACTAAAAACAGGTCGTGATGTAGCAATTGCCTGTCTGCTTGGAGCAGAAGAATTTGGTTTTGCTACCGCTCCTTTAGTGGCTTCTGGCTGTATTATGATGCGTGTTTGCCACTTAAACACTTGTCCGGTTGGTATTGCTACTCAAAACCCTGAACTGCGTAAAAAGTTTAAAGGAAAACCAGAACACGTAGTTAACTACATGTACTTTATTGCTCAAGAACTAAGAGAAATAATGGCGCAACTAGGCTTTAGAACTGTAAACGAAATGGTAGGTCAGGTTCAAAAACTAGATCGCAACAAAGCTATAGAACATTATAAAGCAGAAGGCATAGACCTTACTCCTATTTTACACCAAGTAGATGTACCTGTAGATACCAAACTTCACAACACACAAAAACAAGAGCACGATATATATAAATCTATAGAGTTTAAAATTATAGAAAAAGCACACCCATCTTTATTTAGAAAAGAAAAACTAACCTTAGATTTTCCTATTAAAAATACAGACAGAGCAGTTGGTGCAATTATAAGTAATGAAATTTCTAAGACCTATGGTGCAAAAGGCTTACCTATAAACACGCTACGTTTAAACTTTACTGGTTCTGCCGGACAAAGTTTTGGTGCCTTTGCAACCAGAGGTTTAACAATGACAGTTAATGGTAATACTAATGATTATTTAGGAAAAGGATTATCTGGAGGTAAATTAGTAATAAAAGTACCGGAAGGTGCCACTATAATTCCAGAAGACAATGTTATTACAGGTAATGTAACCTTATATGGTGCTACTGCTGGTAGAGCCTATATAAATGGTAAAGCAGGTGAACGTTTTTGCGTTCGTAACTCTGGAGCAAAAACTGTTGTAGAAGGCATTGGAGACCATGGTTGTGAATATATGACTGGTGGTGTAGCTGTAATTTTAGGCGAAGTAGGTCGTAATTTTGGAGCAGGTATGAGTGGCGGTATTGCTTATGTATTTGACCCAAACAAAACGTTTGAAAAAAACTGCAATAAAGAAGCTCTTAATTTACTTTCTGTAGATGAAGCCAATGATATTGCAGAACTAAAAGACCTTATAGAAAGTCATTACAATTATACTATGAGTCCTCTGGCACAACGCTTGCTAGAAAACTGGGAAAACAGTTTACCAATGTTTGTTAAAGTATTCCCTGAAGAATACCGTCAAGCATTAAAAAGATTAGAAGAAGAAGAAAAAGCTAGCATAATATAAAGCACTATGGGAAAGATAACTGGATTTTTAGAGTTCGAAAGAAAAATAGAAGACTATGCTCCTGTAGAAGAGCGTATAAAAAATTATAAAGAATTTACACAACCATTAAAGGAAACTGAATTAAAAGACCAAGGTGCACGTTGTATGGATTGCGGAGTTCCGTTTTGCCATAGTGGATGCCCATTAGGAAATTTAATTCCAGATTTTAATGATGCGGTTTACAAAGGAAAATGGGAAAAAGCTGCAAGCATATTGCACTCTACCAATAACTTCCCTGAATTTACTGGTCGCTTATGCCCTGCTCCATGCGAGGAAGCTTGTGTATTAGGTATTAATGAAGACCCTGTGTCTATAGAAAATATTGAAAAAAATATTGTTGAAACTGCTTTTTCCAACGGATGGATAACTGCACAACCGCCAAAAACTAGAACAGGTAAAAAAGTTGCTGTTGTAGGGTCTGGACCTGCTGGTTTAGCTACTGCACAACAATTAAACAGAGCCGGACATTTGGTTACTGTTTTTGAGCGTGATGCTAAAGTTGGTGGATTATTAAGATACGGCATTCCTGATTTTAAGATGGAGAAAAACGTTATTGACCGTAGATTAGAAGTACTAAAAGAAGAAGGCATAGTGTTTAAAACCAATACACATATTGGTGTAGATATTGATGCAAACACCTTAAAAGAAGATTTTGATGCTGTTGTACTTTCTGGTGGCGCTACAGTACGTAGAAACTTACCAATAAAAGGAGCAGAACTAAAAGGTGTTGTACAAGCAATGGACTTTTTAAAACAAAATAACAAACGCGTAGATGGCATTACAGATTTAGGCGAAGAAATAAAAGCAACCAACAAAGATGTTATTGTTATTGGTGGTGGAGATACTGGATCTGACTGCATAGGAACATCTATACGCCATGGTGCTACTTCTGTCTCTAATTTTGAGATTATGAGCAAAGCAACTCCAGAGAGGCCTGCAGACCAGCCTTGGCCGTTTTGGCCTATGCGTTTACGTACAAGCTCTTCTCATAAAGAAGGTGCAGAACGTTTCTTTAGCATTTCTACCAAGGAATTTGTTGGAGATAAAGATGGTAATTTAAAAGGATTAATTACCTCAGAAGTAGAGTGGATTAAAACTCCAGGACAAAGACCAAGCCTAAAAGAAGTTCCTGGAACAGAAAAAGAATGGAAATGCGACTTAGTTTTGCTTGCAATGGGTTTTACAGGATCGGAAATGACTGTAGCTCAACAACTAGGCTTAGAAGCAGATCCTAGAACAAATATTAAAGCCTCTGCAAAAAACTATATGACTAACGTACCTGGTGTTTTTGTAGCTGGCGACCAAAGAAGAGGTCAATCTTTAATAGTATGGGCCATCTCTGAAGGCAGACAGGCTGCGCATCACGTAGATGTTTACCTAACAGGAAGTTCTACTTTACCATTAAAAGGAGAAGGCGATTTACCTAGAGTTTAGAAAAAAAAATAAAAATCACTTTGTATTGATATTATACTATCTTTGCACTTTAAATTAAAAATAAAATTATGAGTAACGGTACAGTAAAATTTTTTAACGACTCTAAAGGTTTCGGTTTTATCACTCCAGATGATGGTGGTAAAGACGTTTTTGTTCACATCAGTGGATTAACTCACGAAATAGCTGAAGGAGACAAAGTTAGTTATGACGTTGAAGAAGGTAAAAAAGGACCTAATGCAGTAAACGTTGAAGTCCTTTAATATATAAAGAATTTAACTTATTACATGCAAAGCCTGTTGTTTTATACAACAGGCTTTTTTGTTTTTTTAAATACTACTTGCATCATAAATTCTCAAACATATATAATATACAGTATAAGCAGCAACATACTTATACAAAAAGCACAATTGCGTAGGTTTACATCACAATTTTTAAATAATTCTTTTTATCAAATTAAAAAAGCGATAAACAAAAACTAAATTTCATCTTGAATAGAATTAAACTAGGACAATTATAAAAAACAAAACTCTAAGTTTTATGATTAAAAAATTCCTACACAACATTCTATTATCTACATAAAATATCGATTAATAGATGAAATACATTATGATATATCTTCACTAATATTTTTTTTACACCCACTTTTTATATCACCACCTCCATATTTTGTAGGTCTTTACATCAATTATAGGAAGTTTTTCACATCACTTAAGTAAGAAATAATTTTTTTATAGTTGAAAATAATTTAATACATTAGTCAGCATAAAGACAATATTTTAGAATTTTTCTCTTTCTTCCAAAATAAAATAATGTCATATTAAGGACTTAGGTTTTTGCCTAAGTATGGAGAAAATTTCAAAAAAGTAGTTTTTTGATGCTTTCTCTTTTTTTTTATACTAGTCGAAACTAAAGAGGAACTGTAACATTTTAAAAATTAATTTTAATTAAAAAAACAAATTATTATGGGATCATTTAGAGCAGATTTTAGTTTCGGTGGTAAAGTATTTGATGTACTTTATTCTGATTATGAATTTAGTAGAAATACAGATTCTAAAGGTAAGCCATCTTCTAACGTAACTGGTGGTAGAGTTGAATTAGTTATAGAGTCTACAGAAGATACTTCTGTTATTGAAGCTATGGTTAACAGTCAGTTTAAACCTGTTGAAGGTAAAATTACTTTTAAGAAAACAGACGAGGATGCTAAAATGAAAGAAGTTGAGTTTAAAAACGCTTACATCGTTCATTTTAAAGAAACATTAGACGTTAATAATGACGTACCTATGACTATTAAAGTTACTTTCTCTGCTGAGGAAATTAACGTTGGTACAGCTTCTTTATTAAACCGTTGGCCAAGATCATAAAACTACTAAACACATACTAGTTGTTTAGACATGTTTATACTATTAAAGCCTTCAAGTGTCATAATTTGAAGGCTTTTTTATCCTTTTTCAAAATACCACATATGGTGTATTAGTTACACACAAACCAGTACATCTAAAAAATAAAACAAACCTAGTAAAACTAATCTCTTTACTGCTTTGTTTAAAATAACATTAAAATTAGGCCTCTAGGTTTCTAAATTTACCACAAGGCTTATATAGTACCTACAAACATAAAGTTATGACACCAGAAAATAAGCAAATTAGTATTAACGGTAAATTTATTAGTGGTTACAAACACATTACCATAGCTCAAAAAATTAACGATCACCATTCTTTTGAGGTTGGTATAGATTTAGAAGCCGGGGAAACCACTACCGCACACACCATAGACAAGTCTAAAGACTGGCTTGGTAAAACAATACTTATTACTACTACTGGCAAAGATTTTACAGGTATTATAACCAACGTATCTCTTAATCAAAACAACGGCAATCACGGGCAAATTATCCTATCTGGCTACTCCTCTACTATTGTTTTAGAAGATAGTGAGGTTATGCAATCTTGGTTAAACAAGTCCTTAGCAGACATTATAAAAGTGGTGACTAAAAACCCTAAATTAACTACAGAAATTGCACCAGAAAATACCGCTACACTAGACTATGAGTCGCAATACCTAGAAACCAACTTTAAGTTTATACAGCGTATTGCTAAACAACATAACGAGTGGTTGTTTTATGATGGAGACACCTTATTTTTTGGAAAACCATCACAAACAGACCCTATTACTATAGAATACGGTAAAGATTTAACCGAAATGAATATTGGCATACAAGCACAGGCTCGTAAAGCACAAGCTTTTTCGTTTAACTCACAAGACGTACAACAACACAACAGCCAAACTCCAGATAGTCCTACTGGTTTAAATGAATTAGGACAACACGCCTTTAACACTAGTTTAGAGCTCTTTTCTACTGGTGGTAATGGGTACACCATTCCTAGAATTAAAAACAAGTCTGAGATAGACAACTATTTAAAAAAGAAACAACAAAGTGCGGCGGCTAACTCTAACTACATATCTGGCAAGTCTACTAAAAAAGGATTAGCTGTAGGGAGTATTATAGACATAGAAACAGCTATACTTAGCGGTGTTGCTAGTTATGCCACTAAAAAGCACGGTAAATATATTATTACAGAAATTACACACTACGCTAAAGAAGCTAACTATTACACCAATAGTTTTGTGGCGTTACCTGTAGATATTAAAAGCCTACCTGAACCTAAAGTAACATTGCCAGTTGCGCAAACACAAATGGCAACGGTACTAAGCAACCAAGACCCTAAAAACAAAGGAAGAGTACAAGTAAAAATGAATTGGCAATCTGGTGAAATGAAAACGGCATGGATACGTGTTATGACGCCTGATGCAGGTAGCAGCAGTAACGTAGCTACCAACAGAGGTTTTGTGTTTATACCAGAAGAAGGTGACCAGGTTTTACTTGGTTTTAGATACAACGACCCTAACAGACCTTTTGTACTAGGTAGCCTTTTTAACGGGCAAACAGGAGCCGGAGGAAAACCTACAAACACCCATAAAAGCATTATAACACGTAGTGGGCACACACTAGAGTTTAATGACAAAGTAAACGCAGAAAGCATAACAATAACAGATAAAAAAGGCAATCATTTTATTATTGACACGGCTAATGAAACCATAACAATAAATGCCCTTAAAGACATTAATATTAATGCAGGTGAAAACTTAAATATTACTGCAGGAAAAAATATTACTGTTAATGCTGGTGAAAATATTGATGAAAATGCAGGGAAAAATATAACTACCGTAGCTGGTACTAATATTAGTCAGATTGCAGGGGCTGATTTCACTAAGAAAAGCACCAATATGAGTGAAGATATTGATGAAAATATGAATGTTTCCGCTAAGCTCTCCCAAGATATTGTTGGTCAATTAGATTTAGCTAGCACAGTTGAAAATCTAAATTTTAATAGCGCAAAAGAAGTTAAGAGCAATACTAAAGAACAATCTAACTTTCAATAGTATGGGATCTATTATAGTAAAAGCAAAAAACCTGCAAAAAGTTGTAGAAGAAAACTACATAACCAAAGTTGGCAATAAACTAACTAAAACAGCAGAAGAGGTTAGCATATACACTACAGAAGGTAGTATAAATATGTATTCTAATACTTCTATTGATATAAAAGGGGAAGAAGGGACAACTTTAGGGGAGTATGTAGGACCTCCTGAAAGCAGTTTAACTCAACATCCCGATATTGAAAAAGTTGAATTTATAGATGTAAAAAATAATACTGTATTAAATCAATCTGCTATAAATGGAATTGAAGGCGGAGATGCAACTCAATTTTTATATGGTAATAAACTTAAAATAAGAATAACATTTACAGAAGAACCTGAAAAAGGCGTAAAAGAAAAAATTCAAATAAAATTAAAGGGGAAATCAAAAAACACCGCACAGAAATTTACAAACATCGATAAATTAAAATGGTCAACTAATGTTGAAAACAAAATAATAGAAACAAACCCATTTACATTAGCTTTAGATTGGTATAATGAAGATTTTGAGTATTATGATTCTCATAAAACCAAAATAAAATCAGACGACTTAAATTCATTCTTCTTAGAAATAGCATATAATGCAAGAATTGCTTTTCTTCCAAAAAAAATAAATCATTTAAAACCGATAGCTTACCGTAGGAATTATGAGGAATATTTAGGATTATACAAGTATGAAGATTTAACTGCACCTCACTCAAAAACAAAAGATTTAGTAGATAATTACGAAAACAAGTATATTTCTAAAAACTCTGAAATTCTAACTTTAGTAAAAACATTTTCAGAATTTATAAACCAAGAGGATTTAAAAATTGAAGGCGAGAAAGGAATAAAAAAGCGAGTAGAAACAGATGCAAAAAAATTATGGGAATTAGCCGTTAAACAAGTACAGAGAGACGAATTGGATGACAGATCCTTATACTGGGCTAGAAACAAAATGCAAGTTCATTTAAAACGACACCCTTTGTTTGAAAAGGATATAGATTTTGAAGAAAGTCTTATTAATTCTGGTTCAATATTAGATAATATTATTATTTCATTTGAAGAATTAAGTAGAAATTATACAGGTGTAAGTTTTTCAGGTAAATCAGGGAAAAAACTATTGATAACAGGATTTGACACATTTGTTTTAGACCCAACACAAGGAGGTAATCCATTACAAAGTAATCCAAGTGGTATAAATGCCTTAGCACTACACGGCAAAACTATTGGAGATTATTATATACAGACGTTTATTGCTCCCGTTAGGTATAAAGATTTTGACGAATTTAAGGATGGAAAAGGCATTATAGAAAAATTTGTTACACCTTTTGTAACAAAGGTAGATATGATACTTACAGCCAGTCAGGGAGGTGTTTTTCGGTTTGATATAGATAGATTTCCTGCAAAGAACAGAGGTGGTTTTGCAGACAATATGCATTGGGGAAAAGGAAGTGATGACAACAAAACTTACCTTAAACAACTTACTATTGGTGGTAAAGAATTTTATGAAACTACATTGCCTTACAAAAAAATAGTGCCTAATGTTAACAAACGCTCTGATACGTTTTGGGTTTACTTTAACCAAACGTTTGAAGCAGCTGGAAAAGTATATAGAAATGCTAATATTGAAGGGACACGATTAATAGAGGATATTAGCGATGGTGCACCAGAAAATAATTGCATAATTAATGATTTGAAAGAATTACAGTCTTTACAATCAATTAAAGGGTCTGGAAGTAATTACTTGTCTAATGAAATCTATTATCGAGTTTCAAAGTTGAGGGCAGAGTTAAGACCAACTTTACCAACAGGACATTTGCACGTTCCGTTGACGCAGTACGGAAGAAGTTTTCCTGATTCAAGAGGAAACATAGTAACCATAGATATTAACCCTAAGATGGGAGAATTAATAGAGAAAATCAGAGAAATAATCACAAAAATATAATTATGAAATCCGTTTTATTTATAAGTGTAGTGTTATTTAATTTTAAATTGGTGCTATCCCAACCTATTAGTACTCCAAGTATTGAAATTAAGAAGATTATGTCCAAAAATAAGTCTTTATGTTTTACAACTGTAAATGGAATAGATTATACACTATCAATTAAAAAAAAATGTAAACAGTGTGAGAAATCGTATAATTATAATAATGCTTTAATATCTGTTAATCGTGTTTCTAAATTTATTTATAAAAAAGACACTATGCGATTAAAATTATTATTTGATTCGCATAGCATATTTCGATTTCAAATAGATAAATTACTTTTCCAAAAAGGAGACATTGTTGTTGATTTAAAGAAATGTAAGGAAGTATTAGATTCCAATTACTTTCCCACTTTTACAATAAGGAAGCTTCCCAATGATTGTATGAAATATATTAAAGAAAATGAAGAGCCATAATTATGAAATAACATTTGTTAATGATATGCCGATAGACCAACGCCATATGCCTTGTTGACTAATCAAGATTTGAGTAAAAACATGTTTAAAC
Source organism: Cellulophaga sp. RHA19 (assembly GCF_002813425.1). Taxonomy (NCBI): domain Bacteria; kingdom Pseudomonadati; phylum Bacteroidota; class Flavobacteriia; order Flavobacteriales; family Flavobacteriaceae; genus Cellulophaga; species Cellulophaga sp. RHA19. The sequence goes on from NZ_PHUL01000001.1 coordinate 76,527, forward strand.
GCAGTGCAAACTAAAAAACAATACTCCCAGACACAAATAAAGCATCAGATATCTTTTGGGTATATTTTAATCAAACCTATAATGAGTATAGTGGAGGAGATAATAATAGCGATAGGCAGGGAACAGTTTTAAGAGCAAAATTAGAAGACGTACAGGCTTTAGCATCTGGTAGAGGTTCTGGAGGAGGCTATTTGTCTAATGAAATCTATTATCGAGTTGCAAAGTTAAGGGCAGAGTTAAGACCAACTTTACTAACAGGACATTTACACGTTCCTTTAATTCAGAGCAGGTCTTTTTTCGATTATTATCAAAGTGTTGACGAAAATGAAAAAACAAAAGTTAAAAAATATTTTATTTTAAAATGGCAATAAAAAGGGTTTTATACAGAAAAGTACTATCAACATGTTTTAGCTGTAAAAAATATTAAAGAGGAAAGATTATTAATGAAGCACCAAAAAAATATGAATAAGTAATAGAATATTTTATATATGTTAAAAACAGAAAATAACATTCTGGATAACCAATTATATACAGACCAAAGGATAAGGATAAAAAAGGAACCTTTTACCCTTTTGTCTGGACATTTATATACACGTACTTATGGTGTAACTATACATATTACAGATGCACAAAAAGAAAAAACATCTAGAGTTCAATTTGAGACTGAAATAACATTACGTAGGTATCCAGAAGAAGAATGTTTTGAATATACCATAAAAAGAGATAAAATATTTATTAATAAAAGAGCTCCAAAAAAAATAGTAGAAATATTATCTATTAAAACACAAGCTGTTTTATACCCTTTACAACTAAAAACAACGTTTAGTAATGAGCTGTTAGACATTATAAATTACGAAGAAATAATAACGCGTTGGAAAAAAGTAAAACAGCAGTTACAAAAAGAATACACAGGAAAAGCATTTACACAATACATAGCCAAATTTGAAACTAATTTATTGCAAAAACACTATTTACTAAGCTCATTTAAGCAAGAGGTTTTTTACACATTATTATTTCATAATGTGTATAAAGGCTACAATACCTCTTTAGAAAAAAAAGTAGAAATGCAGTTTCCTATACTTAGCTTTAAAAACCCTTTAATTTTTAAAGCAACGCAAAAAATAAACAAATACAAAACCTATTACAATACAGCACACATAACCCTAGATTCTAAAATAAAAAATAACACATCAGAAGCTATATTAAAGGTAGAATATGACTTAGACAGCTCGTCATTTTTATTACAAAATACAATTGCAGAATGTAGCATAAAACACCAAGATACAATTGTAAAAAAAATAAAAGCTACAGTATACCACTTAAGAGAAAAGCCAACCGTAAGGCAATCTTTTAATGACATGGAAGACGATTTAAAACGCAGAAAAAAAGCTCAAAAGAAAGAAGAAAACAAAAGTTTAACCACTAAACAACGCTTTTACAAGTGGTTAAATAGTTAAAATAAGCAATATGGGATTAACAGGAAAACTAGTGTGCCAAGGAGCAGAATGCAAATGTATGCATGGCAATATGCCAGACAAACTAATTGTAGAAACACAAAGTAAACGCTATATTAACGACCCAGAAAATAGTAATAAATTAATGGCAACCAACAAAGAGATTGGGCAACCTTTTGAAGCTAAAACCTTTGGACAGTGCAAATTGCAACCAACACCAAGTGGCTACAAACCCTGCCAGCCTAATATTACAGAATGGACAGACTTTTATGACAAGGTAAAACTAGAAGACAATGGTGGTTATCCTTTACTAGAAGGCAGCAAAGCTACCTGTGCAATATCTGGTGCTCCTTGTGTTAATATTACTTTTCACGGACAAACTGGTGAACCATCAGAATCTAGTTTTGAAGAAGCAGAAGAAGATGCACTATGCCAAGTAAATCCTGTAGTTAACCCTACAGAAATAAACAAAAAAAATATTTACCAAGGTATTAGCGCAGGTGAATATGACGATAATATTTATGGTTATTTTTAACAAATTAGAAAAGGATGACAAAATTAACATTACGAAAAATATTTGCTAAAAGAGATCCTGATAAAATAATTGATGACTTTCAATATTTTGAAATACCTTTAGGTGAAGAAGGCATAGTACTATATGTAAATAACCAATCTTATCTTACTGAGATTCTACGCAAGTTTGCACATGCCCCTGGAGTTCTTCAGGCTAATAAAAAAGACATTCCACATCCTGTAGATGGTACTAATGCCATTGAAAATGTAAAATGGAGCTACATAGATTATGAATATATAGAAAACATTAAAAAGAATCCTAAGGGGATGTTTAATGACCAATGGGGTCCTTGGAAAAATGAAGGCGGAAGTTATACGGTAGCGGAATACGGTATTTTAAAACAATACACAAAGGCTAAAAAGGTAAAAGTTGCTTTTAATAATGAAGCTCATTTAGGAAAAATATATTGGATTGAGGCCTACAATTATTATCCCGAATTCACTAATCCAAATCTAGGCGCTTTTGCTGCAATTATAGGAGATTCACAAGTACTAAATACTACTTTTTCTGAAAATAAAAATGACCCTTTTGAACAAGGTACATATAGGTATGGAGATACCGTATCTTTAACTATAAAAACACACTTATTACCAAATGTAAACACTAGCTATCATGATTTTGCCATTTTTGAAATAGATATTTATGAATATGATTCAGATATAAAAGTTAATAAAACTCCTATTAGATATGTGCAAGAAAATACAGATAATCAAACAGCATATAATACAAATAATACAATTGAAATAAAAATTGAGAAAAAATGGAGAGATAAAGCAAAGCATGATAAAAATCAACTTATAAAATACTTCTATGCAAAGGTAAAAGTATTACATTATAAGAATAAGGATGGGAAATTAGGTAATAAAGCAGACCCTATTAATGATGGAATTTTTTCTTCTCACTCAGCAGGTTCCAAAGTACCTGTTGTTGCTCCAAATGGAGAACAAGTTGTAGTGAAAATTGAAAAAGAAGATTGGGATAAAAAAAGTTTTTTTCAAATAAGTGTATCACATTTAGAAGTAGAAAATGCCGCAAATACATATACTGAAACTCTGGTTACAGAGTATAGCACCAAAGTTACAAAAGAAGAACTTAAAGGAATGCCTTTTTTTAGCGTCTATTACAATACAACTTCTGAATTACTTGACCTTCGCAAGTTAGAAGTAGAAAAAATGATAGCAGAGGTTGTAAAAAATGAATATACCATTAAAAATGACGAACCCTGTAAATTCTCGGCTATACAAGTAAAAGTAGAAGGAAGAGAGTTTATTGAAATTTTTAATGAAAATACCATTACTACTAAAAATTCTGATAACTCCATTAACCTATTTGAAATTGTAGCCGGAGATAAAAAGAAGAAAAAAATCACTATTATCCTAGATTGTTTAGAAGCACAACATTACCAAAGTGAAAGCAAAACCAAACCTAGATGTGATGGTGTTGGCCTTGCTGAAGGACAAAAACATAATAAGGAAAATGTTTTTGATACTCAAAATTTTCCAGTACAATGGATAAGCGAAGAGGACTACACAATTAAAGACAATTCTATTGATGTAAATTTAGGTTATGAATACAACAAAGATTATGCAGACCGCATACTTAACTACTTAGCCTTTGAGCAAGACTATTTAAAAGATGGTGTTTTTGATAAAAATTTAAAAAACATATGGGTTGTAGACTACCTATTAAAAATTATAAATAAAGAAACATTATACCAAAGTTATGCTATACCTGTAAGTACTTGTAGGTACAGTAACCAAGTAGTAAAATTAAATGTGTACCCAGATATGAAATGGGTGATAAACTTTACCTATAACATAAAAGAACCCTTATACTACAACGAAACACCAACTTTATTAGCCCACAATGCTCGTAGTAGTAATGAATTTGATGACTTTTCTGGAAACATAAAACGACAACAAGAAAAAGCCACAAAAAAACATATAGCCTCTGCTTACCAAAACCAAAAAGGTAAATTGGGCATATATGTACACTGTGAGGTTAACGGAAAAGATACTATAAAATTAGGAGGACAATTTTGGGAAAAATACCGAAAAATGCTATCGCCTATTACAAGTATTATCGAATTTTTGGATGGAACGTTAGGGGTATCTGAAGCCAAATCTATTAATGATACCAAATTAAAAACAGATTTAAACTTCAAAAAACGTAGTATTGCAAAACAATCAAAATTACCTGTTAGCTTTGAGCTAATGGCACCCAGTATAGGTTTTGGAGTAGGTATAGGCTATGGCGAAAGTGATAGTGCTATAGTAGATTGGGAGTTAGAAGGGCGTATTATAGCAGACCCAGTTATAGGCGCTAAAGTAAGGTTAGATCTGTTGGCATTGGGTAGTAAGTTAAAACCTTGGGGGATTATTTTAGATGTTTTGGATCTCACAGTGTGGGCAGCAGAAGCCTTTTCTAGAGGGAATTTAGTGGTAGATTATAGAATAGATATTGTTTTTGAGTCACAAATAAAGCTGGTAGGCAAAAAAACAGGGACAGATCCTAAAACGGGTGAACCACAATATGAGAAACACGCTAATCTAAGGTATAACTTTACTAACGGTTATCTAGATCCTAATTTCTCGTTGCAAGGAAGAATTGAAGGAAGTATTGATATGAGTTTTTCAATAACAGTGAAATCAAAAAAAGGAATTAGAGCGTTACCTGATAAAGATAAACAAAAAAGGATTGCAGAACTAAGTGCTGGGGCAAAAGCATCATCTTATGTAGAACTTACAGTCCCAACTGAGTTAAATAGTAAAGGTAATTTAGATGTAGATTTTTTTTACTCAGGAGTTAAATTAGAAGTTTGGTTTAAAGCAAGTATAAATTTGGAAGATACTGATGATGAACCAAATAAATTAATCCCTTTAATACCTCATTATGATTTCAAAAAAGAAATAAAATTTTAAAGATGATGAAAGCTATATTACTCACAATATCTTTTTTTATGCTAAATGGATGTTTAAACGACAAAGCAAATAAAAGTTTAACTAACACGGAAAAAACAAAAATGAATAAAATATATTATTTACATTATAATTTTAATGCCGATTTTGAAATAATTTTTAATGGCGTTTCATTAATAAGAAATAACAAAATTGGAGTTGTTAATGATTATCAATATCTAAATCCATATATAAATAAAAAAGGTGTTCAAACACTAAGTTTAAAAATAAAACCTCAAGAAAAGGATGATTTATTAACAGAAAATTATCTCAAGAACATAAGTATTGATATCTACTATTCTGAAAATGATGAAAATCCACCATTTAAATTAGTGAAGAAATGCGAGTTAAAATCAATTGAAAAACCACTAAAGATTTTTATTGATTCTTGGACATTTGAAGCAGAGGTTCCATACAGCTTAGTTGGACTTGAAAATTCTCAATCTTTTTTAGATAAAGACCAAAATAAATTATTAGAAAAAGTAATTGAAAAATACTCTAATGTTAAAAACATTATTAATAATGGTGATACTTTGAAGTACCTAGAAATTTATAAAAAATCTAGAGAAAGAGAAATGAATTCTATGTATTATGATGTAAGTAAACAAAAAGAATACCTAAATAGTCTAAGTAAAAGAGTATTATCTTCAAAAGGGTTTATGCAGCCTATTTCTGATTACAAACTTTTTATACATCCGAATGGGAAATTAGTCCAATTGGTTAATTCCAATGGCTCTACACCTTTATATTCAATTGATGATAAAGGTAAAAGAAAATCTTATGGATTAATACTTCATCAATTAAAAGGAGCAAATGAATTAGAAGTCTATTAAATGTTTAAACCAAAACATATTGTTCTATTATTTTGTTTAGTGTTTCTACAAAGTTGTTTATCTCAACAGAGACTCCCTTCCATGAAATCAAACTTAAATAGAGAGAGAAAAAAAACAACACAACAGGTAGCGAAAGAAAAACAATACCGATACTACATAAGTATAGGGGTGTATTTACCTTTTGAACTGTACTTAAATGATATTTTAATAAAACACGGTACTACAGGAGTAAGTTCGGCAGTAGAGCTAAACCCATGGTTATTAAACAATGGTACTTATAAGGTTACCATTAAGTTTTTCCCCGATGTAGGTGGCGATACGGTGGTAAATATGGGAAAAGAGCAATTGCCATATCGCTTAGATTTTTATAAAGTAATTATAAACGATAACAGAGATATAGAGCAAGAGAGTGAGCCTATTAATTTGCCATTAATTACTACCAATGAAGATTTACCTTATTTTAAACAAAGTTGGGATATTGAGGTAAAAGATCTGCCTTATGAGCTAGAAGGCTGGCAAAACGGACAAGATTTAAGCACATGGGATAAAGAGACACTACAAAAAAAAGTGATTGCTTATTATGAGAAGTTAAGAACTATATTGAATAATGGGGATGCAAATTCCTTTAATCACTTATGTGTACAACGAGACAAAGAAACGAATGTGTTTAATTATGATTATAATTCGAGAATAGTTCTCGAAGAATTCGAGAATAGTTCTCGAAGAATCCGAGAATATGCTAAAGGAAACATGGTTCCTATTAAAAAATACACTATAAAAATCTACGGTAAGAACAATCAATTGGTGTCTTTAGAAAGAGTAGATAAAGAAAATATGAGAGAAGGCGTTTTAAGAACATTAGAGCCAGATGGAGCAATTAGGATTTACAACATAAAACTCTATCTTCCAAAAGATAGTGATGAGTTTGTTATTATACGTAAATAAGTATAAAATATGACAATAAAAAAGCACCTTTTTATCCTATCGCTGTTTGTTCTTTTTCAAAGTTGCGGGCAAGAAAAAAAATCTCAAGCAGCATTAAATACAAAAATAGAAGAAATAGTAGCTTATGCCACTAAAGGATTGCCTGATTATGAGAAAATGGAAAAACTCCCAGATTTATACAACATCTCCATCTCTAGCTCCAACTGCAAGTATGAAATTTTAATTAGTGATTTACAGTCAGCTGCTTTTTTTAACGATTCGCAAGGGTCTGTAACTTCAAAAACAAAAGGAATTAACTCGTCTTTATTAGGTAGTGGATTAACACCTATTGAAATTCGGTTATTTCCTAGTACAGGGAAGCAGGTGTTAGACAAATATGCATCTATCTCAATAAAAATAGAACACATACCACATATGGGCAGTGCCGAAGGCAGAGAAACTGTGTGGACCTATAAAATGCCAATGTTAGAGCAACCTTTACCTACATTTGTGCATAAAGGAGCGTTTGAGGTTACAGTGCCATTTAAATTAACCTCTTTAGAAAATGCGGTAGATTTAAGCACTTTAGACAGCACCCAATTACGCAAAGAAGTAGATGCCCAGTTTGCTACATTTATAAGTATTTTAGAACAAGGTGATGGGGTTGCTTTACTCGATTTTACTAGAGAGAGAGAGAGAGTAGGAACCGTACAATGGTACTCAACGAAAAAAGAACTTAAAGAAGAAATGGTAACTGATATTGAACGTATACAAAAATCTAAACTAGTTCCTTTACCAAAATCAATACTAAGATTTTATGGAAAAAACAAGATTGTTACACTTAGAAAAGCTAAGACATTAGAAACTTATATATGGATGGATGATGGCGAGTATTATTTTGGGCGTGCTTTAAATTTATATAAAACTAAAGATAATAAATGGCATGTTTGGTAAATATATAGCTCTAATTTTTGGTTTTATATAATAATAAAAAAAGTAAAGACATTGACAACTTATAAAATAATATTCTTATGTTTTTTGGGCTTATCTGTAGCTTGTAACAGCCAAGTAAACCCAGAAGTACAGGAAATATTTAGCAATTTAGGAGAAAACGTAATTGCCAATGACGAAGCTTACAATGCCAATATTCGCATAGGTGCTTGCAGCTACGAAGTACTAATTAACGATATGCGAGTAGACTATTTTTTTGGAAGACTAAATGGTACTACCAGTGGTAGTATTCCTATAAACCCATATATTTTAAAAACAGGCTGGCAAACTTGGACGATTAGAGTGTACCCAGAGTGGAAAGACCGAAGTTATTTTGATACAAATGGTATTTCGGAAGGGGCGTTGGTTGAGTTACAGATAAACAAATACAAATACAAGCCCAATGGCGATGTAGAAACCTTGTATGAATCAGAAAAGTTTGAACGTAAACAACCAGAAGGCGATTACGATGCCAAGTTTCCTGATGCAGGTAAACCGTATGTAGAATATAAGGGGAAGTTTTATGCCGAAGTACCCTATGAATTAGAAGGTTGGAGTAATAGCCAAGATTTAAGTAAAGAAGATAAAGACGAATTGTTTGAAGAATTGTTAATAGAGTACAACACCTACCGAGATCTTATTACCAATAAAGAATTGCCTGAAATTGCTCGAAATATTCACAAAATGAAAGAAGAACGAGCGATAGCTAAAAGTAATAGTAATGAGGAACTACAAGAAATTATTACTAATTTTATAGATGGTTGGGGGCATGATATGACCATGTACCCTATTGAAAAGGTAGCCTTAAAAATGTATGGAAATGGTAAGGTAATTGCATTAGAACGAACGGATATTATGGGGCATACACCTTTAATAGGGAGTTATTTACTTGAAAAAGATGGTGAAAAATATAATAAAGCTGTAGTTATTAGCCTTCACTTTCATCGCCCAAAAGGTTCATCTAAATTAGAAGTAATTCGTTAGTATGAAAACGAGGTTATTCCCTGTTTTATTTATTTTGTTGCCCCTTTTGGTGAGTTGCCAAACCAAAGTAACCAAACAAATGAAAACAGAAGTACAGGAAAATATCAGGAGGGGGCCAGTACCCCATAAAACTCTATCTTCCAAAAGACAGTAATAAATTTGTAATAATACGTAAATAAGTATAAAATATGACAATAAAAAAGTACCTTTTAATTCTATCGCTGTTTGTTCTTTTTCAAAGTTGCGGGCAAGAAAAAAAATCTCAAGCAGCATTAAATACCAAAATAGAAGAAATAATAAGCTATGCTACCGAAGGATTGCCCGATTATGGAAAGATGGAAAAATTACCCGATTTATACAACATTTCTATCTCTAGCTCCAACTGCAAGTATGTAATTTTAATAAATGACATACCAAATACTGCTTTTTCTAATGATTCGCAAGGCTCTGTAACTTCAAAAACAAAAGGAATTAACTCGTCTTTATTAGGTAGTGGATTAACACCTATTGAAATTCGGTTATTTCCTAGTACAGGGAAACAAGTGTTAGACAAATATGCATCTATTTCCGTAAAAATAGAACATATACCACATATGGGCAGTGCCGAAGGCAGAGAAACTGTGTGGACCTATAAAATGCCAATGCTAGAGCAACCTTTACCTACATTTGTGCATAAAGGGGCCTTTGAAGTTACAGTGCCATTTAAAATAACCGCTTTAGAAAATGCGGTAGATTTAAGTACTTTAGACAGCACCCAATTACGTAAAGAAGTAGATGCCCAGTTTGCTACATTTATAAGTATTTTAGAAAAAGGTGATGGCGTAGCTTTACTAGATTTCACTAAAGAAAGAGAGAGAAGGAGTGCTAAAAAATGGTATTCAACTAAAGAAGAACTTAAAGAAGAAATGGTAGCTGATATAGAGGAAATAAAAAAATCTAAATTATTGCCTTTACCGAAAGCTATATTAAAATTTTATGCTAATAATAAAGTTGTATCATTGAAAAATGCGGAGACATTAGAAACTTACTTATGGATGGATGATGGCGAGTATTATTCTGGGCGTGCTTTATATTTATATAAAACTAAAGATAATAAATGGCATGTTTGGTAAATATATAGCTCTAATTTTTGGTTTTATATAAATATAAAGAAAGTAAAGACATTGACAACTTATAAAATAATATTCTTATGTTTTTTGGGCTTATCTGTAGCTTGTAACAGCCAAGTAAACCCAGAAGTACAAGAAATATTTAGCAATTTAGGAGAAAACGTAATTGCCAATGACGAAGCTTACAATGCCAATATTTGGATAGGTGCTTGCAGCTACGAAGTATTAATTAACGATATGCGAGTAGACTATTTTTTTGGAAGACTAAATGGTACCATCAGTGGTAGTATTCCTATAAACCCATATATTTTAAAAACAGGCTGGCAAACTTGGACGATTAGAGTGTACCCAGAGTGGAAAGACCGAAGTTTTTTTGATACAAACGGTATTTCGGAAGGGGCGTTGGTTGAGTTACAGATAAACAAATACAAATACAAGCCCAATGGCGATGTAGAAACCTTGTATGAATCAGAAAAATTTGAGCGTAAAAAACCAGAAGGCGATTACGATGCCAAGTTTCCTGATGCAGGTAAACCGTATGTAGAATATAAGGGGAAGTTTTATGCCGAAGTACCTTATGAGTTAGAAGGCTGGAGTAATAGCCAAGATTTAAGCAAAGAAGATAAAGACGAGTTGTTTGAAGAATTACTAAAGGAGTATAACACCTACCGAGATCTTATTACCAATAAAGAATTGCCTGAAATTGCTCGAAATATTCATAAAATGAAAAAAGAACGAGCAATTACGAATAGTGATAGTAATGAAGAGGTACAAGAAACCATTGCTAATTTTATAAAACTTTGGGGGCAAGATATGACCATGTACCCTATTGAAAATGTAGCCTTAAAAATGTATGGTAATGGTAAGGTAGTTGCCTTAGAGCGATTTGATGTTAGAGGAGAAACACCTTTAATAGGACAGTATTGGCTCGAAAAAGATGGTGGAAAACACGATACAGCTAATGTATTTAGCCTTTATTTCCATCGCCCAAAAGGTTCATCTAAATTAGAAGTAATTCGTTAGTATGAAAACAAGGTTATTCCCTGTTTTATTTATTTTGTTGCCCTTTTTGGTAAGTTGCCAAACCAAAGTAACCAAACAAATGAAAACAGAAGTACAAGAAAATATCAGGAGGGGGACAATACCCCATTAAACTCTATCTTCCAAAAGACAGTAATAAATTTGTAATAATACGTAAATAAGTATAAAATATGACAATAAAAAAGTACCTTTTAATTCTATCGCTGTTTGTTCTTTTTCAAAGTTGCGGGCAAGAAAAAATGAATGATCTATTAGAGTACGAAATTAAAAAATTAGATGAAATAAAAGTTTTTAATACCCAACCTGTATATGCATTACAGTTAAATAAAAACCTATGCAGAGTTCTTATTAGGTGTAATAATATTCCGCATTGGCTTACTTTTTATGAAAACTATGGAGAAAGTATGTTAGTACCCCTTAATATTTATATACCAAAATCAGGCAAGCAATTGCTAACTATACAAGTATTTCCAAAAGAAGGAGATAAGTTTATAGCAGAAAACGCAAATGCAGATATACGTTTGATTCATATGAAAGATAAAGACGATTCTATACAAGACTTTGAAAACCTTGTGGAATTGGGTTTACCTGAAAATTTAGGCGATTTAAAATTACCATATTATGAGTTTACAATTCCTTTTGATGCTGTAGTTCCCTTTGATTTTAGTAAAGAGCTGGAAACGGCAAAAGACCTAAGTAAAGTTAAAAACATAGAGGAATTGGCTGTAAATAAATATAATCAGTTAAAAGAATATATTGAAGAAGGAAAAGGAAAAGCTTTTTTAGACGAAACCAAGAATTTTGAATTAAGACTAATTTCTTACAATTATTTTAGTAAAGATGAAATCATTGAAGATTACAAGATGGGAAATTCAACTACAATGAACTTTTTCTCTCCAGACATTGAAAACACAAAGGTTTCTCCAATAAAAGATTATGAAATAGTTTTTGGATATAATTCTAAGTTAATAACCTTAAGGCGTTTTGATAATAAAGATGCTATACTAGAAATTGAAACTGAAAAAAAAGGAAAAAAAGAAGAAACATCAATCTATTTAACACTCTTTATGCCAGCTGGTAGTAATGAGCTAAAAGTATGGTAATGACTAAATATATTTTAATTCTATCACTGTTTGTTCTTTTTCAAAGTTGCGGGCAAGAAAAAAAATCTCAAGCAGCATTAAATACCAATATATATATTAAAGCTACCTAGTAATTAGGTAGCTTTGTGTTTTATATAAGACTTATCTTAATCAAAAATAGACCAAGAAGATTTACCTGGTTTATCTTTTTTAATCACAGAATCTTCACTTATAACAATATTATCTTTACGTTGCCCTATATACTCAAGAGCACTCATTTTGTTAAATAACCTATCTATTATAGATATAAACTCGCCCAATACCTCAACAGTTTCAGAAATATTTATATGGTTGTAACGGTTATTTAATACGTCTTCAATTTTAGAGTTAAAATTAGAAGGTTTAACATCTGTCCACTCAAAATAATATTGCAGTAATTCTTCTCTTTCTTTTTCATCCATAATACTTAAAGATGTAGAAAACTGATTAGCTAAAATTGATATTTGTTTTGCTAAAAAAATTGGAGATTCTTGTGATACAACTTCCTTTAAATAGTAAATACTTTGACCATAAAACTGATTAAAATCATTACACAACAAAAAAGTATTCTCTGCTAAACGGTTTATTCTTTTATGGTTTCTATTTTTCTTAATTATTAAAATAGAGTTTTTCCTCATTCTTAATAATACCTGTATAAGATCTACCCTAAACTTTTCTAAAGCATCATTATAAGCTACTTTTTTTACTGGAGGTATATAAGAATCGTTTAAAGAAAAAACGCCTTGTTCAGATTTTATTTCGCCAACTACTATAAAATTACCTTGCAAAAAATGCGTGTTAACTTGGTTAACAGGAACAACATCTAGTGCTATTTTTGGTAAGGCATATGGGTGGTGTAATGGAACTACCTCTGGATCTGGCTGCCCTACAGGCACTAACTCAAACGGACTTATAGACACTATTACATAATAGTTATGTATTGAAGCGTCTTCTGCTTCGCTAAAATTAATAACTTTTTTAGGTATATCTTCTTCACCATAAAGCCCTTTATAATATAAAATCTTGTAGCCGTTTTTAGTTATTGCATTACAAGACTTAAGACTTACAGCTATACTAGTACCAGTATCTGAAGACAGTTCTAAATCTAATGCACTAAAATTACTATCTATTGCCTCTAAAATACCAAAATCAAAGTTTTTTTGACCACTAGAATTATAATCTTTAATAGTTTCTAGTATACTATAATATTGTTTAAAAAAATGTTTCTCTGATAGCTTAACTCCATCTGTCCAGTTAATGGGTAAGTTTTGTATTTTATTCGTTTTCATCTTCTTTTATTTTTATACGTCTAACAAAGATCGTTTGTGTGTTGGTAATGTTATTTTCTGTTCCTGTTTTTTCTGCATCTAAAACGCGAGTAAACAACGGAAACTTAAACCACTTGGATGTGTAAAAAATCCACCCCATTTCATCACCACTTTCATCTTCTGTTTTTATAACATCTTGTGGAAACCTAACATTTTGATCCTCTATAAACCTATTAAACCATTTTCCTAAAATCACTTCTGTAGGCAACTTTACCATAAATGACGAATAATCTTTGTCTGTAGGAGATCTTTTAACTTTAACCGTTACCTGTATAAGTGTAAAAGTATCTATCTTATCCCAATACAAATCACTATTTGTATCATGCTCTACACGCCAAGATTTAAAAAATGGTGGAGATATTTTTAAAAAAGAGTCTCTTGCCATTACATAAAATATAGGAACAATAAACCACAACACAGAAGACATTGCCCAAATAGAATATGGCAACCCACTTAAAATATTAAAAATTAAATAATATACCCATGCTGTTAAAATTATAATAGCAAAAGTTACAATTAAAAAGTATGTTTTATTGCCGTCTTTTTCTATTAAACCAAAGGAGTCAAATGTTTTAGTTTTTGTATAAAAAACCATACCAATTCCTAAAAACAAATACGTTAATGCAGTTATTAATAAACCACCCCAAACAAACTCATACCTTAACAAGGCAAACAAGGATGGTAAAATTAGTATTAGTAACGATATTAGTATAAAAAAGATAACCTTTTTTATACGTAACTTCTTTTTAATTTTAGAAAACTTAAGTACTAAAATTAAAAAAACCACCAATAAAGGGGCTAGTAAATATTTTAAAAAAAATGTAATTAATGTATCCATTTCATCTGTATTTTATATCCTTAACATTAATTAATTTAAATAAGTGTCATAACCTAAATATTTGTTATTTAAAGCAAAATCTAACTTACCCGTTAAATGGTAAGTTACAAATATTTCTCTATTTGAAATAATTAAAAAACTCAAAATTGTTTTAACATTATCAATGTTTTTTAAAAGAGTATTATAGTTATCTATAGGCTCATCTAACAGTATGCAAGCAGTGATGTCATCTACTTCACTTTTTACATTTCCGTGCAAACCAAAATCTATACCCAACAAACTATTGCCTAGGTTATTATACGGAATTTGCTTAAAAATTTTAGGTGTATATTTTAATTCTATCTTAAAATCTAGCACTTCATAAATTAAATCTTCAATAACGGGAAGATTCTCTTTTAATTGCTCAGAATTGCATAATTTAAAGAATAACTTAAATAATTTTACTTTAGGTATTTCTAATTTAGCATCTAAAATTTTTTGTGCAATTCTAAAAAGGTTTTCATTAGAGCTGTCATCTGTTAAAAAGTTAAGATGCCTATTTACAATTTTAGAACTTTCTTTAAAAAGATCTGTATCAAAAGCTTGAAAAAAGTTTATATTTCTTACCTCTCTCCTTTTATTTTCCTTTATAGCTTCTACCACCTCTTTATTGCTCATAGATGGTGTACTAATAACTAATGGATGAAATAAAATTTCTGGAAGTTGATGATAAATACTATTTCTGCTTAAATGCAATACTAAAAACTCTTTATAACTATTGGTTATACTTTTATATAAAGTTGTAACGTCTAAAATGTCTTTAGATAACGCACGGCTGTTCATACCACTGTTTTCTACAATAAGCATTTCATCTAAATCTTTATCTAAAATAAACTTTAGCTCCTCATAAAAAACTTCTGCTACAAAATCTGCTGTATTATTTCTTTTTAAAGAGTCTATGTTAAATTCTTCTTCTAACATTTATCCCAAATTAGTTGTTCATCACTATAGTTTAGGATTATTTTATCACCAGGAACTATTTGTTCAGAAATAATAAATTTAGAAACTACCTTTTTAATATAATTCCTAATTACGCCACCAATTGGTCTTGCACCATATTTTTTAGAATATCCTTTTTGCGCAAGAAAAGCTAAAGCTTCCTCTGATAATTCTAAAGAAATATCTTTTTGATCTAAAAGTTGTTTTTGCAGATTAGCAAAGTGTAATTTAAAAATGTCTTTTGCTATTTTTTCATTAATAGGAGAAAATGGTACAACCTCTGTTAACCTTCCTAAAAATTCTGGTCTAAAATGTTTGCTCATCACCTCTATTAATTGATTAGATGATGGTTTAGTCCCCTGCTCTATTTGTTCTGCAATCCATTGGCTACCAATGTTAGACGTAAATATTATTATGGCATTAGAAAAATCTCCACTTCTACCTAATTTATCATGTATTGTACCTTCATCCATAATTTGAAGAAAAACGTCATACACAGAACTGTGTGCTTTTTCTATTTCATCAAAAAGCACTACCGAATATGGTTTTTGTCTAATTTTATTAACTAGCATACCACCTTCTTCATACCCAACATAGCCTGGAGGTGCACCATATAATAATGCAGCAGAATGCTCTTCTTTAAATTCAGACATATCAAATCTAATCATAGCAGTTTCATCATCAAAAAGCAGTTCTGCTAAAGACTTGGTAAGCTCTGTTTTACCGGTTCCTGTGGGTCCTAAAAAGAAAAAAGACCCAATTGGCTGTTTAGGGTTACCTAACCCACTCCTAGATTCTATAATAGCGTCAGACAATGTTTGTATAGCACTTTCTTGACCTTTTACTCGCTCTTGGAGTTTATCTTCTATTCCTAATATTTTCTCTTTCTCTTCTGCTTGAATTTTTCCCAAAGGAATACCAGATATATCTGCAACAATAGATTCTATTTCTGTAGACTTAACTACCTCTATTTTTTCTGATGCTATATCTTCTAAAATTGCCAATAACTTATGTATTTTTTCTAAACCAATAGCAACAGTATCATCTTCTAAAAGAACTAAATTCTCTACTACTTTTGCGGTTAAAACAACACTTATTTTTTTAAAAATTGTTTTAAATAGCAACTCTAAATCACCTTTTACAACAACATCAGCTTCTTCTATTGCTTTTAGTGCTTGCTTAAATTTTTCTACCTCTTTCTGAGCATTTTTATTACTCATTTTTACAGCAGCTAAAGTTCTATCTAACAAATCTATAGCACCATAAGGCAGTTTGTTTTCTTTAAAATATCTTTTAGATAGTTTTATAGTTTCTTTTAAAGCTTGGTCAGAAATTTTAATATCGTAAATACCTTGTAATCGTATTTGGTGTTTTTCTAAACATTTTAATAATAAAAATTGATCTAACTCCTCTAAAAAAACCATCTCTAACTTACTATTTATAGGATGTTTTTCTATGTTTTTTCTGTAAGCATCTGAGGTAATTGTAAATACTAGGTTTGTTGAGCCTTCTGCCAACTGTGCATTTAAAATATTTGTTACTAAACTAGATTTACCTGATGTATTTTCTAATAAAATTTGAAGATCATCTATAACTAATACTGTTTGTGTTTCTAGCTTGTGTAATTTTTCAAACAGTTCTACAATTTTTTTAGATATTTCATTCTCAGATCCACTGCTAGCCAATAGTTTTGATACGTTTAAACCAAAGACTAACGTATTTCTTATAGCTTCATCTTCATTATTTGCTAACTCGGTAACAAAAGACTTTACAACTGCGGTTTTACCAACACCAGAATCTCCAATTAATAAGGTTCCTTTGTTTTCTGATCTTTCTAAATTTTCTAATATAGATCTAACCTCTTTTTCTCTACCTATTATTAAAGCACCTTCTTTTGTTATTTTTTCTGTTTTAAGATTTACAGAAAATGGTGTAGAAGAAACTACTTGGTTTTCTGCATCTGAACCTGATAATAAATTTAGCTTTGGTACATTGTATTGGTTTAGCACATCATTTTCATTAACACCCAAAGAATCTATCTGAGCTTTAGAGTACACTACACCTTCTCTAATAACAGCTGTAAAAACACAAATAGGATCTATAAAATCTGTTCCTAATTTAATTTTAGAACGTATAGCATCTTCTAGCACTATTTGCACTTCACTATCTTGCATTGTTTCTTCGTCAAACTCTGTGGTAGGTGTATACATTTCTCTTCTTACCTCAAACCACTCTGCTATGTAACCAATATCTTTACCTAAGCTTTCTAAAATTTCTTTAAGACCGGTTGGTTCTATAAGCATAGCCATAACTAAATGAGCTACACCATATGAAGTATGCTTATCATTATTAGCATTATGTTTGGCCATTTTCATAGCCGAAATTAATCCTTGACTAAAATCTAATTCTTTCATAGTTATTACTGAATTACTACTTTATACGGAATGTTACTGATTGACTTATTTGTCAATTCATTTTCAAAATAAACACCTAATCTATCTAAATCTTGTTTAGATGAAAATAAAGTGTTTAATGTAATTAAAACATCTGTTGTTCTTATTATTCCTTTTTTCTTTTCTTTTGAAATTTGTGCTCCTGGTTGTATTTGTATGTTAGATACGTAGTTACCTATTTGCTGATTTATAAAACTTTTTACATCTGCCTTAGAAACTATACGTTCTTTTGTAAGCAAGCCATACCTTAAACTATCTACCTGTTCTCTTTCTCCTTTTCTAATTTTACCACCAACAGTAGTTGTTAACAAGCGAGTTTTTTTCATATCAAACTCATTAGTGGCATATTGATTAAATGTACTTTGTTCATTAAAATCATTAGCCAAATCTGCATTACTTGTCCAATATTCTATTTCATAATTGGTTGCATTAGGAAAAGGGTAGGTTAATAAAAATGTACTTTCAGACACATCTATATCTTTTACTTTATCTATTGCTTTTTGCTCTAGCAAGTCTAGCTGTTTTATTAATTCTTCTAAGTAAGTATCTAACCTTTCAGGATTCATAGCTGCATATGCATTACCTTCTTCTCTAATAGATTGTGTTACCTTATTTATTAAAACTTTTGCGCTTCTAGTATCAAACTTTTCTATATCTCCAAAATAGAGAGAGTATGTACCGTTTCTTCTATTTTCATAATCGTTTAAAATATTCTTTAAATATTTTCCATTATCATCTTGAGCAGATTTAACATTTAAAAAATAGTTTTTATGCTCACATGGGAGAGATACTATTCTTCCGTTTTTACTATAATTGTGCTGTTTATAAACTCTTTGCCTATTAACTACAGGAACGGTGTTAAGAGAAACATTAAATTGTTCTATTTTTTGCTTATCAAAAATTTCTGGCAGCTTAATTTTTATCCAAAAAAGACTTTGATCATAATCTATGTCCTCTACTTCCTTTTTAGAGAACGGAAATAACTGGCTCAAAGACTTTTTTATATGAGTGCTACCTTCTAAATCTAAATCATAAAAATAATCCTTATAAAACGTAGTTATTTCTTCAGAATAATGTGTTTCATCAAGCTCATTAGAGTCAAAGTTACCCTTAGAACACCTTATATTAACTCTGTTTTCACCATTAACAGACATTGTATTTAAAAGAGGATACAAATTTAGATCTTCCATTAATACGGTTAAGGATAAACGGTCTAATTTATGAAGCTTTTCTTGGTCAATTTCTATACCTAACCATAGTGTATTGTCTTCTACTCTATTTTCTTTATCAAAAAAAGTATTACTAATAGCCTCGTTATTAATATACTGTACCAACTGCGTATTGTACAACTTATATTTTACTGCTGCATTATGTACGGTACTATTTACTAGAGGCGTAAAAAAGACACTTAAGTTATCTTTACCATAACTACTAGTATTTACATAAAAATGATTATCTGGAGTAACAGTATATGTTTCCTCATTAGGGTACATTAGCATTAAAGCATGTGCAGGCATTGGAGAAGACCACTTACTACTTAATAATATTCTAGATAACCTGTGAAGCAGCTGGGTATCAGACAATTTAATTTCTTGATGTAGCTTTGCTTTTTCATAAGCAAAAACATCTATTAAAAGGTCTATTAAGGGGTCTATGCTATTAGCCTCTTTTATACCCCATAACTCCATAGAGCGTTCTAACATCCTTTTTTTCAATGTTAAAAATGTTTGGTCTCTCATACTAATTTATTGGGATAAAGGACTTATATATATTAAGGTATTAAAATTAAAATCCATATCGTTTTCTATTAATTTTGCCTTTACAGCTATCTGTGATTTTCTGCGTATTTGTGTATTTTCACTACTAGATAAGTTATCATCAACCTCAGACAAAACAACGGACACTTTAATATCTTTTAATCTAAATTCATATTTTTTTATGGCTTCAGTTAAAGAATTTTCTACCCGTTCTTCCCAATCTTTAATTCTTACTAACTGACTAAATTCTAGCTCCCAAATTTGCGAACCAAAATCATCTCTACCTACAACTTCGCCGTATCTAGAGGTAATCATCATCATTATATGCTGCGCTATAGATTCAACTTTAGAACATCTATCTGCGCTTTTATTTGTTAAAATTTCAGAAAAATCTATTGGCAACTTTAAATAGTTCATTAGTTTTATATCTTTATCAGTAATATCTTACGCATGCACTTACAGTGTTTTAAACAAATATAATTTTATTGTTTTAAATAAAAGAGGTATATTCATATTAAAATTATAAAAAACTAGATAACATTAATAAAAAAAATAGACAATATGGCAATGTATAATTATGGTATTGGGGGTAATGAAGTAAAGTTAGATGTAAACGAATCTATAGCAGACATCCCTTCTAACAGAACTTTATTGGTTCAAAAATTAACTGATGAAGCACCAGTTTCACCAGAGGCAATACATGGTTTACAAACAGTGGAGCAAGTTTTTGAAAAATTTTCTCCGTCTGTAAAATTAGAACACCAAGATGAAAACGGCAGTGAGGTAAGTGAGGTAATGAACTTTAAAAACATTGGAGATTTTGATTCTAAAAAAATTAAAGAGAACAGTGAATTTTTAAGTAAGTTAGATATTGAGAAAGAACAAAATGTAAAAATTTCTCGTCAACTATCTTCTAACAGAGCCCTTTTAAAGGCTTTAGAAAACCCTGACACTAAAAATGCACTTATTCAAATTTTAGAAGATTCTATTTCTGAAATTAAAAATGCTGAAAAATAACGATCAAAAAATTAAATAATGGCAGAAAAGACTCAAACAAGTAAATCTATAGCTACACAAACTAAACAAGCTGAAACAGTAGATTTATCAGCTTCAATAGATTTATTAAAAGAATTTGGTGGTTTCTCTTTTTTAGAAAATGTAATTGATGGGTACACTAATCTTAACCCTAACAGAAAAGCAAGAAGAAATATATTTTTAACAGATGACCAATGGGAGTCTGAACGTAAAAATTTAACGAACAGATTAACTGTTTGGTTGGATCTTTTAAAGAGCGACAAAAACAGTGAAGAAATGCGTGACATTGCCAAAGAAAAGGCACTTAAAGTAGGAGAAGTCCTAAATGCTAATCTTAAGCAAGCATTAAAAAGAACTAAAGAATTAGAAACTTCTTACAGATCATTAGCACATTTCTACAAAAATACAGAGAGTGACAAGGTTAAAAACGTAACTATTGTTAACGCTAGTATGCATCAATTAAAAGATTTAGATAATCCTTACTTTATAGATTATATAGGTAATGAGCTAAAACAAAATTTTGACAGACTAGATCTAAGACAAAACTATTCTTTATTAGTTATACCTGGTTATTTAGGAACTAATGCTATCCTAGATAAGTGGTCTAAAATAGCTTTTGACAACAAAACTGTTTTACTAACAGATTTTCAAGATTTAGAAACACCAGACGATGTTGTGGATCTTTTCTTTAACTCTAACCATACCGGCGGAGACGTTTACAAATCTAATACACTAATGACTTGTAACTGGTTATTAGGAAGAAAAAAAGATGATATTGTTGGCGAGGAAGACAACTTATATGTTCCTCCTTCTTCTGCACTTGCTGGTAAAATATACAGCACATTAATGTCACAAGTTGTAGCGGGTAAAAAGTTTGGTGGTATTAACGAAGTAGAAAGTGTACGTTTTGATCTTAAAAAGAGTGAAATCTCTGAGCTAGAAAAAATGGGATTAGTACCTATGGTTAATGAGTACAGTAAAGTTATGGCTTTTTCTGCTAAAACACTTTTTAACGGAGACAACCTAGGATTACAAACCTATTCTGTTGTTCGTGTATTTGATTATATTACAAAGGTATTATTTGACTTTTTAAACAGAAGAGCTTTTGAAAACTGGACTACCAGAACAGAGTCTGATTTAAGAAGCCAAATTGTTAAATTCTTAGATAGTATTCATGGACCAACAAAACTTATTGAGAAATTTAAGGTAATGAAAATAGAGCAAGATCCTAACCAAAAAGACAGAGTCTTAATAGATCTTCATATTACACCATATTTTCCTGCAAAAAGTTTTGTAATACAATTAGATGGTCACAAAGGAGATGGCCCAGAAGAGGCTGTTTGGCATAGTGAATATAACCAACAATAATAGCATACCAAGGAATGGTCTTTATATAAAGACCATTCCTTATTTAATACCCCAAAAAAACAATTAAAATTTAGTCCCAAATAGCAACTCTAAGACTATTTTAGATACTCCCCTTTTCTGCTAAATTTTATTTTCCATAAAAAAACACTGAATTCAGTGAACATTAATTACTGTTAATTACCTGCAAACAGTAAAATTTTAATCTACAGTAAAAACAGACAAAAAAAACTGTTTTTTATGTAAATTTTATAGGAAAAATTAAATATCTTGGTCAAAAAAATTACAAAATATATTACACATAATTAATTTATAACTATTTATAAGTGGCCACATACTAGTAAGTATAAATAGCAACTATTTTTATAAAAATAGTACTATTATAAAATTTTAATTATGTAGTAAGAAAAGACTTTATTAAAACCAGATAGCACTACAAGTAAAACCGTAGGCAATTAATATTACAAAACAACTAACTAAACCCAAAATGGGTTGATTTTTTAAATACAAATTTTATTTAATGAAACCGTTAAACTACATTAAAAGAAGAAAACAAATTTTAAAATTCTCTCTATACTTTAGTTTCCTAATAATTGTACTACTAGTATGCGGATCTTTTACCCTAAATACAGCAACTAAAGGAATTACACTCTTAAACGAAAAAAAGGCTAGCTACGATGCTATTTTTAACAAACAAGCACAACTCAACTACCAGTTAGAGGACATTTATAAAAACTTAAGTAGCCTAAAAAACAAGCAAAGAACACTAACAGAGCACAAGGAAATGCAAAAACTTATTTCTGACACTCGCTTAAGTTTAGAAAAAGAAATTAACATTAATAAGCAAGACGCCAAACATTACGAGTTATACCAAGAACTATTTAAGCATTTAGGAGAAATACAATCTATAATGGATGTGTACAAAAAAGAAGAAAGTAAAAGATTGTACAACATTGACCAGTTAGAAAAATGCAAACAAAAATATAAAGAAATAAACTCTAACCAATTTAATTAACTATGCAACTAAATGAAAATTCTTGGCGAAAAATTAGGTTCACACTATTTTTCTCCTGGGTCGTAGGTATCCTGTTTGTAATAATTGTCAATTTCTTTATTTCGGTTCCTGTTTTAGAGAGTAAAGAGATAATGAGCGACATTAGAAATTCCGAAGAAATTTTAAGTGCTCAAAAAAAATACATTACGCAAGTTGTTACTTTACACGACACTATAAAAACTATAGAGTTTGATATTAATCAAGTACAAAGAATTGATGGCATTAAAAGAGATATTTATGCACTTGAAGACATTTACAAAATAAACAACAAGAACAACAAGTATAGTTTTGGACAACAATCATCTAGAATATTAAAAATATACTTTGATATTAATGAAGCACTGAACAAATCAATGAAAAACAACAAATTGATAGAAAAGAACCTAAATGAATGTAAAGCAAATATATAGACATGAATAACAAAAATAAAATTATACTATTGAGTGTACTCCTACTAATCTCATTAGTTATTATCATTTTAAGTTTTTACCCTTTTAATTCTGAGTTAAAAAATTTAGATTTCTATGTTTTTGATTCTAATGACAACAGCCATTATGAACAAAATGAAGAATTAGATTTTTTCTTAAATGATACATCTGTAGTAAAAGACAAAAAACTAGTGTGGCATTTTGGCAATGGAGACACATTAAAACGCAACTTAGACGTAAAATACAAATACAAAGAACCTGGTAAATATTTAGTTACTGTAGATATAGACAAAAACCAAACACTATCTAAATATATCAAAGTAATATCTGTTAAAGAGCGTAGAGTAATAGACTCTATACCTAAGCTTTTTGGCCCAGATGAAGGCTATACAGGAGAAGAGTTAATATTTACTTCTCAAGGGCCAGGAATAGAAACTTGGTACTGGGAATTTGGAGAAACAGGAACTGTAGATGCGTACGAAAAACAAAATGTATACGTATACTCAGAGCCAGGAACTTATGATGTAAAACTAACAACCAATACTACAGAATACCCTATATATCATAAAATAAAAATACTTCCGCGTTTTGAAAAATTAGATGTCATGGTTACCGTAGATTCTCTTTCTTTAGCAGAAAGCGATATTAAAAAGCATTTACAAGCAATTGCAGATGCAGACGTATCAGACAGAGCAACTTTTAACGAACAGTTTAGGTATTTAAAAAATAAATACACTTGCAATAACGCTAATGAAGTTGTAATTGTGGTTAACAACAGTAAGTATAACGACTTCTATAGTTACTGCCAAGGCTTACACTATTTGGATGGTAAACGTAATAAAAGAATAAGCATCAATAGTATAGAACTAGAAACGTATAAATGTATTAAAAGAATTAATGTAACTCAAAGCATGTTAGAATGAAAAATAACCAACCAAAAAACATAGTACCATTTATAATAGCTTTTTTATCTGTACTGCTTTTTAATACCACTAATGCACAAGTATTTAAATATGAAAAAATTGAACGTGTAAGCGATCATAATTTTAATTACCCAGATAGCGATACCGAAAACTTAAAACTAAAAAAAGATAAGTCTATATTGGTGGTCTATTCAGACAGAAGCAACAATACTTCTTACACCAACAGCTATGGTCAATTTAAAAAAGGATCTCAATCATTTCTAGAACCTTATTTTGTTATAAGTGATAAAAACAATGCTTATGAGGTTGTTTTAGCAGACTCATCATTAATTGGAAAACCTAAAAGTATACTTTCTTTTTTATTCAATAGAAAACGCCATTTTACAGATACTAAAGGAGTAAATTATATTGGCTGGATATCTAAAAGTAATACGCTAGAGCATAAAAACTCTTTTATCAGCACAATAAACAACAAACCTTTAAAATATAAAATAGGCGTTAGTAAAACTAGTGGTTTATATAAATTAAATAAGACTTTTGTGGGTGACAGCTTAGTGGTTTATGAAGATCCTTTTTTTAACAAACCCTTAGATAAAAAATTGCTTTTAAACCAAACCGTTTACCCTTACAAGTATAACCAAACAGGTAATGCTGTGCTTATTTCTAATGCACCAAGCATTAATGGTGTAGAAACTAATGTTATGGGATGGGTATCTACAGATTTAATTTCTCCTATTGGGCAAGGTCATGTTTACAATTTAGCAGGACAAAAAAAATCTTTACATATTAAAGACTCTACAAACCTTACTATATCACAACAACATATTTACGCTAATTACTTTTACAATAAAGCACCTAATAAGCCAAGTGAATTTAGTAACCCCACAGCAAATGTTCCTTTTTACATTTGGGACCAGAACGAGAATAAATTAATAAACGTAAAAGGTAACAATGTTTTAATTTCTGATGCCAATAGACTAGAAAAAGAAAGCAAAACAGTTAATTTTCATTTTATATTTAATGAAGACGAAAAAGAAAGCATTAAGCCTTTAATAAACTCTCTTCAAAATATAGGTTTATTTTTTCCACAACATGAAGATTTAAAATTCTCTTTTTCTGCTGTTAGTAGAAGTAAAAACAAATCTTATGTACTACCTAAAACTACATCTTTTGCTAGTTGGATAACCTTTATACAAAACATACTAGAGGAAAAACCATTACACAAAAAAGCAATTACCAAAGACTACCTAACCTTAAACCAAGCAATAGAAACTTCTTTAGCAACTAGTTACAACACCACTAGTTTTGAAAATAACTTTTTTATTATAGCTGGCAGTAGTGGTAATTATAATTTAGACAGACAAGACTATTTAATTAAAAAAATGGCTTTAAAGTCCTCTAAATTATTATTTATACAATTACAGAACCGCTCTAATGAAAGTAACCAAAATAATTTATTATTAGCTAAAGAAATATTATCTGATGTATCTAAAAACTACAACTCTTTTATAGAAAACTACATTATAGATAACAACCTAACTATTAGTAAAAACAGTTTAAAAAACATAGCCTCAGAAAACAGTAATATTTATGTTTATGACGCCCCACAAAACAGCTTATTTAACGGCGGTGTTATTTTTCCTAGTATAAATATGCATATAGAGCCAAAAGCTTTAAGCACAGCAATAGACACCGTATTAATTAATACAATTAACACAAACAATAAGCTTATAACATCTTTAAACAACTATAAAAGCAAGCTTGGTGTTTTAAAATCTAAGCCTTCTAAGTTTTTAAAAACTATTTTTAATTCTGACAGCTTACAAATAAGTTTAATAGACAAAAACAACCCTAACGACATTTTTTACAAAAACACACCGTTAGATAAAGCCAGTGTTAACTCTTTGCAAAAAGGGTACCATATGAGCAAAACAGAAGTTCTAGATTTAATTGAAAACTACAGAGCTTTGTTGCCTCGATTTGCAGAGTCTAGACTTGCCTCTTTTAATAGTGAAATAAGCTCATACACAAATGCAGATGATTACATACATACCAAAGAGACATTAACTAGAAGAGAAAAAAGAATACTAAAAAGAACTTACAGAAGAGAAATTAGAGGCATAAATAAAGTCTTTAAAAGAAAAGTAATCTATAGAAACGACAAACTATCTCAATTATTCTTTTTTAAAACAGGCATAAAGGTAGATCGTACATTTGGTAGTTACCAAACTTTAAAAATAAAGACCAAGTCTGCTACACAAAAAGGATTTGACAAATTTTTTCTAAAAAATCGTGATAAAGTAGATCTTTTAGAAAAGAAATTTTTAGACAACGATCTTATAAAAGTAAATAAAGACACTTATTTTGTTCCAGAATATTTATTGCTTTAAAAGCAACATAAGATCCTCAAAATTGTTCTTTTGAGGGTCTTATAAAAAAATTTAGCACCTAATTTATTTGCATTTAAACAGTCAGTAAATCGATAAAACAACAGAAATAAAGGATTAAATGCGTATGCTTTTTCTTACTAATATGTATAATTTTAAAAATAATATATGATATAACACTTGTTTTTGTAAGGCTTTATCGTTTAAACACAACATTAAATACGTGTTAAATTAAAAAAATTACTTTTGTAAACTGATATTATTTAATACATTAGCCTTCATAAAGACAATATTTTAGAATTTTTCTCTTTCTTCCAAAATAAAATAATGTCATATTAAGGACTTAGGTTTTTGCCTAAGTATGGAGAAAATTTCAAAAAAGTAGTTTTTTGATGCTTTCTCTTTTTTTTATACTAGTCGAAACTAAAGAGGAACTGTAACATTTTAAAAATTAATTTTAATTAAAAAAACAAATTATTATGGGATCATTTAGAGCAGATTTTAGTTTCGGTGGTAAAGTATTTGATGTACTTTATTCTGATTATGAATTTAGTAGAAATACAGATTCTAAAGGTAAGCCATCTTCTAACGTAACTGGTGGTAGAGTTGAATTAGTTATAGAGTCTACAGAAGATACTTCTGTTATTGAAGCTATGGTTAACAGTCAGTTTAAACCTGTTGAAGGTAAAATTACTTTTAAGAAAACAGACGAGGATGCTAAAATGAAAGAAGTTGAGTTTAAAAACGCTTACATCGTTCATTTTAAAGAAACATTAGACGTTAATAATGACGTACCTATGACTATTAAAGTTACTTTCTCTGCTGAGGAAATTAACGTTGGTACAGCTTCTTTATTAAACCGTTGGCCAAGATCATAAAACTACTAAACACATACTAGTTGTTTAGACATGTTTATACTATTAAAGCCTTCAAGTGTCATAATTTGAAGGCTTTTTTATCCTTTTACAAAATACCACATATGGTGTATTAGTTACACACAAACCAATACATCTAAAAAATAAAACAAACCTAGTAAAACTAATCTCTTTACTGCTTTGTTTAAAATAACATTAAAATTAGGCCTCTTGGTTTCTAAATTTACCACAAGGCTTATATAGTACCTACAAACATAAAGTTATGACACCAGAAAATAAGCAAATTAGTATTAACGGTAAATTTATTAGTGGTTACAAACACATTACCATAGCTCAAAAAATTAACGATCACCATTCTTTTGAGGTTGGTATAGATTTAGAAGCCGGGGAAACCACTACCGCACACACCATAGACAAGTCTAAAGACTGGCTTGGTAAAACAATACTTATTACTACTACTGGCAAAGATTTTACAGGTATTATAACCAACGTATCTCTTAATCAAAACAACGGCAATCACGGGCAAATTATTCTCTCTGGCTACTCCTCTACTATTGTTTTAGAAGATAGTGAGGTTATGCAATCTTGGTTAAACAAGTCCTTAGCAGACATTGTAAAAGTGGTGACTAAAAACCCTAAGTTAACTACAGAAATTGCACCAGAAAATACCGCTACACTAGACTATGAGTCGCAATACCTAGAAACCAACTTTAAGTTTATACAGCGTATTGCTAAACAACATAACGAGTGGTTGTTTTATGATGGAGACACCTTATTTTTTGGAAAACCATCACAAACAGACCCTATTACTATAGAATACGGTAAAGATTTAACCGAAATGAATATTGGCATACAAGCACAGGCTCGTAAAGCACAAGCTTTTTCGTTTAACTCCCAAGACGTACAACAACACAACAGCCAAACTCCAGATAGTCCTACTGGTTTAAATGAATTAGGACAACACGCCTTTAACACTAGTTTAGAGCTCTTTTCTACTGGTGGTAATGGGTACACCATTCCTAGAATTAAAAACAAGTCTGAGATAGACAACTATTTAAAAAAGAAACAACAAAGTGCGGCGGCTAACTCTAACTACATATCTGGCAAGTCTACTAAAAAAGGATTAGCTGTAGGGAGTATTATAGACATAGAAACAGCTATACTTAGCGGTGTTGCTAGTTATGCCACTAAAAAGCACGGTAAATATATTATTACAGAAATTACACACTACGCTAAAGAAGCTAACTATTACACCAATAGTTTTGTGGCGTTACCTGTAGATATTAAAAGCCTACCTGAACCTAAAGTAACATTGCCAGTAGCGCAAACACAAATGGCAACGGTATTAAGCAACCAAGACCCTAAAAACAAAGGAAGAGTACAAGTAAAAATGAACTGGCAAACCGGAGAAATGAAAACGGCATGGATACGTGTTATGACACCAGATGCAGGGAGCAGCAGTAACGTAGCTACCAACAGAGGTTTTGTGTTTATACCAGAAGAAGGTGACCAGGTTTTACTTGGTTTTAGATACAACGACCCTAACAGACCTTTTGTACTAGGTAGCCTTTTTAACGGGCAAACAGGAGCCGGAGGTTTAGAACAAAACAAAAGTAAAAGTATAACTACAAGAAGTGGTAATACCATAACTTTTAATGATGATGAAAACCAAGGGAAAATAACTATTTCTGATCCAAGTGGTAGTAGCATTACACTAAACGGAGATGAAACTATTACTATTTCTGCTCCTAAAACAATTACGTTAGATGCTACTAATATTTTCTTAAAAGGAACAGAAATAGAACTAGACGGGACAAATGTTAAAATTGGCGGAAAAGAAAATATCGTTGTAGATGCACCAACAGTAGGTATTACGGGTACAAAAAGCTTGTCATTACTAAGTTCCAAAAATGCAACTATAAATGGCGGTGAAGAAACCAATGTTTTAGGTGCTGCAATTAAAACCAACTCTACTGGGGACACCAACATTACTGGCTCTATGGTAAAAATAAATTCTTAAGCATGAGCGAGAACAAATCTATAGCACACCAATACTATAAGGTACAAGAGTACTGGAAAGAAGCTCTGACGCATAAAGAATGGAAACTAGCCGTTTGGGTAGCTGAATATTCAGATATTGAAATTATAAGTCATTTTTTAGACATAGAAGGTTCTGCGCTAGGAGAAACAGAAGAGGTTATACTTAAATTTAATTCAGTTTACACAGAAGATGAAGAATATGAAAAACATTTATGGTCAGAATTTACAGATTGGTTTAATCTAGATAATGACCCTAAATACGATATACATAAGGCTTTAATTAAAGATAACTATCTTAAAACGCCTTTTGTTCCAAATACAAAACTTGCACCTACATTTTCTAACCTTCTTTTAGAGATAGAACGCTTTAAAAAAGCGTTAATTGGCATAGACCCATCTTTAATTATTCAGTTTGGTTTAGGAATGCACCAACAAGGCTTTGGAGATTGGATACATGATATGCTAAAAAAAGATACCCCTACTGCTATTAGATTTGTGGCTATAGATATTGCTAAAGAAAGACATTTAAAATCTTTTAAAAGAAAAACACGATCAAAAGTTTATGAAATTCACCCGCAGTTAAATATGCTTGCGGCTATGAAGAATGAAATGAAAAAAGAGGTTAAAGGTAGCCAACCTCATAGTCCAGATGCTAAATACAAACTAACCGTATTAGAATTAATGGAAGCTTTACCTAAGGAGAAAAAAATGCTTCCGTTAATAGATCGTCTTTTTACAGAAGCAAAACAATTAGGAGAACCCTCAGTACTAGTATCTAGTTATTTAATTGTATCACACGCATACAACACAATTAAAGAACCTAAAAAAGGACTTAAACATATAGAAAAAGCTATTGTATTAACAGACACAATAAAAACATCTTCACAATACTATCCATTATGGAGGTCTAGTATGCTATTTAAGGCTGCTTTTCTGTTAAGCCTTAGTGAAGAAGAAGATGCTTTTGAGGTTTATGAAGAAATAGCGCAAAAGGCAAGTAAAAATTTAGACTATTTCTATATTATGGAAGCGTACAGAATATGTGCTACCATACAAATGAAAAAGAAAAAATATGAAGATGCTTTTGAGTATGCGCTATTAGCACTAAATGGCGGTTGCTATTTAGACTTACAAACGCGCCAAAACTCTACGTTTTTATATGTAGCTAATTTAGCATATAACATTTTAGAATACATATTGGGTGAAAATGAAAAAAGGCCTATTGTAGAAGAACACCTGGAGCTTTGGTTGGGTAAAAATTGGAAAAAACTAATTTCTGCTGAAGAAAACCTAAACCAACATTATGCTCCTCTACCAAAAGAGCAAGAATTAATTTCATCAACAAATTAAATTATGGCTTTAAGTAAAGTAACTACTAAAACTGTTGAAAAAGTAGCTGAAAAAGCGGTTAAAAAAACAGTAGGTCATGCGCCTGGAAAAAGTTTTGGAGAATTATTTTCTGAAAAAAAAACACAGTTAGATAGTTTACAGAAAGACCTAGCAGCTGCAATAATGCCTAGTATACCAGGACAACCTGCTGGTAAATTCTCTGACATGGGCATAGGTGTAGATTTTCATTCTACGGTTGTACCACCATCTCCTATGTGCGCTGTTCCTAATGTTTTTATGGTGTATGATATGATAGCCGCAGTTTTTGCTGCCATTAATTCTGTTTTGCCAACACCCACTGAAAAAGAACAAGAAGAGGTTGCTGAAGGCGAAGAGCAACTACCCCAACCCATTACTGTAAGTTCTGTAGCTAGAGCTATTGTAACTATGATGAGGCCTAGTGTTAAAATAAATAACAGATGGGTTGCAAATGCTGGTGCATCTATACAACACTTACCAGGTGTTTTAGCACACGGGCCTGCTCCAATAGTTGCTCCTATGGCACAAGGCGAAATGTTTATGGGTAGTAGTACCGTTATGGCAGATTCTGCCCCTTTCTCCTATCAATATTTACCTGCACTATCTTGTAATGTTGTTGGTATACCTGCACCTTTTAGAGCTAAAAAAGCAAGCAAACCTAAGCTAACATTAATGGCTCCCACAGATAGTATGATAACTGTTATTCCTGCAGGTATGGCTGTTTTAGTTGGTGGACCTCCTACTATAGATTTATTTGCCCTTGCGATAAATTTAGGACTTAAAGGTTTTGGGAAATTATTAAAAAGAGGAAAAAAAGCAATTAAAAAAGTTGATGTAGAAAAAGCTATAAAAAAAGTTGATGTAGAAAAAGCTGCAAAAAAAGTCGATGTAGAAAAGGCTGTAAAAAAAGTTGAAGTAAAGAAATCTTCAAAAACAAAATGTGTAGGAGAACCTGTAGATGTTGTTGCCGGACGTGTAGTTTCAGAAAATGAAGAATTTAGTTTCCCTGGCGCCATCCCTTTTGTATTTACACGTCGTTACTATAGTGACATACAAGCAACATCCGCATTAGGTAAAATGTGGCACCATAATTATGATGTTTACCATAGTGATGTAAACCAAGAGGGAGATATTGTTGTAAGAATTGAAGATGGCCGTTTTATTACATTTCCTGCCTTAGCTGATCATGATACTATGTATCACCCAATAGAAAAATTTACATGGAATAAAACTAAAAATGGGTATGTTTTAGAGGACGAATATAAACTACAATACCACTTTGGCAGCAACCGTAAACTAGCGTTTATCAAAAATACTATTGGAGATAAAATTAGCGTAAAATACAATGCTAATAACAATATAGATTCTGTGACTGATACCGCAGGACGTGTTTTTAAATTTAGTTACAACAACCCAGAATATATTAACCTTTTAACCACAATAGAACTAGAAACACAGGAGGGCTTTGTATGGAACCACAATTACAAGTACAATTCAGAAGGCTTACTACATAAAGTTATAGATGTTAATAGTGCAGAAAAAACATTCCGTTATAAAGATGGCTTATTATCTCATTTAACCAACCAGTTAGGCGGTAATTTTTATTGGGAATACCAAGGTAAAGGAGAAAATGCAAAATGTATACACGCTTGGGGAGATGAAGGGCTTTTAGAATACCATTTAGATTATAAAGTAGGAAAAACTATTGTAACCAACTCTTTAGGCAACACTACAGTTTATGAGTATGATGACCGTTTACTCATAACCAAAATAACCGACCCAATGGGCGGGGTAACCATAAACCGCTATAACGAAAACGAAGAAAAAGTACTCACCATAGATCCTATGGGCAATAGCACCAAGTTTAATTATGACCAAAGAGGTAATTTAATAGCCATTACCAATGCTTTTGACAATACCGAACGTTTTGGTTACAATGAGCAAGACTTGCTCGTAAGCCATACCAGCTACCAAGGAAATAGCCTAAGAAGAACCTTTAACAATCTTGGGCAGGTAACACAAATAGAGTACCCTAACGGTAGCTCTGTAGAACTAGACTACAAAAAAGGTAAACTATACCAAATAACAGATCAAAACAAAAATACCACTACTTTAGAATGGGATAAAAGTCATAATTTAACTACCATACACTCGCCTAACGGCACTGCTACGCATATGACGTATGATAGTCTTGGGCGCGTGCAAAAAACAGTTGCTGCCAACGGGGCTACAACTACCTATGATTATGACAAGGTTGGTAATGTTTTAAAACTAATAGAACCTACTGGCAATGTACACCAATTTACGTATAACACCGCTGGTAGTGTGCTTACTGCCAAAGACCATAAACGCAACGTAAAATTTAGCTACTGGGGCCTAGGGCATTTAAAAAAGCGTACCGAAAATGGTAAAAGTGTTACTTTTTATTATGATACAGAAGAGCAACTAAAAAGCATACGTAATGAGGCCAGTGAATTGTACCGTTTTAGCCGAGATGGCAATGGTAATATTATAGGCGAATGGGGTTTTGATGGGCTTAGCCGTAAATACCGTAGAGACGCCAATGGCCAAGTAACAACTACCATTAGCCCCTTACATACTACAAATTATAATTACAATGCTTTAGGCCAGTTAACTACTGTACAATATAGTAACGGTACGTATGAGTTGTTTAGCTATGATAAAGATGGCAACTTAATACTAGCAGAAAACCAAGACAACCAAGTACGCTTGCAATTAGATACGGTTGGCAATGTGTTACAAGAAAGCCAAAACGGCCACCTAATTACCAATACCTATAATAACTTTGGGCAACGTACCCAAATGCAAAGTAGTTTAGGTGCACAACTAAATAACCAATACAACCCACTAGGAGAGCTTATCAATAGCAATGCAGCACAAGACAAAGCAACAACATGGCAAGCTGCTTTTGAGTACAATAGTATGGGCTGGGAAGTAGAGCGTTTGCTTAGTGGTGGCGTAACACAAAAAACAAACTATGACCAGGCTGGTAGAATAAAAGAATTACACGTACACAGCCAAAATTACGAACCTAGCAAACGCCAATACAGTTGGAACCCAAGTAACCAATTAGAGCAATTAATTGTAAACGGAAAAACCACTACATTTAATTATGATGCACTAGGTAATTTAGCACAAGCAAATTACCAACAAACAGAAACCATTTATAAAGTACCAGACCGTATAGGCAACCTATACAAAACAGCAGACCGCAGTGGGTATGCTTATGATAAAGGAGGTAAATTACTAGCAGACCCAGAGTGGAACTATATGTATGATGCCGAAGGCAACCTCATAAAAAAAACAGCGAAAAATAAACAAGCAAGAGGATTTAACTTAATAGATGATAACAATAGCCACCTACTTACTTGGGAATATGTTTGGAACGCCAATGGCAGTTTACAAAAAGTAAGCAATAATGAAGGGCTACTTACTACTTTTGAGTACGATGCCTTGGGCAGGCGTACCGCTAAAATAAACCCACTAGTAAAAAACGGCAATAATATTATACGTTTTTTATGGGATGGCAACGTACCCTTGCATGAGTGGACGTACAACCTTAAAGACCGACCGCAGCTGGTAGTAAACAACACAGGCGTATTAACATATAATAAACCAGAACCGTTTAACAATGCCACCACATGGGTATTTAATGAGGGGAGCTTTGTACCTACAGCAAAATTGGTTAATGGCGAGTATTTTTCTATAGTTAGTGACCATTTAGGAACACCTATAGAAGCTTATGATAAAGAAGGTGAAAAAGTATGGGCGTGCGAGTTGGATATTTACGGAAAAGCAATTAAATTTACAGGAGATAAAACGTTCATACCCTTTAGATACCAAGGCCAATATTTTGATGCTGACCTAGAGCTGTGTTACAACAGGTTTAGGTATTACTCACCAGATAGTGGTACGTACATAAGCCAAGACCCAATTGGGCTTGCAAGTGGTGAGCCAAACTTTTATGCTTATGTAAGCGATAGTAATAGTTGGGTTGATGTTTTTGGGTTAAGTAAAGGAAGTGGAACTCTTGGAAATAGACTTGTCAAAGCAGGAAAAACAATAGGAGATGATTTTGTTAAGAGTAATTATCAAGCACATCATGTTATACCTCATGATGTTTGGGTCAAAAATCAAGATTTCTTTAATGAAATAGGCTTAGGCAAATCAGGAAGATTTAATCCTAAAGATGGTGTAGCTAATGGTTTGTTTATGCCTAAAAATTCAGGAGTAGCAAATGATTTAAATCTTAAGTATTTTCATAGTGGCAGTCATAAATCATACAATGATTTTGCTGGTAACAGAGTTTCTTCAATAGCAGATGCTTTTTATGATGATAGAATATCTAAGAAACAAGCAAGAAAAGCTATAAGTAAATTGCAAAAAAGTTTAATTAAAGGTTTGAGTGCTAAAAATGCAGGAAAAGCAATAAATCTAAATCAATTTCATTAAGATGAATACTATTAATGTAATCACAAATAACATTTATTACGATGTTTTTATAGGAGAAAAGTTTAACAATAATGATCCTGATTTACCAGTAAGGAGTTCAGGATGGTATGAGTACAGAAATAAAAGAGATGGAAAACCTCCTACTAAAGATAAAACCCTTCCCTTATCAACAATTTCTATCTTTAAAGGAATTAAAAAAATTGATTTTGATTTATATATAGCAGATAGGAAGTTTTGGATTTTATCAAAAAAACTTTATGATTTTTTTAAACAGAATAATTTATTAGATATAGATTTATTTGAATATTCTCAACATTCTATTTATAATTTTAAAGGAACTTTGCTTAATGATGATTTTGTTATGTTACGTTTTTTTGAAGATAATAATAGTATTATTGATTGGCAAAATGTAGAAACTATAGATGTAAAGGATCAGTTTACTGGTGTAAAAAATAATTATTACAGCAAGTTAAGCTTTCTTAAACATTTAGATATATTTGTTCTCTATAAATCACCATTTTATAGTAGAGCATTTTTTGCTTCAGATACTCTTAAAAGAGAGTTAATAGAAAATTTTAAAGGATTGGATTCTTTTTCATTAAATGAGTTTATCAATTATCACAGAGCAAAATATAAATATTAAGTAGTAGTAATATTCTAAAATGACTCCCCCGCTAGCACAAGCATCTTGCTTGTGCCCTACCGCATAAATTCTACAAAAAAACAAACAACAAAAGCTATCTAGTAAATTAGGTAGCTTTTTGTATTTTTAAGCAATGGTAATTAATGTAGTTACCAAACGTTCTTTTGCAGTTTACCCTTTAGATACCAAGGTCAATATTTTGATGATGACCTAGAGCTGTGTTACAACCGGTTTAGGCATTACTCACCAGATAGTGGTACGTACATAAGCCAAGAACCTATTGGGTTGACATCTGGTGAACCAAACTTTTATGCGTATGTAAGAGATAGTAATAGTTGGGTTGACCCTTTAGGTTTAGTAACCCAAATGGTTGACGGGGTAAAAATGGGTGATTGGGGAGAAAAAGTTGCGTCAAAATATTTATCTAAAAATGGACATCAAGTTTTAGGTTCTGTCCAAAATGCTTCTGGTCACGGTTTCGATTTAATAACTAAAACTTCTGATGGCAACATTAATGTCATTGAGGTAAAAACGAGCAAAAGTAACTGGAGAAGTAAAGCTGATATGTCTGGATGGACAGATAGAAATATTCGTAAAATCTCTGGAAACATAAATGGTAGATGGAAGAATATGCCTAATTATCAGAAAAACCTAATGGATATTATTATTGATGCCAAACAAAATGGGAAACTAAAAAATAAACTCCTTCAAATTAATATAGATGAACGTTCCATTAAATTAAAGTGCAAGTCTTAATGAAGAAATTAATTAATAAAGCTATTAAGCATTACGAGTATAATTCACTTTTAGATGAAGAACTATGTAATGAGGAATTTTACAATAGGTATTCTTTTTCATTTAAAAATTACAAAAAGAACAAGTATAATTTCGAAACTTTCTATCATAAATTAAATAGCAATCCAAACTGCACCCATATCAAAGCAAAAAATCTTTTATTTCAAGGGAATGAAGATTGTTGGAAGTATTTTGAGCGGACTGCGGTATTTTGGACCTATGGACATATTAATGATAAATGGATAGATCATTTAAAAGGTACTTATGAATATGCTTTATATGTTGAACGAGAAGATTTGATTAAACTACTTTTTAAAAAATCATTATCGTATTTAACAGACCAAGAGAATTTATCCAACAAAGAGTTTAAAAAACAAAAAGTGTATCCTAGTACACAATTAGCACATTTCTTAATTGAAAAATGGACAGGAAACAATCCAGTAAAAGACTTGATTTTAAAGTATGGAAGTGGCTATGGTATTTATCAAAAAATTATTGACAATTGGGATGATTTTACTAAAATAGAATCCAATTATTGGGATGAGCTTTGCGAATATCATTTAAATGGAATAGGATTACAACGTGGTGAAAAATGGGAGAATGAAGAATTTTTGACTAGCGGCCTAATCCCAATGGAATTAATAAACCTAATTAAAGTTCGTGAAAAATTAGGATTAGACATACCTGCTATAAATAATGCTTTATTTGACACTAATATGTCTAAAACACCAGTTGTTCCTACAGGTTATGATGAAAATTTAGATATAAAATTTAAACTTATTGATTTAACCGTAAAAACAAATAAGAAATATACTTTTCAAGAAATTGAAAAATATATAAAAGATGAAAGAGGTCGTGACGTGAAAATATTTGAATAAGCCAGCTAGCACAAGTCCCCGCTAACACAAGCATCTTGCTTGTGCCCTACTCCATAAGTTATTATAAAACAAACAGCAAAGCTATCTAGTAAATTAGGTAGCTTTTTGTATTTTTAAACTGTGGTAATTAGTGTAGTTACCAAAAGTTCTTTTGCAGTTTACCCTTTAGATACCAAGGCCAATATTTTGATGATGACCTAGAGCTGTGTTACAACAGGTTTAGGTATTACTCCCCCGCTAGCGCAAGCATCTTGCTTGTGCCCTACTGCATAAGTTATTATAAAACAAACAACAAAAGCTATCTAGTAAATTAGGTAGCTTTTTGTATTTTTAAGCAGTGGTAATTAGTTTATTTACCAAAAGTTCTTTTGCAGTTTAACCTTTAGATACCAAGGCCAATAGTTTGATGTTGACCTAGAGCTGTGTTACAACAGGTTTAGGTATTACTCTCCTGATAGTGGTACGTATATAAGTCAAGACCCAATTAGGTTGGCATCTGGTGAACCAAACTTTTATGCGCATGTAACTGACAGTAATAGTTGGATTGATGTTTTTGGGTTGACTCCAGGGATTATAACATATCCTATTACGGGAGCTACAAGTTCTCATGTTCCACAAAGTGGAGGGTGGCAAACTGGTATTAATAGAGCTTGGGCGCAAGAGAAAGCTTTACTAGAAGCCGGACACTCTGGAACAAGACCGTGGAGTGCACCGGAAATAGACCTTATAAAATCTACTCCAAACAGCCAACTAAATTCTGTTATGACTAATGAAGGGTATACAGGTCACCATATAACATCTAAAAATGGAACTATGGCCTTAGAGGTTAAAACTTATAACCGATATATAACTGTAGAGGGTAAAGTGAAAGTTAATGAGGTTCCCTTCAGTCCAAAAATACGACAACAAGTTTTAAAAGATGTTTATTTAAGAGATAATGTAAAAGGGTATGATCCAAGATGGATATTTCTAGATGCCCCATCGAGTTTAGAATTAAGTACTTTTTTATCTAAAAATCGTATAATTTCTGTAATACATCAATAAAAAGTGATACATTTAATTATTAACATATTAATATAGTGTCAAATAAATTAAACGAAGAAGAAATTAATTTAATTCAAAAAAGAAGAGAAGGCTTAGACGATTTTCTAAAAGAAAGAATGCCTATTTTGAAGGAGTTTATAGAAGATTTAGGATATGACGAGCCCCATTTAGTCCTTTTGGAGGCTCAAAGGTTTATACCTTCACTCAGTGACTATCTTAAGAATCAAAAAATTGAAGATGAAGATAAAAATTGGATTACATCTATTTTAGGTTACTTTATAGGAGAAGTTTTTGTTCAAAAATATAATGGTAGTTGGTTTCTAAATGAAGATGCTAACTCACACACTTTCGGAAAGTATTTAGTTGGAGGTTTTCTTGGTTTTGATAATGCCTCAATAGATTCTTTTAAAGTTGCTATTGATTATGTTAATCAGAATAGTATAAGTTTGGAAACTTTTATATTAAATATAGAAAATGACGTTTTTTATAAAAAAATCAAATAATTAATTGGAGAAAAAGATGTCGATTTTATTAATTTAATCAGACAATATGTTATACACTTTACATATTTAAAAGACTGTCTCAAAAAGCTATTTTTTTTATAACAAGTAACTGAAAAGACAGTTCAATTTGTTAAAGTCTCATTTATATAAAACCACTCGAGATACATACCCGAAACTTTGGGGCACTTCTGTGAAGTGTGTCTAATTTTCTTTAATATTTGAAATGCTATTTGTTATCTCTAAGCAATGTCTCAAAGACATAAAATTATAGATAGTACTGCGCTAGCGCAAGCATCTTGCTTGTGCCGTACAGCATAAGTTCTACAAAAAAACAAACAACAAAAGCTATCTAGTAAATTAGGTAGCTTTTTGTATTTTTAGGCAGTGGTAATTAGTGTAGTTACCAAAAGTTCTTTTGCAGTTTACCCTTTAGATACCAAGGCCAGTATTTTGATGATGACCTAGAGCTGTGTTACAACAGGTTTAGGTATTACTCACCAGATAGTGGTACGTATATAAGCCAAGACCCTATTGGGCTGGCAAGTGGTGAACCAAACTTTTATGCGTATGTAAGCGATAGTAATAGTTGAGTAGATGTTTTTGGGTTAGCTGGCGAATTTCAATTAGGTGCTTATTCCGACATAACAGGCCCTGTACACAAAGGTGATATGTTGTCTGGTCATGAACTCCTTCAAAGTGCTTGGTTAAAACAAAATCATAATATTGGACGTAGTTCTTCCATTGGTAAACAAAACCCATCTATAGCTTTAACAGAGCCTAATATGCATAAAAATATTTCTAAGCTTCAACAGAAATATAAATTAGGGGGAACTAATCTAAAAGGACAAAGTGCTTAACAAAACATTAATAGAAATACCGCACTAACAAGAAAAGGTATCTATCAAGGTTTATTACATAGAGGATGGGAACCAACAAATGCAAAGCGATATGCAACTCAACTATCTATGCAACTTAGAGAAAATGCATTAGAATTCGCTAAGAAAAACGGATTCTTAAACACTCATTAAGAAATTAAATCAAATACAAATGAAAGAAAAATTTTCTAAATGCATACCATATGACAAAAATATTAGAGGTAGGATTGGGGGAAATCCACCTATATTAATAGAGGACATAATTCCTGAAAATTATCTTTTTTATGCAACAATAGTACATCCTCGAAAGGAAAATTATATGCTATCAATTTTAATACACAAAGATTTTGATACGCGTATAGAAAAAAATATATATCCAAACATAGAAGTGAAAGTAATTGAACATAATTACTCTGAAGAAGGTTTATTGGAGGAAAAAAGGAATAATGATATATCCATTAATTCAATAACCAACTATTTAGACAAGGCTAATGAAAATGATTTTTTTATAGTAAAAGCTGGCGGAACACCAAATTTTATCCAACATAAAGATTATTATTATAAAGAACTAAATAAAGACGGTTATTTTTACTTATTGCAAATAGATGAAGAAGGATATAGCGATGATTTGTTAATTGATAACTATCCTTTTAACTATGGAGCTTTGTACTTATATGAACAAAATGAAACAAAAAAAATAATAGCTGGGTTTTGGCAATATTCATAATTTAACCGCTAAATTAACCCCGCTAGCGCAAGCATCTTGCTCCTACCGCAAAGCATAAGTTATTATAAAACAAACAACAAAAGCTATCTAGTAAATTAGATAGCTTTTTGTATTTTAAGTAATTCAACAGTACTATTTTAATAGTTTATAGTACCTTATAAAAACACAAATTTTAAATTACTCTTAAACAAAATATAAAGCCACATTTACACTATATCAATTTACACCAAATGCGTACTTTTGCATAAATATCAATCTAAAACAAAATGAGCAACAATAAAATTGCACCTTCTTTATTAGCAGCAGACTTTGGAAACCTACAGAGAGATGTAGAAATGGTAAACAATAGTGAGGCAGATTGGCACCATATAGACATTATGGACGGCGTTTTTGTTCCTAACATATCTTACGGTATGCCTGTGTTAAAAAGTATAGCACAGCACGCTACAAAAACATTAGATGTACATTTAATGATTGTAGACCCAGATAGGTACATAAAAACCTTTGCAGAGTTAGGAGCAAATGTATTATCTGTACATTATGAAGCTTGTACACATTTACATAGAACTTTACAAGCAATTAAAGCTGAAGGTATGATGGCTGGCGTTGCCTTAAACCCTCACACAGGCGTACATTTATTAGAAGATATTATTAATGATATTGATGTTGTATGCTTAATGAGTGTTAATCCTGGTTTTGGAGGACAATCTTTTATAGAAAACACTTACAATAAGGTAAAAGCATTAAAAGAATTAATTATTAAGAAAAATGCAAAAACCCTTATAGAGATAGATGGCGGTGTTACTTCTAAAAATGCAAAAGCTTTAGTAGACGCAGGTGCAGATGTACTTGTTGCTGGTAGTTTTGTTTTTAAAAGTGATAACCCAACAGCTACAATTAAAAACTTAAAAGAACTTATAGGCTAGTGAATTTATTTGATGTTATAATTATTGGCGGCGGACCTATTGGTATTGCCTGCGGATTAGAAGCTAAAAAAAACGGACTTTCTTATCTTATTTTAGAAAAAGGGTGTATTGTAAACTCGTTATACAATTACCCTGCTAAAATGCAATTTTTTTCATCATCCGAAAAACTAGAAATAGACAACATTCCTTTTATCAGTAATGAAGCTAAACCTAAAAAAGAAGAAGCTTTAGAATACTACAGAAGAATTGTAAGTAG
This sequence comes from Cellulophaga sp. RHA19, assembly GCF_002813425.1. NCBI lineage: Bacteria > Pseudomonadati > Bacteroidota > Flavobacteriia > Flavobacteriales > Flavobacteriaceae > Cellulophaga > Cellulophaga sp. RHA19. The sequence goes on from NZ_PHUL01000001.1 coordinate 118,463, forward strand.
CAATGATTTAGACATTAATTTATTTGAAAAAGTAACTAATGTCACCAAAGACACTACTTATTATATTGTAAAAACCAGTAAGACAACTTACACTGCAAATAACGTAATAATAGCTACTGGTTTTTACGATATACCTAATAAATTAAATATTCCGGGAGAAGACTTACCAAAAGTCACCCATTACTATAACAATCCGCATTATTTCTCTAAACAAAAAGTAGCAGTTGTTGGCGCAAGTAACTCATCCATAGATGCCGCTTTAGAATGCTGGCGTAAAGGTGCAGAAGTAACTTTAATTATTCGTGGCGCAGAAGTTGGTCAACGCGTAAAATATTGGGTACGCCCAGATATTATTAACCGCATAGAAGAAGGTAGTATAAAAGTAATTTATAATGCCAATATTACAGAAATTAAAGAGACCCAACTAACAGTTAAAACTGTTGATGGTGCTATTACCTTACAAAACGACTATGTTTTAGCATTAACTGGCTATAGACCAAATTTTGATTTTCTTACCAAAATGGGCATCACCTTGTCTAACGATGCAAAAAAGATACCAACACACAACACAGACACAATGGAAACCAATTTAAGTAACGTTTATTTAGCTGGTGTAATTTGTGGTGGTATGGAAACGCACAAATGGTTTATAGAAAATTCTAGAATTCACGCTAAAAAAATAATTAGCACTATACTACAAAAGAAATAATAATTATATTACACCCTGTTTTCAGGGATATACATTTCACTAACTTGCGGGGTTGTAAAAAGCTATATAAAAGCCAACTTTGTAAACAGCGTTTAAATTAGCAAACCAATCAGGTAACCTGTATACAAACACAACCCAAATTAGCATAATTAATTAAACAATTATTATTTTTTTGACTTTAACCAAACCAACATACAGTACATTTTTTCACAAATTAAAAACAACTCTAATTCTACTTTTAGTAAGTGTTTTTCAATTAGTTAGTGCACAAGAAATAGACAGTACAAAAACTGAAAAAGATGAAACTCCATTTTTTTCTTTTTCTTGGTCTCAAATTCAATTAGACGAAACCCTTAAACCATACTATGATGCTTTAAAAACTGCTGAGTTTGGAGCGCAACGTTTTTCAGTCTTTGATCAACTTATAGAAAAACACGCTTATAAAGCAAATACAGACTCTGTACTACATTACGGAAACCTATATGTACAAGAACTAGGCAATTGGGATAAACCCGAAAAAGAGAAGAAATACCTTTACGCAAAGGCTTATTATTTTATGTCTCTTGGTAGTTCTTTAAACGGATTAATAGACAAATCTATTGAGTGGAACATAAAAGGACTACAAGAAGCAGAAGCCATTAACGATACTGAGTTTTTATATTTACATAAAGTAAGTTTAGCAAAAAACTACATAACTCAAGACAAGACAGACAAAGCCATAGATTTACTAACAGAGTCTATAGACAAATACGGCAAACAACATTCTAAGGTTACCAATAAAGCGCTTATGCAATTAGGTAATGCATATGCAAAAAAACAAGATTACACTAAAGCAGAAGAGTACTACAATTCTTCATTAGAACTAGCAAAACAATTTAAAGATTTAGAAGTTGAGCTAGAAGTAAGACTTCAACTCACTAAATTCCTAGAGATAAAAAAAGATTATCCATACGCATTAAAATATTACGCAGAAATTAGTAATGAAGCAAAAGCTAATGATTACAACGCTATTTATTATGAAGGCGCACTATTAATTGCAAAAGTATACTATAAACAAGGATATTATGATATTGCAAACATAGGACTTACAACAGCCTATGTAAATGCAATTGATCACGAAAATTTAGAGTTTCAAAAACAAATTTTAACTGTACAGGCAAAAAGTTATTACAAACAAGAAGATTATAAAAATGCTTATGCTGTTATGACACAGCTTTTTAGTGTCTTAAACCAGATAAAAGCAAAGCAACAAAGAGAAATTATAAAAGAACTAGAGATACAGTACGAAACATTAAAAAAAGAACAAGCTATATCTGACTTAAAAGAAGATCAAATTAAGCAAGAAGCAGAACTAGACCGTCAAAAAACAATTAAATCTGCATTTTTAATTGGTTTTTTAGTTATTCTTATTCCCGTTATTGCTTTACTCTATACATACTATCAAAAAATACAAGCACAAAGTGAGCTTGCTAAAAAGAACGAAGAAATAAATAACCAAAAGGTTACCACACTTAAACAAGAGCAAGAATTAAAACTTATTAAAGCCTCCATTGAAGGTCAAGATGAAGAGCGTAAACGTATAGCTCAAGAATTGCACGACAGTATTGGCGGTAATTTAGCTGGCATAAAATTACAATTGGCAAGTGTTAAAGAAAAAACAGAAACTTTAAATACAATTACAGGACAATTAGATGAAACCTACCAATTGGTTAGAGACATATCTCACACACTAATCCCTAAAAAGTTTAGACAAGACGATTTTACGCAGCTCATAAAAGAATACACAAAATCTATCACCAACACAGGCGAACTTAATGTAGAGTTTTATCCGCACCCAGAAGAAAAAATAAACACCATTAATGAAATGGTAAAAATGGAGTTGTTTAAAATTATTCAAGAATTAATGACAAACACTCTTAAACACGCCAAAGCATCTAATACAGATATACATCTAAATTACTTTGAAGATAGCATTACCTTACTTTTTGAAGACAACGGTAAAGGTTTTAACAAAGAAAATAATGGAGACGGTATTGGGTTTACAAATATTAAAAGTAGAATAGAAAAACTAAACGGTACCTTACACATAGATTCTGCTGTAAACAGAGGAACAGTAATATCTATAGAAATACCAATAAAAAACACAACCAATGACAACTTATAACCTAATTATTGCAGACGACCATAAAATGTTTATAGACGGACTTACGAGTATTTTAGAAGATGCTCCTGAGTTTAATATTACTACAACCGCTAAAAATGGTGCGCAAGTAGTAAAGTATTTAGACATAAATGGTGCTGATGACATTCATTTATTAGTGACAGATTTAACTATGCCAGAAATGAATGGTATAGAATTAAACACTATAGTAAAAGAACGCTTCCCTGGTTTAAAAACACTAGTTGTTAGTATGCATATAGATGGCGGTATGATAGACACACTAATTAGAGGCAATGTAGATGGCTATGTACCCAAAAATGCTGAAAAAGATGAATTATTAGAAGCCATTAGAACTATAATTGGCGGAGAAAAATATTTTTCTACAGAAATAAAAAAAGCTTACACTGATGCAATGTTTGCAAGCAAAAAAGAAAAAGAGGTTTCTTTAACAAATAGAGAAAAAGAGGTTTTAAAACTTATTGCTGAGGAATACACTACACAAGAAATTGCAGACGAATTGTTTTTAAGCAAGCACACAATAGAAAGTTATCGTAAAAATTTAATTTCTAAGTTAAATGTGAAAAATTTAGCTGGCTTAACCAAACACGCAATAAAAATGGGACTTCTAGACGATTAAAGCTGCTCTACCCCTGTTTTCAGGGTATTCATTTTCACTAATTCAGGCGTATTCTTAGGCCTGCAATAACTTCATCTTTGTAGTGTATTTAAAAAAGCACTCAATTATGAAAACTAAATTATTTGTATCAGTATTAGCAACAGCAGCATTATTTTTATCTTGTAGTAATGATAAAAAAACTACAGAACAAGGTCTAGCTAACACGCAAATTAAGTCGGACATTATTATTGAAAACACAAAAATAAGAACAGGCATTTCTGCTGCAGATGAAGAACGTTCTTTTATCATGGTAACAGGAAAATCTTTATTAAATGGTACAGCAACTGTAAAAACTACCAATTTAAAAGGCGAAGAAATACATTGTGAATCATTTCCTGCAAAACAATTAATTGATCAAGAATATAAAACAGCAAATTCTACCCTGAAAGAATCTCATATTATGGAAAATGTACAAAACTATTTTGAGGTTAATCACAGTAACGATTTAGCTAAGTCATAATATTACACTACACATCTACTAAAAAGCCATGCTATTTGCGTGGCTTTTGTTATTCTAAAATAAAAAATACTTGTAGATCCCTAAAAGCTCCGCTTTGAAAACAAAGAATCCAAAATTAAAACACAAGTAAACTTAATTTTCTATTGTTTAATTAATAGTTAAGTAGCTACTACTTAATACATTACTATAAACCTCTATTTTTTAAAAAATCAACAGCGAACAACTAAATAAAAAGTTTTTTTGCGATAAATATCCATCGCTTTGTTAATATGTTCTACTAAAAAACTAATATTTAATTTTTTGTTTCAAAATAAAAACATAATTTCACTGTAATCTAAATCCTACTATAAAAACAGAAGTTATGTTAAAAAAACAAAAGAAGTATTTGTATTTATTTGTTCTAATAGCGATTATATCGTGCAGTGTCGATAAAAGTTCAGACATTGAAGAAATCAATAGCACTGCAATAACTAACCAAAAAGTTGAAAAAAAACCATACTTTATTGGAACAAATCCTACACCAAATGGAAAAAAATGGAAAACTGTTTACAAATTAACCGATGAGTTTAGTGATAACAAAATAAACTCAAAAAAATGGTATACAGACCCTAATGCTCATCCTCACTTAAAATGGCCTGGTCGTTTACCAGCTTTATTCCAATCCAAAAGAATAAAAGCAAATAAAGGTAAAATGACTATTGAAGTAGGAAAACTTGGAGAACCAAAAACAATTAGTCCTTATGGAAAACCTTTAACTTATACCTATTATGGAGGTATTTTACGTTCTAAAATAACCTCTACAGTAGGAAACTACTATGAATGTAGAATGAAAATGAGCAAGACAGAAATGGGTGGCGGCTTTTGGCTAATGGGTTATAACAATAATTGTAATAAAAAACATGAAATTGACATTACAGAGTCTGTAGGGGTCCTTACGCCCTTAACCGCAGAATGGGCAAGAAAAGCAAAATGGGATAAAATTTACCATTCTAACGCTATTCGTAGAGAAAATAAATGCCAGAAGGATTCAAAAAGAGCTCAAGGAGCGGTAACGACAACTACTAAAAATCATGAAAGATATTATGTTTATGGTTTTTGGTGGAAAAGTGCTACAGAACTTGTTTTTTTTCTAGATGGAAAAGAACAATACACTTTAACGCCTCCTGTTCCTTTTAATCAACAAATGTATTTACAATTCTCTATAGAGAGTTACGATTGGAATCCTATTCCTGCAGATGGAGGTAAAGTTGCAAGCGCTAATTTAAAAGATAGAACGTGCTACGTAGATTACATACGTACTTTTAAATTAATCAACAAATAACTTTAAGGCTATTAAAAAAAGTATAAGTCAATTGAAAACTAGCTTTTACTAACAAATTTCACGAATAAGGATGAACTGCGCTTTGCTTGTTGATCCCTAAAAGCTCCGCTTTGAAAACAAAGAATCCAAAATTAAAAAAGCAAGTAAACATTTATAAATTTCACGAATAAAGATAAACTGCGCTTTGCTTGTTGATCCCTAAAAGCTCCGCTTTGAAAACAAAGAATCCAAAATTAAAAAAGCAAGTAAACTTGATTTTTTAATTTTGGATTCTTTGTTTATTCGTGACCCCGGAGGGATTCAAACCCCCAACCCTCAGAGCCGAAATCTGATGCGCTATTCAGTTGCGCCACGGGGCCTTATCAGCTTATAAAAAATTAAGCTAATTTATTTTTTACTATAGTAGAAATTGTTTTACCATCTGCTTTACCTGCTAATTGAGAAGATACCATACCCATTACCTTACCCATATCTTTCATACCATCTGCACCTGTTTTAGCTATTACATCTTCAACAACTTTAGCAATATCACCCTCAGACATTTGTTCAGGCAAAAACTGCCCTATAACCTCTGCCTGTGCTAATTCTGGAGCAGCTAAATCTTCTCTTCCTTGCTCTGTATAAATAGCAGCACTATCTTTACGTTGTTTTACAAGTTTTTGTATAATTTTTATTTCCTCTTCTTCACTCAACTCAGTTTTTGCACCTGACTCTGTTTGTGCCATTAGCAAAACAGATTTTATAGCTCTTAATGACTCTAAAGCAACGCTATCTTTAGCTTTCATAGCTGTTTTCATTGCCGTCATTACATCTTGTTGTAAGCTCATAATTTATAATTTTTAGGAACACGAAGATAAAAAAATAAACCCGAAAACAATTACTGCTTTCGGGTTTATACACTAAATTATATAGTTTAAAAACTACACTAATCTACATTATCATGCAAAAAAGAATTGTTAGAACGTAATTGGATATCTTCTCCGTCTTCACTTAAAGTGGTTCTTGAAATTCTATTTTCTGGGTTACTATCATTTAAATTAACACCTTGGCGTAAATAAGCTGGCTTATTTTCCATATCACTTGCTGTGTTAATGTTGTTTTTAAACTTATGGTTAAAGTCTTTTAACTTTCTTCTACGCTCATCTGCTCTGTTTTTTAGCAAATCTTCAATTGGCGTATTCATAGGATCTACCTCTACTTGTCTTTCTTCTGGCTCAGCAGCTGGTGCAGGTTTAGGCGTTGGAGCTTGAGTTGCTTTTGGAGCTACTGTTTTCTTCTCAAAAGCTAATTCTTGATCAACAATTTTAGGCTCAAATTTTTCAGCTTTAGACTTAGCACCTGTAAGTTCTTTTTCTAGCTCCATATAGTCATCTAAACTATATCTTTTTTCACCTTCTTTATTGTATTCTAATACAGGAACAACTTCTACATGGTCTTTAACGTCCATATCATTTACCTCTTCATCTAAACTAAAGGTAATTGTATGTTCTTGTTCATCTTCTTCTACTTTCTGCTCCTTTTTAGGAATATCAAAACTAAATGCAAACTGATCTTCTTCCTGTACAACCTTTACCTCTTCAGCATCTACAACATCAAAATCTCTAACATCTACTATAACAAAGTCTTCTTCTTTTGGAGCATCAGCAACTACTTCATCATAAAACACATTAAAGTTTTTTATAAAATTTGTTGTTGGTATCAAATCCATTTCTGGCTTTTCTTCCTCAAATAAAGTATGCTTTATTACTTCTGGCTCTGCAGGTGTAACTTCTGTTTTAACAGGACTAGTTTCTGGCTCTACAACATCGTATACAACATTAGCTGCAGCAGGCGTTAAATTATGCGTTGCTTTTTGCTCGTCTTCTAGAGTGTGAATTATTTTTTTAGATTCTGTATTTACAATATCATCTTGCTGATCTACATTAAAACCCGTAGCAATAACAGTTACCGCAATAGCGTCTCCTAAGTTTTCATCTTCACCAACACCCATAATAATGTTAGCTCCATGACCAGCCTCTGTTTGTATGTGGTCGTTAATTTCCCCTATCTCATCAATAGTAATTTCCTGAGCACCGGAAACTATTAATAACAATACGTTTTTAGCACCAGCAATTTTATTATCATTTAATAATGGTGAATCTAATGCTTTCATAATAGCTTCTTGTGCTCTAGACGAACCAGATGCATTTGCAGAACCCATTATTGCAGTACCACTGTTAGATAGTACTGTTTTAGCGTCACGTAAATCTATGTTTTGTGTGTAGTGATGTGTTATAACTTCTGCAATACCACGTGCAGCTGTTGCTAATACTTCATCTGCCTTAGAGAAACCAGCTTTAAAGCCTAAATTACCGTATACTTCTCTAAGTTTATTATTATTTATAACAATTAATGAGTCTACATTAGCACGAAGCTTTTCTATACCAGTCTGAGCTTGCTGGCATCTCATTTTTCCTTCGAACTGAAAAGGCATTGTTACAATACCCACTGTAAGGATATCCATACCTTTTGCTTGTTTTGCTATTATTGGAGCAGCACCTGTACCGGTACCACCGCCCATACCAGCAGTAATAAACACCATTTTTGTATTGGAATCTAACATATTTTTTATGTCTTCCATACTTTCTATAGCAGCTTGTTCACCAACTTCTGGATTTGCACCTGCGCCCAAACCTTCTGTTAATGTAACCCCTAATCTTATTTTGTTAGGAACCGTACTGTTTTCTAATGCTTGTGAGTCTGTATTACAAACAATAAAATCTACACCATTTATTCCGGCCTGGAACATGTGATTTATTGCGTTACTACCACCGCCACCAACACCAATGACTTTTATTACGTTACTTTGATTTTTAGGCAAATCAAAAGAGATATTACTTTCTAATTCAGTGTTCTTGCTCATACTGTTATTTTACTGAGTTATTTTTTTCAATTTTCAACTTATGCGTTACTCCGCATTATCTAAAAAGTCTTTCAACTTATCAGACCATTTTTCAAAAATGGATTTTCGTTCTGGTTTCACTTCTTTTTTGGTTGATGTGGCATTTGGTTCTTCAGTTTGGAAACCGTCTTCTTCCTGATTATTTTCTACTGCTATTTCTTTTTCTGCTTGAGCTTCCTCTAATGCTATTTCTTTGTTTTTAGCATTAGTTTCTATAGCATTCATTAATAAACCTACTCCTGTTGCGTATAGCGGACTTGCTATATCTTGAGTAGAATCTCCTGCTAAATGCTCATTAGGGTAACCTATTCTGGTATCCATACCCGTAATATACTCTACCAATTGCTTTAAGTGTTTTAACTGGCTACCACCACCCGTTAAAACAATACCACCAATTAGCTTCTTCTTTTGGTCTTCATGACCGTAATTTTTAATCTCCATATATACCTGCTCTATGATCTCTACAACACGAGCATGTATTATTTTAGAAAGGTTTTTAAGTGTAATTTCTTTAGGCTCTCTACCTCTTAATCCTGGTATAGAAACTATTTCATTATCCTTATTTTCTCCTGGCCAAGCAGATCCAAACTTAATTTTTAATAGTTCGGCTTGCTTTTCTATAATAGAGCAACCTTCTTTTATATCTTCTGTTATAACATTTCCTCCAAAAGGAATTACAGCAGTATGTCTAATAATACCATCTTTAAAAATGGCAACGTCTGTTGTACCGCCTCCTATATCTATTAATGCAATACCAGCTTCTTTTTCTTCTTGACTTAACACTGCGTTTGCAGATGCTAATGGCTCTAATGTAATACTGCCTAAATCTAAACCAGCACTTTTAATACACCTACCCACATTTTTTATAGATGATACTTGACCAACAACTACATGAAAGTTAGCCTCTAGCCTACCACCATACATACCAATTGGCTCCTTAATTTCTGCTTGTCCGTCTACTTTATATTCTTGTGGTAACACATGAATAATTTCTTCTCCAGGAAGCATAATTAATTTGTAAACTTGGTTTACAAGTATATCTACATCATCTTCATTAATAACTTGCTCAGAGTCTGGCCTTGTTATATAATCACTATGCTGCAAACTACGTATGTGCTGACCAGCAATACCAACAACAACAGAGCTTATTTTTAAACCAGAAGTTGCCTCTGCCTCTTCTACAGCTTGCTGTATAGATTTTATAGTTTGCGTAATATTGTTTACTACACCTCTGTGCACACCAAGGCTTTTAGATTTACCAATACCTAAAACTTCAATTTTACCGTATTCGTTCTCCTTACCAATTATGGCTACAATTTTTGTTGTCCCTATGTCTAACCCTACTGAATATTTACCTGGCTCCATAACTTAAATTTTGGTACACACTACTTGATTATTGTACTCTAAACTAACAGCTTTATAATTATTTAAAGCTTTATCTTTTGTTGCTTTACTATAAAAAGCCTTGTAATTATTAAACTTAGCTTTTAAATTTTCTACCTTCCCTAAACTAACCACATAATCCTCTAACCTAAGCTTAAGCTGAAAATCATTGTCCTTTGCAATATGAATACCAATAATGTTTTTCTTTAAAAAATCATCGGCATTAACAAAATTCAAAAAAGCAAAGCAATTTTGAAGACTATCATCTGTAATTTTACCAGTAATAATTGGCACCCTTGCAGAGTGGTTATTAGATAAAGGCATACGCTTACCCTCGTCATCCAAATAAAAATTTGAATTTCCTTGAATACGCCCTATTGGTTTACGTTGTACAATTTTAGATGTAAGTTCCCCATTTACAGTAAGATAAACTTGAGCACTCTTCACCATTTTATTGGCTTCTAAAACCTTTTCTACTTTATTCAAAACTAGCGCATCTTTTGGCACGTTTGTAAGGCTTCCTAAATTTTGTATTAACAATTTATTAACCATCTGCTGAGTTATAAACAAATTGTCTTCGCCTAAAAACTCAACTGTTGTTTTTTCTATTTTTTTAGATTGATGCCTAACACCCGTAAAAGCGTATACTCCTAGCAATAAGAGTAATAAGAACACCAATTTTATGTAGCTCCAATTTACTTTCATATTACAAAAGCGTTTTTAATTTTATCAATCTCTTGTCCAATATCTCCAGCTCCCATAGCTACTAAAACTTCTGGATTCTGATTTTTTAACTCATTTATCAATTCTTTTTTAGAACAGATTTTTTTATTCGGATTATTTATTTTACTCAACAACCATTCAGAAGTCACTCCTTCTATTGGCTCTTCTCTTGCAGGATAAATATCTAACAAAATAATACTTTGAAATTGCGATAAACTAGTTGCAAAATCATCTATAAAATCTTTTGTCCTAGAAAATAAGTGTGGCTGAAAAACAGCTACTGTTTTTTTATTAGGATGCATTTCTGACACCGCATTATACACTGCATTTATTTCTGTAGGATGATGCGCATAATCATCTATAAAAACAAAATCTTCATTTTTAATACGGTATGAAAACCTACGCTGCACACCTTTAAAAGTACCCAACGCAGCAGCAACCACATCTGGAGATTTACCAGCTTCTAAAGCCATAGCAAAAGCAACTAATCCGTTTAACAAATTATGTCTTCCTGGTTTGCTAAATTTTACTCCGTTTATAACAGAATCTGGTGTTCTTATATTAAATATATAAGAGCCATTTTTTATTTCTATATCTGTGATACAAAAATCAGAATCATCATCTATACCATACGTAATACCATCTAAAGGCAAACCGTTACGCACAAACAATTTTCCGTCTGGTTCTAACCTGTTTACATAAGCAACAAAAGCATCTTTTAAATCGTCTCCTGTACCATAAATATCTAGGTGATCTGCATCCATAGAGGTAATGCAAGCAACATTTGGAGATAGTTGCAAAAACGACCTATCAAACTCATCTGCTTCAACAACTGAATAATCTGTTCCCTCTAATAAAAAATTGCTATTAAAATCCTCCGATATGCCACCTAAAAAGGCAGTAATTGGAGTTCCTGAATCATATAACAAATGTGCTAAAATACTAGATGTTGTAGTTTTACCGTGTGTACCAGCAACCCCAAAACAGAAAGTATTTTTTGTAATAATACCTAAAACCTCAGACCTTTTTTTAACCGCATAACCATTAGTTACATAATAATTTAACTCTAAGTGATTTTTAGGCAAAGCAGGTGTATACACTACCAGCGTATTATTTATATTTTTATAATATTCTGGTATAAGACTTACATTATCCTGATAATGAATTTCTATACCAGATACAGCAAGTTCTTTGGTTAATGGAGTTTCTGTTTTATCATAACCAGCAACTTCTTTACCTATAAATTTAAAATAGCGAGCCAAGGCAGACATTCCTATGCCACCAATACCCAAAAAGTAAACGCTATGTATATCTTTTAAATTCATTTTTTTAATAACTTACTAACTTCTAAAGCAATATTTTTAGTTGCATTTGGCAACGCTTGCTTTTTTATATTTTCTCCTAATTCTATTTGCTTTTCTTTATTGTTAAACAAATCCGTAAAAACAGTTTTAAAACTAGCATCTAACTCTTTTTCTCTTAACAAAATAGCTGCATTTTTATCTGCGTATGCCAATGCATTTTTTGTTTGATGATCCTCTGCAACATTTGGTGACGGAATAAAAATAACCGGCTTACCAACAATACTTAACTCGGACACAGAACCTGCACCAGCTCTAGATATAATAACATCTGCAGCAGCATAAGCAAAATCCATTTTATTTAAAAAATCAAACACTAAAACATGTTCATTCTGACACTCTTTATACTCCTCATAATACAACTTTCCACATTGCCAAATTACTTGAACATCTAAAGACGCAAACAAAGGCAATTGTTCTTTAATAAGTTTATTTACCCTTCTTGCCCCTAAGCTTCCACCTAAAACCAACAATACTGGCTTATCTTTTTTCAATTTAAAAAACTCTAAAGCTTTTTGCTTAGAGACCTTCATCTCTACCAAATCTTTACGAACAGGATTTCCTGTTTTTATAATTTTATCTGCAGAAAAAAAACGATCCATACCATCATAAGCAACGCAAATTTTTTGCACTTTACCAGCTAATAATTTATTGGTAACACCTGCATAAGAATTTTGCTCTTGCAACACACACGGAATATTTTTACCCGCAGCAACGTGCAATAATGGTCCGCTTGCAAAACCTCCTGTACCAACTACTGCATTAGGTTTAAACTTTTTTATAATTTGCCTAGCCTTAAACAAACTACTAATAACCTTAAACGGAAACAACATATTTTTAAATGTTAGCTTACGCTGAAAACCAGAAATCCAAAGGCCTTCTATTTTGTACCCAGCCTGTGGCACCTTTTCCATCTCCATACGGTCTTTGGCACCAACAAACAAAAATTCAGCATCAGGATACATTTCCTTTAGCTCATTTGCTATTGCAATAGCCGGATAAATATGTCCGCCTGTGCCACCTCCAGATAATATAAATTTATAATTGTCCACTTAACACATCTAAAGGGTTAGACTCATCTATAACTTCTTTTTCTTTTACTGGGTTTTTATTACTTGCACTAAGCACAATGCCTATTGCTAAACACGTCATCCAGATAGACGTACCACCACTACTAATAAGCGGTAATGTTTGTCCTGTTACAGGAAATAACTCTACCGCAACAGCCATATTTATAAATGCCTGAAAAACTATGGGTAAGCCTACACCTACCACTAATAACTTACCAAACACACTTGGGTTAGCATTTGCTACCACAACTATTCTAAATAACAGTAACAGATAAAAAAACATCACCACCAAGCCACCAACTAAACCATATTCTTCTACTATAATAGCATAAATAAAATCTGAAGAACTTTGTGGTAAAAAGTTTTTCTGAACACTTTTACCAGAGCCTTTACCAAGAACACCGCCAGATGCAATTGCAATTTTAGCACGCTCTATTTGGTAATCCTCACTAGTATCTTCGCCATTAAAAAAGTTAGATATTCTATTCTCCCAAGTATCTATTCTATTTTCAAACAAATCCGGAACTGCCTTTGCAACCAAAATAAATAATGCCAAACAAGCAATACCCGTACCAACGATTCCTAATAAATATTTAATAGGATAACCACCTAAAAAAGTTAGAGTAAGTACCATAAAAAAAATAATTGCTGCTGTAGAAAAGTTAGCTGGTAAAATTAAAACTATCACCAAAAAAACAGGAATCCACAACGGAAGTACACTCTCTTTAAAAGTAACTACTTTATCTTTAATTTTTGCTAAATAACGCGCCACATATATCATTAACACAACTGCTGCTAATGTAGATGTCTGAAACGAAAAGCCCACAAACGGAATGTTTATCCACCTACTAGCATTTGCCCCACCAATTGTTTTTCCTTGAGCTAACGTATACCCCAAAAGCAACAATACTATTGGCATAGCAATTATAGATAAGCCTTTAAAAAAGTGCATTGGTATTTTATGCACGCCGTAAATTATACCAAAGCCAAGCATTAATAAAAAAGCGTGCTTAACAAGGTGACTTACAGCCGTACCATTACCAACCACATACACCAAATTACTACTTGCGCTGTAAACTGGCAAAAACGAAAATAATGCCAATAGCGCAACTATGCCCCAAATAGCCTTATCTCCTTTTATATTTTTAAAATAACTTAACACTATACTTATTACTTATTTTTTACAAACTTTTTACTGCTGCTTTAAATTGATTTCCTCTGTCTTCGTAATTCTCAAACAAATCAAAACTAGCACAAGCAGGAGATAACAATACCGTATCTCCACGTTGACCAATTTTGTAAGCCATTTTAACAGCTTCATCCATTCTTTGTGTCTCAACAACTAAATCTACAACATTCCCAAACTCTTCAATAATCTTAGAATTATCTACACCCAAACAGATAATAGCTTTTACTTTTTCTCTTACCAATGGCATTAACGACTTATAATCATTTCCTTTATCTACACCACCAACAATCCAAACTGTAGCAGATTTCATACTCTCTAATGCATAATATGTTGCATTAACATTAGTTGCTTTAGAATCATTTACATAATGTACGTGAGCAATTTTTAAAACACTCTCTAAACGATGCGATGCACCCTGAAAGTTCTCAATACTAGCCCTAATAGTAGCTTTTCTAATATTTACTAATTTAGAAGCTGCTGAAGCTGCCATTGTATTTTTTAAATTGTGTTTACCTTCTAAAGCTAAGTTGTTTGTTGCCATCTCTATTGTATTATTTTGGGTCGTTATATGTATTTTATCATTCTTTAAACAAACACCTTCTTCAATTTGTTTTTCTATTGAAAATGGTATTAATTTTGATTTAACTGGGTGATTCTCTAGCCAACTTACAAGCACTTCATCGTCTGCATCATAAATTAAATAGTCTTCTTTTGTTTGGTTCTCTGCAATTCTAAATTTTGATGCGATATAGTTATCAAACTCATAATTATACCTATCTAAATGATCTGGCGTAATGTTAGTTATAATGGCTATATGTGGTTTAAAATCTACAATACCGTCTAATTGAAAACTACTAATCTCTAACACATAGTAGTCAAAGTTATTTTCAGACACCATTTTAGCATAGCTATCACCAATATTACCAGCCATACCAACGTGCAAACCTTCTTCTTTTAAAATATGGTTTACCATCATTGTAGTGGTAGTTTTACCATTACTACCCGTTATACCAATAATTACGGCATCTGTATATTTACTTGCAAATTCTATCTCAGAAATTACAGGAATACGTAGCGACAATAATTTTTGTACAAGAGCTACCTTGTCTGGTATACCAGGACTTTTCATTACCAAATCTGCATTTAAAATTTTAGATTCTGTATGCTGTTCTTCTTCCCAGTCTATCTCAAAATGTTTAAGAACTTTTTTATATTCTTCTTTAATTTTTCCTTTATCAGACACAAATACATTGTACCCTTTTTTTATTCCTAAAAGCGCTGTACCAACACCACTTTCTCCACCACCAAGAATTACTAACCTCTTCACCTATCTTACTTTTAAGGTTACAAAAGTTATAATTGCAAGAATTATACTTACTACCCAAAAACGGGTAACTATTTTACTCTCATGATATCCTTTTTTCTGGTAATGATGATGTAAGGGAGCCATTAGAAATATACGCTTGCCCACACCAGAAACTTTTTTAGTGTATTTAAAATAACCTACTTGTAACATTACAGAAAGTGACTCCGCAAAGAAGATTCCGCATAATACAGGAATAATTAACTCCTTACGTATTATAATTGCTATTACAGCAATAACACCACCAATAGTTAAACTACCAGTATCTCCCATAAATACACTTGCAGGATACGCGTTATACCATAAAAACCCAATAAGAGCCCCTACAAAAGCAGCAATAAAAACCACTACTTCTCCGGACTTTGGAATAAACATTATATCTAAATAATCTGAAAATATAATGTTACCAGAAACCCAGGCAAAAATACCTAGTGTAAATACTATTATTGCAGATGTACCAGCCGCTAAACCATCTATACCGTCTGTTAAGTTTGCACCGTTAGATACTGCAGTTACAATAAAAATTACAATTGGAATAAAAATTAACCAAGCATAATCTTCTGCTCCGTCTCCCATCCAAGAAATTAGACTTGTATAGTCTAACTCATTATTTTTTACCAAAGGAACTGTTGTTGCCATTGACTTAATTTCTGGCACAGAAATAGGAGCCACTACAGACCCTTTTGTTGCTATACCGGCTATTGCATTTTCTTTAATAGTTACGCCAGGATGAAAATAAAGCGTACAACCTACAATTAAACCAAGCACAACCTGACCAAGAATTTTAAATTTCCCTTTTAATCCTTCTTTATCTTTTTTAAATATTTTAATATAATCATCTACAAAACCAATAACACCCATCCAAAGCATTGTTACTATTAACAATAAAATGTAGACATTATCTAACTTAGCAAACAACAAAACAGGAATTAAGGTAGCTAGTATAATAATTAAACCACCCATTGTTGGCGTACCAGCTTTTTGCTTTTGTCCGTCTAAACCTAAATCTCTAACCGTTTCTCCTATTTGCTTTTTTTGAAGAAAAAGAATAATTTTTTTACCATAAACAGTAGCAATCAACAACGACACAATTATTGCCATTGCAGCCCTAAATGTGATAAACTGAAACAGACTTGCTCCAGGCAATTGATACTCTTTCTCTAAAAACTCGAATAAATAGTATAACATATATTGTTTGTTGTGTAACTAGCTTTTTATTTTTCTAAACCGGTTAGTATTTCTTTTACAATTTTATAATCATCAAAATCTATGCGCACACCATTTGTTTCTTGGTATGTTTCATGACCTTTACCTGCTATTAAAATAATGTCTTTTGGTTGCGCCAACTGACAAGCAGTTTTAATAGCCTGCTCTCTATTTTCAATAGTTAAAACTTTACGTGTATTTTGCGCCTCTACACCAGCTTCTATTTCTTTTAGTATTTCTGATGAAGATTCTGTTCTAGGGTTATCTGATGTAAAAACAACCTTAGTGCTCATCTCTGAAGCAATATGACCCATAACCGGACGTTTTGACTTGTCTCTGTCGCCACCACACCCCACAACGGTGATGACGTCTTCATTTCCTGTCCTCAATGCATTGATAGTGTTCAGTACATTTTTTAAAGCATCCGGTGTATGAGCATAATCTACTATGGCAGTAATATTTTTACTAGATATGTAATATTGAAACCTTCCGTCTACATTCTCTAACTCACTCAAAAGACGTAGAATTTCCATTTTTTCTAACCCTAACAATTGTGCAGTTGCATATATCGCAAGCATATTGTAAGCATTAAAATCTCCTATTAACTTAGACCAAAGCTCATTATCATCAATCTTTAGTAATTGTCCGCTAAACTGATTTTCTAATATTTGAGCCCTAAAATCTGCGTATGTTTTTAATGCGTATGTCTGTTTTTTTGCCTTTGTATTTTGCAACATAACAGCACCATTTTTATCATCTATATTTGTTAGTGCCCAAGCGGTTTTTGGCAAACCATCAAACAATAATTTTTTAGTGTCTCTGTATTCTGCAAAAGTTTTATGATAATCTAAATGATCATGTGATAAGTTGGTAAATATTGCACCCTCAAAGACCAAACCTTCTATTCTTTTTTGATGAATTCCGTGAGAGCTCACTTCCATAAAGCAAAACTCAACTCCGGCTTCACTCATTTCTGCCAAAGACTTATTTATTGTTAACGCATCTGGTGTAGTATGCGTAGTCTTAACCTCTTTATCATCTATCATTATTTTAATAGTTGACAACAAGCCTACCTTATAACCTGCTTTTTTAAATAACTGATACAACAAGCTACTAATAGTGGTTTTACCATTTGTACCAGTTACACCAACAAGTCTTAAATTTTTAGATGGAGTACCATAAAAATTAGAAGCCATTACAGCCAAAGCAGAATTACCATTTTTAACCTGTACATACGCAATACCATTAACCAAATCTTTTGGCATAGTTTCACATACAATAGTATTTGCGCCAGCGTTTAGAGCTGTAGTAATATAGTCATGACCATCTACAAGTGTACCTTTTACAGCAACAAACACATCGTCTAACCCAACTTTTCTAGAGTCAAAGCATATGGCATTTACCATAGTATCTGTTGTACCGTTTACTGCAACAATACCTACACCGTATAATATGTCTTTTAATAATTTCACAATAATTCTAACGTTATTTTAGACACTCCGCTTACAGCTGTTCCCTGAGACACAGATTGTGCTTTTACTTTTCCGTTTCCTTTTACATCTACTTTTATACCCATATTCTCTAAAAGAGATACTGCATCCATACCGCTCATCCCCTTAACATTAGGCACGGTACTATATTTTTTTTGCACACTTTTATAATATGCTTCATAATTACCATCTAAAGATTTACTAGTTACAGCTAAACCTTTTACTATATCTGTTTTTGGCGATGTTGCATATATTTTATGTGCAACCGATTTAAAAACTGGTCCGGCAACATCTGCACCATAAAAGCCTGCTTTTTTATCCGGGTCATGCACAACTACAATGCAAGAATACTTTGGCTCGTCTGCCGGAAAATAACCTGCAAAAGATGATATGTACTGCAACTTATTTGGATCTTTAGCCACGTAGTTTTTTTGCGCAGTACCTGTTTTACCCGCCATAGAAAAATTAGGAGAATACAGTTTATGACCTGTACCTTTTTTACTTTCTACCACATTTTTTAACAAGGCCTGTACTTTTTTAACTGTTTCCTTAGAACATATAGACGGATTTATAACCTCTTTATCAAATTTATAAATAGTCTTATTCCACTCTTTAACCTCTTTTATTAATCTTGGCCTAACCATTTCACCACCATTAGCAATGGCATTGTAAAAAGTTAGTGTTTGTAAGGGCGTTAAAGACACCTCATACCCGTGAGACATCCATGCTAAAGAAATACCAGACCAACCTTTATCACCAGGATATCTAATAACCGGTTTTCCCTCTCCCTTAATAGGCAAACCTAAATCTCTATTTAAGTTCATCTCCATTAAACGATCTACAAATTTTTCTGGATTATTTTTATATCCATTATGTATAACCTTTGCAAAAGCCGTGTTAGAAGAATACTCAAACGCTTTTCCAAAAGAAATTTTACCATAACCACCCCATTTAGAATCACGTACAGTTCTATCGTAAATTTTCCAACGACCATTTTCTGTATCAACAACAGTACTTGTATCTATAATTTTATCTTCTAACGCTGCCACCATAGACACTAACTTAAATGTAGATCCAGGCTCAGAAGATTCTCCTACCGCATAATTAAGGCGTTCATAATACGTATTGTTTTTAGTACGCCCCAAGTTAGATATTGCTTTTACCTCACCAGTAGCAACTTCCATTACAATTACACAACCATGATCTGCATTGTATTTTTCCAATTGCCCTAATAAAGCGTGGTGGGCTATATCCTGTATATTAATATCTATTGTAGAAACAACATCATACCCGTCTTTTGGTTCCACATCATTATCCGGACCAATAGGTTTCCATTGCCCTTTTGCAATTTTTTGCTTTAACCTTCTTCCTTCTTCTCCACGTAAATACTCTCCAAAAGCACCTTCTAAACCAACTCTAGTATAGTGTCCCTCTTCATCTACACGCTCATAACCTACACTACGCTCTGCTATTTTACCTAAAGGATGTTCACGTACTGTTTTTTGCTCCACTATAAGACCTCCTCTATTTGGACCTTTTTCAAAAAGAGGAAACTTTTTAATTTTTATATAATCCGAATAATCTAAGTTACGAGCAATAAGCTTATACCTATTTTTATTAGACCTTGCTTTTCTTAATAATTGCTGATAATAAGATGACGGTTTCTGAAACATTTTACCCAAAGCATCAGACAACGGTTTTATATTATCATTAAAATCTGAATTACGAACCGTTACCGCATCAAACCTAATTGTATATTTAGAAACAGATGTAGCCAACAAACTACCATCATCAGAAATTAAATTACCTCTATTTGGCTCTATAACAAAAACACGCTCTGTACGCTCCATAGCCAACTTACGGTACTTATCACCGTCTACTACCTGTATGCTAATTAGCTTTACAGCCACTGCAATAGCAAACAGAAACAGAAAGCCTGCAACTATATACAAACGAGTTAATATGTTTTTTTCTGATGTAGCCACTACTTAACAGGTATTACTCTTATTTTTTTTGGAGGAGTCTCTGACGGATATAAATCTCTTTTTTTCACCTCTTCAACAATTGAAGACTCTAGCTTTAACTCTTGTAAATTAGAACGTCCATCTAAAAACTGACTACGTAACTCTTTTACCTCTTCACTTAAAGCCGCAATTCTATGCACTTTTGCATCTGCACTATGCGCACTAGCAATCATTAAAGCAGCTAAAAAAGCCGCAAAAAGGATAAACATCCAATTTTTAGGAGCGTCACCGCTCACTAAAAACTTACCTTTTAATATGTCTAACAATCCTTTTCTCATTACTTACGCTCTGCAATTCTTAATTTTGCACTTCTTGCTCTGTTATTCAAAGCAATTTCTTCTTTAGACGGTACAATTAATCCACCAACCTTTTTAAACGGAACATCTATATTACCGTAAAAATCTTTTTCTGGCTCACCTTCAAACTGACCAGCTCTTATATATCTTTTAACCAACCTATCCTCTAAAGAGTGATAACTAATTAAACTTAACCTACCGCCAACTTCTAACAAATCATTAGTTTGCTCTAAAAACTCCTTAATAACCTGAATTTCCTGATTAACCTCTATACGTATAGCTTGGTAAATTTGAGCTAAAATTTTATGCTCTTTAAATGCTGGTAAGTACTTTTTTAAAACCTGCTTTAGTTCATCTGTAGTTTTTATTCCACCATCTTCTCTATGATCTATAATTGTATTTGCCATAGCATTTGCGTTTCTTAAATCGCCATACTGAAACAATACTTTTCTCAAATCATCATAAGCATAGGTATTTACCACATCATAAGCAGAAACAGTATTCTTCTGACTCATTCTCATATCCAAGTCAGCATCAAAACGAGTAGAAAACCCTCTTTCTGCCTTATCAAATTGATGAGAAGAAACTCCAAAATCACCCAATATTCCATCAACCTTACGTATGCCGTGGAATTTTAAAAACTGTCTTATATATCTAAAATTTTCGTTTATCAATAAAAATCTATCATCATCTAAAACATTAGCAAGCGCATCTTCATCTTGGTCAAAACCAACTAACCTACCTTTTTGCCCTAGCCTACTTAATATTTCTTTAGAATGCCCGCCACCACCAAAGGTTACATCTACGTACACTCCGTCTTCCTTAATATTAAGTCCGTCTACAGACTCCTTTAATAAAACTGGATTATGATAACTCATCTTCTTCACCTCCCATTACTTCTTCTGCCAAATCCGCAAAATTCTCTGCGTCTTCCTCAATTACTTTTTCATAACTATCCTTATCCCAAATTTCAATAATATTAATAGCAGAACTCAACACCACTTCTTTGGTAATATTTGCTATTTCGACTAAATTTTTTGGAATTAATAGACGCCCTGTAGCATCTAACTCTACAATCTTAACCCCTGCAGAAAAACGACGTATAAAGTCGTTATTCTTCTTTTTAAAGCGGTTTTTCTTGTTCATCTTCTCCATAAGAAGATTCCATTCTTCCATAGGATACAACTCTAAACAAGGTTGAAAAACAGAACGTTTTATAACAAAACCTTTGTTTAGAACACTGGCCATCTGACCCTTAAGAGCAGAAGGTACCATGACCCTACCCTTAACGTCTGCTTTGCACTCGTATGTTCCTATGAAGTTTACCATTTAAAATCAGCTGAATTTTAAAACTGATATCAAAGATAAAAAATAATACCACAATTTACCACTAAATACCACATTGTTAATAAGTTTCCCCACCCAAAGTGCCACTTTTAGACTAACAACCTAAAAAACAGGATGTAATGTGGTGGTAGAAATCTAAATTTATCTACAAAAAAGAATGACGATTCTTTTTGCGGAAATGCCTATATTTGCTACTTAATAGCATAAGAGCTATCCTATTAATGGAAGAAAAGATTATTACAGAAGGCAAATACAGATATATAGAGATTGGGGAGGGAACACCACTAATTATTTTACACGGATTAATGGGTGGATTGAGTAATTTTCAAGGTGTTATGGAACATTTTCCTGCAAAAGGGTACAAAGTTTTAGTACCAGAATTACCCATTTATGACAAGCCTTTACTAAAAACTACTGTAAAAAGTTTTGCCAAATTTGTTCAAGAATTTATTACTCACAAAGGACTAACAGACGTTATTTTGTTAGGAAATTCTTTAGGCGGACACATTGGTTTATTACATACAAAATTATACCCAGACACTGTTAAAGCACTAGTTATAACAGGAAGCTCTGGACTTTACGAAAGTGCTATGGGTGATGGCTACCCAAGAAGAGGTGATTACGACTTTATAAAGAAAAAAGCACAGGATGTTTTTTATGATCCAGAGGTAGCAACTAAAGAAATAGTAGATGAAGTTTTTGCAACAGTTAACGACCGTATTAAACTTGTAAAAACATTAGCCATTGCTAAAAGTGCCATTAGACACAATATGGCTAAGGACTTACCAAATATGCACACTCCTACTTGTATTATTTGGGGTAAAGATGACACTGTAACACCACCAGATGTTGCAGATGACTTTAAAAAATTATTACCAGACTCTGATTTGTATTGGATTGAAAAATGTGGTCATGCACCAATGATGGAGCATCCTGATGAATTTAATACCATATTAGACAACTGGCTACAAAAGCGAAATTTGTAAGCTTAACTCTTTAAAAATACTATCTTGAAAATAAAATCTGCCAGCTTTGTAATGAGTAACTCCAACGTAAGGTCTTGCCCAACAGACCCTATACCTGAGTACGCCTTTATTGGTAGATCTAATGTTGGAAAATCTTCTTTAATAAATATGCTAATGCAAAAGAAAAGCTTAGCAAAAACATCTGGAAGACCCGGAAAAACACAACTTATAAATCACTTTAAAATTAATGAAAATTGGTTTTTAGTAGATTTACCAGGCTATGGATATGCACGTGTTTCTAAAAAGGAAAAGAAAACTTTTCAAAAATACATTACAGATTACTTTAAAGAAAGAGTACAACTTGTTTGTGCCTTTGTTTTAGTTGATATACGACACGAACCACAAAAAGTAGACTTAGAATTTTTAGAGTGGATGGGCGTAAATCAAATACCGTTTGCATTAATTTTTACAAAGGCCGATAAACTAAAACCCCAAGTAATACAAAAGCAAGCAGACAACTATATTAATGCCTTACTAGAAGGTATTTGGGAAGATGCCCCACAATATTTTATTACATCATCATCTAACAACCTTGGAAGAGAAGACGTACTAGAATATATAGGTGGTATAAACGAAAACTTTTACGCAGCTACTGCAAAAAAATAAAATTACACTTTAGACTTTATTGCCTTTATTAAATCTTCTGCCTCACCAAAAGCGTTTAACTCTTTTGTTGAAATAAAACTATTTAACTTACCACCTTCCTCTTTTAAAATAATAGGTAAACTTGTATTTACGATATTAGTACCTTTATACATAGCTTCAAATTCATCTTTGTGCAAAAACACAAATTCTAAATCAGTTTCTTTTCTAAACTTTTTCCAAACAGTATTTTCTGTAAACACACCAAAAGTAATATCACACAAATTACAATTATAAGTAGATGGACTAAATATTTTATGTGCACTGTCTAACATAGAGTTACCCAGACCCGAATTTGCATTATAGATAAATATAACTTTAGTATTCATAATTTACTTTTTTAATTAGTCTTAACTTAAAACTATGCTTACAGTGCTAAACAACTAATGTTTTGTTAATTTTAATGACAACAATTTTCTTCACAAAATAAAAAAAGGTACATTCGCACAAGCTATGATTTTCAATAAAATTACATTATCGGTTTTTAGCCTTGTAATGATTGGGTTCCTATTACTAGGATCTCAAAACATACATACACTAGCTTACCACTCTGATGATCATAGTGATTCTATAATACATTGTGAGCAATGTGATTTTATTTACACAAACAACCAGACCTCTTTTCTTGATTATGGTTACACCACAATACAGACGCCTTATATTTTTACAAAAGTAAATGCTAGTTTTTATACAGATTACAAGCAGCCACAGGTTAAAAATATAGCTACGTCTTCCTATTTAAACAAACCACCTCCCACAGTTTAATTACCCTCGTTTTTATCTTCTTAAATATTTTTAGAAGATTATTATCATTTACACAACAATACATTATTATGCGCTACACGCTAACAATACTATGTATTTTAGTGTCTCAGTCCTTTTTATTTGCTCAAGACTGCTCTAACATTCTTTTAGGAGAAGTGATAGATTTTCATGACAAAACACCTTTGACAGACGCTATTATACAAGTAAGAGGAAACAAAAAACAAGTTTACACAGATGAATTTGGAAAATTCACCTTAACAAACCTCTGTAACGGTACTTTAGAGTTAGAAATTTCTCATCCAGAATGCACTACTCGTTTTATTACAGTAGAAATTAATGGAAACACCCACAAAAAAATAACTTTAGAACATCATTTAGAACAGTTAAATGAAGTTAAGGTTACAGGATCTACTATTACCGAAACAAATTCTGCTCAAGAGAAAATTTTAAAAACAGAACAATTAGAACGTTTTGGAAGTAGTAACTTAGGTGATGCACTTAAACAAATAAACGGAGTATCTAGCTTAAATACAGGTTCTAACATTGTAAAGCCAATAATACAAGGTCTAAGTGGTAGCCGCATACTTATAATTAATAATGGCACACGTATGCAAGATATGGAATGGGGTGCAGAACACGCCCCAAACATAGATATTAATGCTACCAACAAAGTAACCATTGTTAAAGGAGCTGCTGCACTACAATATGGTGGTGATGCCATAGGAGGAGTTATTTTACTTGGGCAGAATAGAATTCCTAAAAAAGACACTATTTACGGTAAAACATTATTAAATGGAGTATCTAACGGCAGAGGCGGAAACATTTCTACCGAACTTACAAAAGCATATGAAAATGGTTTTTACATTAAAGGACAAGCATCTTATAAAAAATTAGGTGATGCAGAAGCTCCAGATTACATTTTATCTAACACAGGAGTTTCTCAATTTGGCGCTAGCATAGATTTTGGAAAACTTGGTTTTGAGAGTGGCTGGAATGCCTTTTACTCGTACTTTGATACAAACATTGGTATTTTAAGTGCATCTCACATAGGCAATGTAGACGATCTAATAACCGCTATTAATAGTGATGAGCCAAGCAAAATAAGCAGCTTTACCTATAATATTAAAGAACCTAGACAAAGTGTGAAACACCATTTAGGAAAACTTAAGTACTATAAGCGTTTTGAAGGCATAGGAAAACTAAATGTACAATATGACATACAACAAAATCATAGATTTGAGTATGATATACGTGTTGGTGACGACAAGGGAAAAGCCTCTTTAGATCTTAAGCTCACAACACAAACACTAGCTGCAGATATAAATATTGACGCTTTTGAAAAGCAAAAGTTTTCATTTGGAATTGTAGGTAGATATCAAGAAAATTTTCCTGATCCAAAAACTGGTGTACGTCGTTTAATTCCTGACTACGAAAAAGTAGATTTTGGAGTTTTTGCAACTACTGAATATAAACTTTCTGATGCCACTACTCTAGATGCCGGTATTAGGTACGATTACAGTAAAATTGATGCTCAAAAATTTTACATAACATCTAGATGGGAAGAACGAGGTTATGATGAAGATTATAGCGATATAGTTGTTAGCGATCGTGGCACTCAGCTTTTAGTAAACCCTAAATTTAACTACCATAATTTTTCTGCATCTGCTGGCCTAAAACATAAGTTCAGCAATGAAAATCAATTTAGATTTAATTATACATTAGCGCAACGCGCTCCAAATCCAGCTGAATTATTTAGCGATGGTCTTCATCATTCGGCTGCCCGAATTGAATTAGGAGATTTACGTATAAAAAGTGAAACATCACACAGAGTATCCGCAAGCCTAGGAAAAAACACATACACGTGGGGCTACGGGATTGAACCTTACTTAAATTTAATTAATGACTTTATTTTTATAGAGCCAACAGGAGTAGAATTCTCTTTACGAGGAGCATTTCCTGTATGGGAATACAGACAAACAGATGCACGTATGCTTGGTGTAGATGCATCTATCTATAATAATTGGACAGATAACTGGAGAACAGATCATAAATTTTCTATAGTTAAAGGTGTAGACAGGTCTAGCAACACTGCTTTAATTAACATCCCTTCTGCACGTTTACAAAATGGAATTGCATTTACAAAACAAGAGTGGCATAACTTTACTATTGGACTACAGAGCGAGTATGTTTTTCGTCAAAACGAATATCCTGACAATATTATGGTTTACTCACCACAGCAAGACCAAGAAGTGGAACTAAATATAAACACTGCACCAGATGCTTACCACCTATTAAAATTAGACACAGAAATGAAGTTTAACTTAAAAAACAGCAAAGCACTAACTGTTGGTCTAGGCATAAACAATTTATTAGATACAGAATATAGAGACTACCTTAATAGACAACGTTATTTTACAGACGATTTAGGAAGGTCTTTTATACTTAGATTAAAATTTAATTACTAACACTTAAACAATTGATAAAAATGATTAAAAGAAACACAATTTTTAAAAACATTAGAAAAGCAAGTTTAATTGCATTCTCTAGTATTGCTTTAATTTCATGTTCTGATGACGACGACGCTCCAGAAGAACAAAATGAAGAAGAAGTAATAACAACAATAATAGTAAAACTTACACCGGAAGCAGAAGGAACAACACTTACCCTAATATCTAAAGATGATGATGGTAGTGACGGACCTAACGCTCCTGTAGTTGATGTTGAGCAATTAGCCGCTAACACAACCTACAACGCTACTATTACCTTATTAAATGAAACTGAAAGCCCTGCTGAAGACATTACTTTAGAAGTTGAAGAAGAAGATGACGAACACCAATTCTTTTACACTGTATCTGGTGCTATTAGCAGTACAGAATACACAGACATGGATGAAGATGGCAACCCTGTAGGCATAACGTTTACACTTACTACAGGAGATGCTGGCAATGGTACATTAGGCGTAACTTTAAGACACGAGCCTAAAAAACCAAATGATGGTACTTTAGCAGATGCAGCTGGAGCAACAGATGTAGAGCAAACCTTTTCTCTAACTGTAGAGTAATTTACTCTTAAAATTTAAAACTAAAAACTCCCAGATTTCTCTGGGAGTTTTTTAATTATAATAACTTAAATAATGCTAGTCTTTTTTAAGCTCTAGCTTATCTGCAAAATATTCGCAAAAGTCTTTCATTGTAGCAGTCATTTTTTCGTCTTGTGTAGCCTTTAAAAAAGTATCAGACATAGATACTAAGGTTTGATGAAAAAATACTTTCATTTCATCTACAGGCATATCTTTAGTCCATAAGTCTATTTTTAAAGATTCTTGGTTTTTACTATCCCATACAGATAAAAGCATTGCTTTTGCTTCTTCATTCTCTATTCCTCCGTCCTGTGCAGACCAGTTTAAGGTCTCTGGCACTCTGTTTTCATCTAGACCAACAGTTAACTTAATTTCTGATGTATGTATTTTTGACATTTATCTTTGTGGTTTATAATTAGATTTTTTAAAAATTTCTTCAGCAGGCAAGCTCAACATTTGCTGTAAAGTCACCTCATTATTATTCATAAAAGAACGTACAATTTGCCAACCCAAAAAGCGCCCTAATCTTCCTGGCGACTCAATATCTAACTCCAACTGAAACTTAGAGAAAGGAGCCGGATCCAAAAAACGCTTATTTAAATCCTTATCTGTACTATACAAGTATTGATTTTCTATAAAATTACGCCAAATTGGTTCTTCATTTGCAAAGGCCCAATCTAAATCTTCCTCACTATACTTTATTTTTTCTGCATCTGTCACAAAAGGTATTAACTTATCTTTTACATATAACTCTTTACCATAATAGACCAATTGCGCCAAAAAAGTTCTATCTCTTGCAGGATAAGGCACAACTTTTTTAGCAAAAGCATTAGCCACATCTGTAATTAAATATTTTTTACTTAAACCTTCAGCAATATAATTTTGTAGTCCTTGGTAAAATTTATGATCAGCACCTAAGTAATTATCCAAACCCAACAGCAAAAGCTTATTTGTTAGTATAACAGGACTAGCATAATTAACATCAGAAATAACCGTAATTACCTTAGGTTCTACTTCTTCAGGAAAGTAATATTTTACGTGTTGGTAAAATAACCTTAAGTCTTGTTCCTCTTTTTTAAAATCGCCAAAAGCAATATTAACTTCTTTTAACAAAGAAATTTGTAATGTATCTCTTAATTTCTCGACCCATAAACTATCTGGATATTGTGCAGGAAATAAGTAGGGGTACTTTTCCTTTAATACAGGAATATCAGCTGGTTTTGCATCAGCTATTTCCCTATCAAACCTAGCAACATCTAGTGTTACATTAACTTTAGCTATCTGTTTTTCTTCTTTAGATTCTTGTTTACAGCCTACAAAAAAGGCAAAAACAAAAAAAAGTATATAAAATGGTTGTTTCATTTAAAAGTAATTACAGTAACATTTTAATATTTAACTGTTACAGTTTATTTTTACAGGATACAAAGTTAACAGTTTTCAACGTAATAAAGGAATTCTATGCAAACAGAAAAAGTAACAGACCATATTGTTAATTGGCTTAAGGATTATGCAACAAAAGCAAACATTAAAGGATTTGTAATAGGTATATCTGGCGGAATAGATTCTGCCGTTACATCTACGTTGTGTGCCAAAACAGGATTAGAGTTACTTTGCTTAGAAATGCCTATACACCAAGCAGAAAGTCAAGTTACCAGAGCTAGCAAACACATAGACTGGTTACAAAACAATTTTGCCAATGTAAAAAGAGAACAAGTTAATTTAACACCTGTATTTGACAGCTTTATAGACACGTTACCAAATGTAGCTAATGAGGAAGATAGATTTTTATCTTTAGCAAACGCAAGAGCAAGGTTAAGAATGACAACTTTGTATTACTTTGCAGGATTAAACGGCTACTTAGTTGCAGGCACAGGTAATAAAGTTGAAGACTTTGGCGTAGGGTTTTACACTAAATACGGAGATGGCGGAGTTGACTTAAGTCCTATTGCAGATTTAATGAAAAGTGAAGTATATGATATAGCAAAAGTAGCTGGCATTAACTCTGACATTATTAATGCTGCACCTACAGACGGTCTATGGGGAGATGACAGAACTGATGAAGATCAGATTGGAGCATCATACCCGGAGCTAGAGTGGGCAATGATAGAAGACGCTAAAGGAAACACAAAAGATAATTTTACAGGAAGACAACAAGAAGTCTTTATTTTATACAAAAAACTAAACAGTGCTAACCAGCACAAGATGAATCCAATACCAGTTTGTGAGATTCCAAATGACTTAAAATAGTCAGTCATCGCAGATTATGTATTGTAAAACGAAAAAAAGTTAAATAATAGTAAATTCTAACAAAAAAGTTCCATTTTTGTTGAACAAACATACAATTTAACCTTACATCACTTGTCAGAATAAATTTAACATTGACAGGTTATGCTTAAATTTAATTAAAACCAAAAAAAATGAAAACAGTATTTATTGCAGATAGTCACCCTGTTGTGCAAGTGGGCATTACGCAGATGTTGAGTATAGAGACGGGCTTTAAAGTTATTGGCACTGCTAGAACTTCATCAGAACTTTTTGAGAAGCTGGAAAATGAAACTCCAGATATCTTAATGTTAGAGATGGATTTCCCTGAAATTAACGGGATTGCTTGTTTAAGAAAAATGAAGAAGAATCATCCAGACGTAAAAGTACTTATGTACAGTGGACAGTCTGAGGATGTTTATGCTATTAGCTCTATTAGAGCTGGTGCGCAAGGATACTTATCTAAAAACGCAGATTTAGATTATATAGTAGCTGCATTAGAAAAAATTAGTGATGGAAAAATGTTTATCACTAACGAACTAGCGCAAAGACTAGCTTTTGATGAAGGCACACAAAAACCTAGAAGATTATTTAGAAAACTATCTACAAGAGAGATAGAAGTTTTAAAAATGCTTGCTAGCGGAAAAAGAAATAAAGATGTTGCATTAGGTCTTGGCTTAAATGAAAAAACCATTAGCACTTACAAAGCTCGTTTAATGAAAAAATTAAACGTAGATAATATGGTAGACTTATTACAACAAGCAAAAGCATTAGATATTTTTTAGTAAACTAAATTACTAGATCTAATAAAAAAAGCCAGCTATAAGCTGGCTTTTTTTATTTACTTATTTGTCATAACACAATTAGTATTTAACTTAAGGTAATTTGCATAAATTTGTACCTAGAAAACAATTTAGGTTCTAAAATGCTAAAAAAAATATTTAGAAAAATAATGATTACAATTCTAATAATACTAAGCCTTTTAGTGGCTACCTACTTTATATTTACAAATTTTTATCCAAGTTTTGGCGGTGATGTTAGTAAAGAACGAAAAACTACATACCAAAAATCTAAGCAATATAAAAACAATAAATTTAACAACACCTTACCCGTACCTAAAGAGCTGAGCTTCTCTGAAACTCTATCATTAGCCTATAAATTTTTTACGACTAAAGTTAAAAACGGAAGACCCCAAAAAGACTTAACTGTACACAAAATAGACTCAACCAATGTTGCTAATTATAAAAAAGGTACTCGTTTAATATGGTATGGTCATTCATCATTTTTATTACAAATTGATGGCAAAAACATACTATTAGATCCAATGTTAGGTAAAGTTGCAGCACCACACTCACTCTTGGGGGCTAATAGATTTAACAGTGAATTTCCTTTAGCTCTAGAAAAATTAAATAAAATTGATGCTGTTCTTTTTTCTCACGATCATTATGATCATCTAGATTATGAGACAGTAATAAAAATTAAAGATAAGGCACAACACTTTTATGTACCATTAGGAGTTGGTGTACACCTAGAAGCCTGGGGCGTGCCAACAACAAAAATAACAGAGCTAGATTGGTGGCAAGATACTAAGTTAAACAACTTAACTTTTGTTTGCACACCTGCGCAACATTTCTCTGGCCGTAAGTTTAACAACGGGCAAAGCACACTTTGGAGTTCTTGGGTTATACAATCTAAAGAAGATAACATTTACTTTAGTGGAGATAGTGGTTACGCACCACACTTTAAAGAAATAGGCAACATATATGGCCCGTTTGATATTGCTTTAATGGAATGCGGACAATACAACCAAATGTGGGCAGACATACATATGATGCCCGAAGAAACAGCTCAAGCAGGCGTAGATGTGCAAGCTAAAAAAATTGTTCCTATACACTGGGCTGGCTTTAAATTAGCTTTACATAGCTGGACAGATCCTATTGTACGCGTTAAAGCAAAAGCTCTAGAATTAAACTTAGAGGTGCTAACTCCAGAAATTGGTGATGAAATTATAGTAAAAGACTCTATAAACAAAAGCACTAATTGGTGGGAGAAATATTAAAAATAATTATAAACTCATTTAATTAAGAAAGTACTCTGGCTAATTTTTTACCTAGTAAAGAATTTAAGTTTAGGTAATTCATTATTTCTTGTAAAACTTCAGAATTATCTGTGCTTGGATTCTGGGTTTGTTGTTGTAGCTCCCCTATTCTCTTTTTTATCAAATAGCAACGTAGTGTTAAAATAGTTTCACTTACTAATTGACCAATACCTACATCTTTTGCCTTAGGGTAAATTTCTTTACGTCCCCAATCATGCAAAATGTATTTTTCTTCATCCATTAGTATGGATGAAATCTCTGAAACCAAATCTTGATTTAAGCCTCCAATAAACTTGTTAGCCTCAAAATGTTCTTTTTCATTTAAGTTTTCAATCAATTTATAATAAATATCTTTAAACCTTGCATTAGTAAGTTCTATTTCATCTTCTTGTAAGTCTAAATAAATCTTCTCAAAAACACGAGCCTCAACAGTTTCTTTCTCTAAAATAAGATCTCCTTTTTCATCTTCTTTTAGTAGCAAATCATCAAACTGCTGTGTAGTATCACCATACAATAAAAGCAATTCAATTATTTTCTTTTCTAAAACATACTGTACATCTAATTTTTCTTGTACAGGTTCATTTTTAACTACCTGAAAAGGTTTCTGCTCTTGCTTTTTTTGCTTAGCAACATCTGCATCTTCTTTTTTACCAATCTGTGCTAACGTATTAAAAAGTACAGACTCTGAAATGTTCATTAACTGAGCACACTCTTGTATATAAATTTCTTTTTTAATTCGGTCAGGAATTTTAGAAATACTATTTACAATATCGCGTACAGTTTCTGCTTTTTTAATAGGGTCGTTAGCAGTTTCTTTAATTAATAAAGAAGCTTTAAACTGTATAAAATCTTTAGAGTTACTCTCTAAATACTTAAGTACTTCTTCTAAAGAGTTGTTTTTAGAGAAACTATCTGGATCTTCTCCTTCAGGAAAAGTACAAACTCTAACATTCATACCCTGCTCAAGAATCAAATCTATACCACGCAATGATGCACGTAAACCAGCAGCATCACCATCAAACAAAACAGTTATGTTTTTTGTAAGCCTATTTACTAATCTAATTTGGTCTGGTGTAAGCGCAGTACCACTAGACGCTACAACGTTTTGTATACCTCTTTGATGAAACTGTATAACATCTGTATAGCCTTCTACTAAATAACAATTATCTTCTTTTGCAATTTCTTGCTTGGCGTGGTAGATACCGTAAAGTACTTTACTCTTATGGTAAATATCACTCTCTGGAGAGTTTAAATACTTAGCTGCTTTTTTATCATTAGTTAAAATACGCCCCCCAAAACCAAGAACTCTACCGCTCATAGACTGTATAGGGAACATAACACGCCCTTTAAATCTATCAAACTTACGAGCCTCTTTACCCTCTTGCTGCTTAACAATTGTTAAACCTGTCTTCTCTAAATACTCTAACTTATATTTTTTTTCTAAAGCTGTATTGGTAAAAGAATCCCACTGATCTAAACAATAACCAAGACCAAACTTTTTTATTGTTTCATCTGTAAAGCCACGTTCTTTAAAGTAACTTAAACCAATAGCCTTACCCAACTCACGTTCCCATAATACTTCTTCAAAGTATTTTTGAGCATACTCAGACACCAAGTACATACTCTCCTTTTCATTGGCCTGTTCTTTTTGCTCATCTGTACGCTCAGTCTCTTCAATCTCTATATTATACTTTTTAGCCAAGTACTTTATAGCTTCAGGGTAGGTAAAATGCTCGTGCTCCATTAAAAATGCAACTACATTACCTCCTTTACCACTACTAAAATCTTTCCAAATTTGTTTTACAGGAGAAACCATAAAACTTGGTGAGCGCTCATCTGTAAACGGACTTAACCCTTTAAAGTTAGTTCCTGATTTTTTTAACTGTACAAAATCGCCAATAACCTCCTCTAAACGAGAAGTTTCATAAACTTGGTCTATAGTAGATTTAGAAATCAATTTTTAGTAAATTTTAAATAAGAGGGTAAATATAATGAACAAAACTGGCAAAAAATAAACTAATCTAAAATAAGTGTTTTTTGCATACACCCCTGTTTTCAGGGTGTGTATTTTGGCTAGCCAAGGGGTAATTTAAACTCTATAATGGCCGCACCTTTGTAACATCAAAATTAAGTAATCAAAAATTAATCTAAAAAAAATTAAAATTATGAGTTGGGGAATTTCTTTAATATTATTAAGCATTTTAGCTGTACCGTCTTTACTACTTTCTAAAAAACCAAATGCGAAAGAATTACTTGCAAAAATAGAGCCTTACCAAGGATGGATTGGAATGGTGTTTTGTTTCTGGGGAATTTGGGGAATTGTTAGTGCTATTTTAACTATTGGCTGGTTAAGTACTTGGCCAATACTATGGATAACTTATTTAGTAGGAAACATTGTTACTGCTGCCTTAGGATTTATGTTAGGTTTTGGATTGATAAACAAGTATGTACTATCTAAAAACGAAGCTGCAAAAGAAAAAGCAGAAGAATTAAGAGCTAAAATTGCACCTAAGCAAGGGAAATTAGGTTTAGTAGGTCTTATACTTGGAGCTTGGATGATTGTTTCATCATTCTTATTTGTAGTAGCCTAATAACAAACGATACTTATTTGGTTGATAAGGAAAAGAATCTTGACTAGTTTAAATTGTCTCCGTAGTTTTTACTTGCTCAAGGTTCTTTATTTTTACAAATCGAAACAATAAAAAAAAATCCTAAGTTACTTACTTAGGATTTTTCTGTTTTCTACAAATAATTAAAGATCAAAACGCAATCCTAAAGAAATATTATGTTGGTCTACTAAAGCATCTTTAAAAATAGGATTAAGATCATACTTAACATATAATGTTGTATCACCAAAGCCTGCATATGCACTTAAACCATAAATAAGGTCTGATGTGTTGTAATCTCTTTTAAACTTATCTTTTACTTTTTTGCCGTTCTCTTTGTATTTTAATTTTTGACGTGTTCCTATATTAAATCCGCCATAGGCACCAATACCAATTCTAAATTTATTGTCTAAATAATAACGCATTTTTTCTTCTGTTTCTTCTTTTCTAGATGGTCCAAACTCAAAATGCACAGGAAATACCAAGTTATCCATTCTAAGTTTTGATTTGTCTAAATCATACTCAAACTCCTGCAGTTCTGTTTGGTTACCATTCTCTACAAAGTATAAGTTATCATCTAACTTAAGTCCGTTAAACTGAAAAGAGAAACCATAATTTAAACGGACTGCATTAGAGTTTTTAAACAGTCTAGTTCTCCAATTAATTCCCATTTCAAAAAAACGACTACCACCTATTTTATAAGGAGAATCATCTAAAGATTGTCCGTCTATAATTGCATTGTTTAATCCAACAGCCAATACAAGTTCAGACACGGTTCTAACATCATACTTAACTTCTTGTTTTTTAGTTTCACTGTAAAAAATAGATTTGTCGTTAAATTTGATATCAAAAACATCTACCTCTACCTTGGTTGATAATGAATCTAATGAAGCAAGCTTATCTGTACCATTACGCTCTAATAATGATATTTTATTATCTATAATAGCAACCCTATTCTCTATATTTAAAGCTCTATTTTTTGCTGCCTCAGTTTTTAAATTTTGCGCCTGTTGTGCTGTTATTTCATTTTTCTCTAAACGCTTAGTTATAGCTTCTATTTCTGTTTTTAGTGCCTCTTTTTCATACAATCTAATTTGTTCTTTTTCTTTTAACAATAGATCTATTTTAGATTTAATTTGTTCTTGAGCAAATGATAGTTGCACACAAAAAACTGCTATAATTAATAAAATGTAATGTGTTGTTTTTTTCATAATAATTAAATTTTAGATGTGTTTTACTATTCCCCTAGCATATTGCAAACACAATAAGCTAGAAGAAAATATAAAACTCTGATTGATGAATGTTTATTTGTTAGTTAGTACGTGCGGCTACCGCAGTTTTTAATTTAAGGTAACGCCTTTTAAGGTTGTCAAAAATTTTATCTCTAAAGCTTACATCTAATTCACTTTCTGCTTCTATTAGTAAGGCCATAGCGTCTACAGACATACCTGCTTTAATTGCTTTTTCTGCTAAAATTTCTTGTTGCGCATTACGTAGTAAAGAGTCTACTTCTGCATCTGTAACTGCAATATTATTT
The DNA here is from genome assembly GCF_002813425.1 of Cellulophaga sp. RHA19. Taxonomy (NCBI): domain Bacteria; kingdom Pseudomonadati; phylum Bacteroidota; class Flavobacteriia; order Flavobacteriales; family Flavobacteriaceae; genus Cellulophaga; species Cellulophaga sp. RHA19. The sequence continues at coordinate 154,197 of NZ_PHUL01000001.1, forward strand.
TCCTCTAGCAAGGCTAGTTTCTCCATTACAACATTTAGCCTTGCATCTATAATTGTTTTCTGTGGCTGGTTAACTTTTAATTGTTTATTCGTTTTTTCATTTGCAACTATCTCTACCTGTTCAGTTCTTTTAAATTGATTCTCTGGAGTTTCAATTTTTGTATTCTGCTTAATTATAGTGTTTTTCTCTTCTTTTATAGTTATCTCTTTAGATGCTACAACAGTTGTATTCTCTTCTTTAAAAGGTGCATTAGTTTTTAAAATTGATTTTTTACTATCATCTACTTTATCTGTACCTACCACTTGCGGCTTACTGTTACTAGATGTAGGCGTATTAAAAAACCAAACAGATGCTATTAATAAGCCTATTAAACACGCTGCTATTGCAAAATATGCAGATTTGTTATTTTTACGTTTTTCAGGCTTATTTTCTAGACCTACAGCTATTTTAGACCACGCATTTTTAGATGGTTGAATCTCCCGATCTTGTAGCTTATCTTTTAAATGTTCTTCAAATTTTAAAGGTGCCATTGTTTTATTTTTTTAAGACTCTATTGTTAATGAATCTGATTCTTTAATTTTTTCTAATTTCTCTTGCAGCATTTTCCTAGCTTTAAACAATTGAGATCTAGATGTGTTTTCTGAAATATGCAACTGCTCTGCAATTTCTGAATGTTTATACCCTTCTATTGCATACATTACAAAAACTATTTTATAGCCTTCTGGCAAAGCATCTATTAGCAACTGTACTTGTTCTACATCTAAATCTGGTGTGCTAGTAATGTGCTTTGGTGCAGAGCGCTCATAAACTTCATCATCAAAAACTATATGCTGTTTTTTACGTAAAAAAGTAATACTCTCCCTAACCATAATTTTACGAACCCATCCTTCAAAACTACCTTCAAACTTAAAAGTATCTAAGTACTTAAATACTTTTAAAAATGCACTTACCATAACATCTTCTGCAAATTGCAGATCTTTTATGTATTGCCTACATACCCCTAGCATTTTAGGAGCGTATTTATTATACAAACGCTCTTGCGCCTCCCTGTCTGCAGCAGCTGCTTTTTTAATAAGCGTATTCTCGTTATTGTAAAGTTTAATAATTTTCACAGTGATGGTGTTCTATAAGTATAGACAACAAACATTACTGTAACGTTGCCCAGAAAATAAATTTATTTTAAAATAAACTACAACGAATTGAATATCAAGCAAATAAAATTGTTATTTTTTTCTATCTACTACGTAATTTACCATTAGTTCTAGCGAACTTTTATAATCGGACTCTGGATATTTACTTAATAAAGCAAGAGCTTCGGTTTTAAAAGACATCATTTTCTCTTCAGCATAAGCTAAACCACCACTATCTTTCACAAAATTAATTACCTCTTTAACTCGTTTTTTGTCTTTATTATGTTTTTTAACTGAGTTTATTAACCAGTTTTTCTCTTTTTTTGTGCAGTTATTTAGTGTATAAATTAAAGGAAGCGTCATTTTCTGCTCCTTAATATCTATCCCCGTAGGCTTACCAATTGCCTCTTCTCCATAATCAAACAAATCATCTTTTATTTGAAAAGCCATACCTATTAGTTCTCCAAATTTCCTAAATGTTTCTACATCATCAGAATCTGGATTTACAGAACAAGCTCCTAAACTACAGCAAGCCGCAATAAGTGTAGCTGTTTTTTGTCTAATTATTTCGTAGTAAATATCTTCGGTAATATCTAGTTTACGTGCTTTTTCAATTTGCAACAACTCACCTTCACTCATTTCGCGTACAGCTACTGAAATAATTTTAAGAAGGTCAAAATCACCATTATCAATAGAAAGCAACAATCCTTTAGACAGTAAAAAATCGCCAACAAGTACTGCAATTTTATTTTTCCAAAGTGCATTTACAGAGAAAAAACCACGACGCTTGTTACTATCATCTACAACATCATCATGTACCAAAGTAGCTGTATGTATTAACTCTATAACAGATGCTCCACGGTAAGTACGTTCGTTTACTTTGCCACCAGAAACCAATTTTGCTGTTAAAAACACAAACATTGGCCGCATTTGCTTTCCTTTTCTGTTTACAATATAGTATGTAATTCTGTTAAGTAAGGCCACTTTAGAAGACATAGATTCGTGAAACTTTTTTTCAAAAAGCTCCATTTCTTTGTTTACTGGGTCCTTTATTTGTGCTACTATTTTCAAAAAGGCAATTAGTTAAATTTGGAAAGGTAAAAGTAATTAAAATATTATATTCATAAGCTATGTTTTACATTTTAGTAATATAATGGGCTACCCCTGAAAACAGGGGTAAAACTTTCCCTACAAAAAGGTCTATTTAATCATAAAAATAGCTTCATCTTTGCCATATAATTATTAACAATAACAATTTTAAAAATCACACTAAGATGAAAAAAAATCTATTTGTAGCAGCAATGTTACTTTTTAGCTGTAGCGCAATTGTAAATGCTCAAAAACTTAAAAAATTTGGAAGTTCTGTTGAGAAGAAAATAGGACCAAAAACAATTAAAGTTCCTTACACAGATAATATTAGCTACTTAGGTTATGCATCTCCAGGTAATGAAGATGAAGTTAAAGACAATAAAAAGTTTTACTACATATACGTTTGGGTACCTTTAGCTGCTCCAGAATTAGGAGTAAGAATGGTTTCGCCTGCAAATGGTGATAAAATTAAAAATGCTGTTAAATCTGCAGATTTTGATGAGCACGCTTCTACAAAAGACTTTTTTGACACATACATTACTTTAGAAAGATCTGATATTGTTTCTGCTGATAAAGTTACTACAGAAGGAGCTAAAAGCGCTAACTGGGTTACTTTAGCATCTAATGATGATACATCTGAATTACCTAAGCAACCAAGTGGTAGCAGCTACAACTCTTTGTTACGTTACAAAAGTGAAATGAGCAACCCTACAAAAGCATTAACTGCTGGTTTATACAGAGTTGGTTTTACAACTTACAAAAGAGGTGAAGTTAAAGGAACATTTTTAGCCGAAGTTGCTGCTCCAATAAAAATACCAGGAGTTGTTATGGCAAAAACTATAGATGAGTTAAAAGCTCAAATGAAATAAAAAGAACATTGTGGTTAATGTGTTTTTTTAGAAAAAGGCAGGTGATTTATTTCATCTGCCTTTTTAGCTTTTATTAGCTAACTGTCCGCAAGCAGCATCTATATCTTTACCTCTAGAACGCCTAACAGTAACTGTTATACCATTGCGTTCTAATGTTGCAACATACATATCTATGGCCTTACTAGCAGCTTGCTGAAACTCACCATCGTCTATAGGATTGTATTCTATTAAATTGACTTTTGATGGTGCAAATTTGCAAAAATCTACCAATGCATTAGCGTCATTCTGTGTATCATTAATACCATCCCAAACTACATACTCATACGTAATTCTACTTTTTGTTTTAGAATACCAATATTGTAACGCTTCTCTTAAATCTTTTAATGGAAACGATGCATTAAAAGGCATTATAGATGTTCTAATTTCATCTATAGCAGAATGTAATGATACTGCAAGCTTAAACTTAACCTCATCATCTGCCATTTTCTTAATCATTTTAGGAACACCTGAGGTAGACACTATAATTCTTTTAGGTGACATTCCTAAACCTTCTGGAGACGTAATCTTATCTATAGCTTTTAGAACGTTATTATAGTTCATTAAAGGTTCTCCCATACCCATAAACACAATGTTACTTAGTTTACGGTCAAAATACAATCTACTTTCATTATCTATAGCAACTACTTGGTCATAAATCTCATCTGGATTTAAGTTTCGCATACGCTTTAACCTAGATGTTGCACAAAACCTACAGTCTAAACTACAACCAACCTGACTAGATACACAGGCTGTGGTTCTTGTTTTTGTTGGTATTAATACAGATTCTACTATTAAATTGTCATGTAATTTTACTGCGTTTTTTATAGTACCGTCACTACTACGCTGCATCTGATCTACCTTAATATGGTTTATAACAAAGTTAGCATCTAACTGTTGCCTAGTTTCTTTAGACAAGTTTGTCATAGCCTCAAAAGAGTGTGCTCCTTTTTGCCACAACCACTCGTACACCTGGTTTCCTCTAAAGGCTTTGTCTCCTTGAGCTACAAAAAATGCCCTAATTTGTTCCTTAGTTAAGGCTCGTATGTCTTTCTTCTTAATTGTTTCCACAGTACTAAAGGTAGTAGATAAAAGTTAATCCCGCCAATTTCTATACAAATAGAAAGCTGACGGGATTTTAATTGTATGTATTAAAATGTTAATTATATAATTAACATTGCATCTCCGTAAGAGTAAAATTTGTAGCTTTCTAAAATAGCCTCTTTGTATGCTTTTTTCATAAGGTCATGACCTACAAAAGCAGAAACCATCATTAACAAAGTAGACTTTGGTAAGTGAAAGTTTGTTACCATAGAATTAGCAATACTAAAATCATAAGGAGGAAAAATAAATTTATTTGTCCATCCTTCATACGTATTTAAGTGTCCGTTAGAAGAAACAGCACTTTCTAAACCACGCATTGCTGTTGTACCAATAGCACAAATTCTACGCTTACCATCTATAGCAGAGTTTACTACTTCTGTTGCTTTTTCATCTATAACCAACTCTTCACTATCCATTTTATGTTTAGATAAATCTTCTACCTCTACCGGGTTAAAAGTACCTAAACCAACATGTAAAGTTAACTCTGCAAAATCTACACCTTTAATTTCTAATCTCTTTAATAAGTGTTTAGAAAAGTGTAAACCTGCTGTTGGCGCAGCTACAGCACCTTCGTGCTTAGCATATATTGTTTGGTAACGATCCTCATCTGTCTCCTCTACATCTCTTTTAATGTATTTAGGAAGTGGAGTTTCGCCTAAATCTTTTAATTTTTGTCTAAAGTCTGTATAAGAACCATCATATAAAAAGCGTAATGTTCTACCTCTAGATGTTGTGTTATCTATAACCTCAGCTACTAGAGTTTCATCATCACCAAAATATAATTTATTACCAATTCTTATTTTACGAGCAGGATCTACTAAAACATCCCATAAACGTTGTTCTGCATTTAACTCACGTAATAAAAACACTTCAATTCTTGCTCCAGTTTTTTCTTTATTACCGTATAAACGAGCAGGAAAAACTTTAGTATTGTTTAAAACCATTACATCACCTTCATCAAAATAGTTGATTAGGTCCTTAAACATTTTGTGTTCAATTTTACCGGTTTCTCTATGTATTACCATCAATTTAGCTTCATCCCTGTGTTCTGATGGATACTCGGCTAACAAATTGTCTGGAAGTTCAAAATTAAAGCTAGATAATTTCATTTAGTATTTTTTATGATGTTAACGGTTATACATAACCAATGAAAACTAAAAAGATATTTATTTTTATGTTAATAAAAAAGCACCCAATGTTTTACCATTTAGTGCATATTTTCTTAATTTTTGTTTTATGCGATTGCAAATATACTATCCTAGCATAGGCGTTGTCAAGTAAAACGCCAATTAAATAACAATATACCAGTATTTAGGCCTCTTTTATGCCAAATTTAAGCTGTTTTAAATCTGTCCAGAAATCTGGGTACGATTTTGACACTACTCCTGCATCATTAATAAAAATTGTTGTTTTTAAAGCCAAAGGAGCAAACGCCATTCCCATTCTGTGGTCATTGTACGTATCTATAGCAATGTCTTTATTAATTTTAGATGTTGATTTTATAGTTAAAGTTTTGTCTGTAACCTCTATAGACGCTCCTAATTTTGTCAGTTCTATTTTTAGAGCTTCCAACCTATCTGTTTCTTTAATTTTTAAAGTATGCAAACCTGTTAAATGGCATCCTAAACCTAACCCAAATGTAGTTACCGCTATTGTTTGCGCAATATCTGGGGCATTGCTAAGGTCTTTTGTAATTTCTTGTGTTTCTTTATCTGTTATCTTTTTTAAAATCACTTTATTATCTAAAAAAGTAGTTTCTACTCCAAAGTCTGTGTAAATATCAGCCAAAACACTATCTCCTTGCAAACTATCTTTTTTATATGCCGATAAGCTAATCTCGGTACCAACAGCAGACATTGCAACAATACTGTAATAGTAAGATGCCGAGCTCCAATCTGACTCTACAACCAATGTAGTATCACTAACAGATTTTTTTGACTCAACCTTAATAGTATTACCCTTAAAAGAGTTTTTTACTCCTATTTGAGTAAGTAGAGCAAGTGTCATTTTTATATAAGGCACAGAGGTAATTTTACCTACCAACTCTAACTCTAATCCATTATCTAAACTTGGAGCTGTTAATAATAATGAAGAAATATACTGGCTACTAATATTAGCTGGCAAACTAACTTTTTGCTGCGTTATTTTTTTACCTTTTATGTGTAAGGGAGGATAACCACTGTTTTCTAAATAAGTAATATCTGCCCCTAAAGATGTTAATGCATCTACTAAAACACCAATTGGCCTCTCTGTCATACGTTTAGACCCTGTAAGCACGACCTCTTTACCATCTTGACAAGAAAAATACGTAGTTAAAAAACGCATTGCTGTACCTGCGTGATGAATATCTACTTCTCCTTTAGATACCTTAATCCCTTTACGCATAACAACTGCATCATCAGAATTAGAAAGGTTTTCTATTTTTATATTTGGATATAGGGCCTGTAACAATAACAAACGATTAGACTCACTTTTACTTCCTGTTATTTTAATAGCAGAATTTAATGTTTTGTTTTCTGGGGCTGACAAATGTAATTTCAATGTAAAAGACTTTAAGTGATTAAAAATAAGAACTTATTTTAATTTTTTATTATTGTGATGACGATCGTGATCTCTTTTTGTTTTAAGATCTAACTTTTTATCAAAAGCATCTTGCAAGTTTATACCTGTTTGGTTTGCAAGACAAAGCACAACAAACATAACGTCTGCTAGTTCTTCACCTAAATCTTTATTTTTATCAGACTCTTTTTCGCTTTGTTCTCCGTATCTACGCGCAATAATACGTGCCACTTCACCTACTTCCTCTGTAAGCTGAGCCATATTTGTAAGCTCGTTAAAATAGCGAACTCCGTGTTCCTTAATCCAATTATCTACAGCTTCTTGTGCGTTTTCTATGTTCATTATATTTTTGTTAAAACTACCTTTTCATTTTCTTTTTCAATAAGTAATTTAAAGTAATTTTTTACCGCAGCATAATAATCTGGCGTTACAATTGCCTTATTTATAGATTCTTTTACTAATAAGTGGACCTGATTATTTTTTTGGTTCACATTAAAAGTAAAAGATCCTAATTGCTCTGGTAAAGCTATACTTTTTACTTCTGGCAAAGTTTCTACTTTATATCCTGCAGGAATTTCTACAATAATTCTATAGGTTGTTTCTGTTGGATAACTAAAATCTATTGGATAACTCCTTTTTTCTAACTTAAAAGGGTTGCTTTTAGATCTGTAAAAAAACATTGGAGAAAAATAAATTTTATCACCAATAACATCTGCCTGACTTTCTTTTACAAATTTATAACTTTCAAGGATTGGTTTACTTAAATCTGTACTGTTTTTTACTTCAAAATCAGATATTTCTAAATCTAGAGCCTTTTCAATCTTTTCTATATAACTATCTTCATCTGCCTCATTGTAATTATTGCGATAAATCCTTGCATTATGAAGCTTAGCAACTTTTCTAACTGCACCAGATAGCACTCCGTTCTCATCTAACTTAGATGTCATCATTATAACTTTAGTAGATTGTTCATTAGGGTATAAACTTATTGTAGAAGAACCTCCATCTTTACTAATGATCCTTCCCTCCCAATTTAACACTCTTGTAGGCATTACATTAGGCATATTATAGATACTTGTTGCATCTAACAATACTATTCCTCTATCTGTTTTTATAGCAGAAACAACATAATTATAGCCTTCTCTAGTAGGAAATATTGGTATACCATTACCTCTAGTACTTACTAAAACAGGATATGCATCTAAACCGGCATACCTAAGCATAGAGGTTAGCATTAAGTTTATATCTGCAACATTACCAACACTTTCTTTATAAGCTTTACGTACTCCATTATATGTGTACTTACCATAAATACCATTCCACTTTACTTTACTTTTTACAAAATTATAAATTAATGCCGCTTTTTGCATTGGATCTGTAATTGAAGCAATCAACATATCTATATCTTGATTATAATAACCTGTTTTATTTAACTCTACGCCAAAACTAGGGCTATCATAAATTGTCTTTACTACATTCTTCCAAGTTGATGAATAATATTTAGGAATACTGTTAGGGTACTGCACAGAAGAAAGTTCATACTTTACGGCTGCTCTATAATTATCTATGTTATTTATATATGGTTCTTCTTTTAGAGCAGGAATATCTACTAGATTGTAAATATGCTTGTTTTCAAAAAAATCTACTTTATCCGAATTAAAATTTGTACTTACTGTTGCCCCTCTTGCTTCTCTACTTTTACTTTTTATAGTAATACCAGAATTAACTCTAGTTACCTTTGGATATATACCAAGATAACCTTTAGAATTTAACTTAAAGTTGTAATATTCTGGTGAAGAAAAAGAAGCTTCTATTTTATTTGCAGGTATACTGTGTTGAAAAATATAATCATCTACATTATATATGAACGGAGAGTTGATTCTATACTTATATTCTATTACACTACCATCTTTTATATTTGGCATTGTAAATTTTGTTTGGTCATAAAATTCTGATAACTCGGATTCAAAAATACCGTCCTTCTTCAACTTTGTTTCTTCTATATCACCATCAACTATATTATAGGTGATAGCTTTTAATCCCATAACTCTTTCCCTATTTCCCTGAGATGCTTTATAAAGCCTAATAGGCTTTGTAGCAAAATCATAACCATCTTTATTATAAATTTTAACTCTTTCAAATACCTCTGTAACTAATTCAAAACCGTTAGCATTATCATATTTAAAATAACTGCTTCTTTTTTTATATAAATAAGCTGCACTTGCAGATGAGTCTAAAGGATGTACCTTTTCATTTAGTTCTTGAATAGATACTTTTCCAAAATCATAATCTTGAGCAGAAATTAAGCTAATGGTTAAACTGAATAGTACTACTAAACTGTATTTTTTAATCATAATAAATTGGGTTATTTGGTTGTGGGGTTTTAGCTAACTTTTGGTTTATTTTTTCACTAAAACAATTTTAGTATTATCTAGTAATGATACTTTTTTTCTAAAGTCACGATAGTCTTTGTATTTCTCTTTTGGATAATATCCTTCTTTAATAAGTAATTTTCTTTTGTACTCTACATTTTTTAAGTCTTCTGATAACTTATAAGATACACTGTACATTCCAAATTCGTTTTCTATTAAAGTGTCATTAGGCATTGCCTCAACTTTAAAACTATTAGGAAGCAAAATATTAAACTCATCTTCATCTAAATAGCCTCTTTGTATTTCTAAAGGCAACTTTCTATTTCTATACCTATCTGGTACTCCATTATTTCTGTTTAACGCATTTACCCTAAACAACAATCTCTCTCCGCTTACAGAAGCGTAGTTTACTGCCTCTAAACTAACTTTTTCAGTAAATACAATACTGTCTCTATTATTTAAAAAATTATAATTATTAATAGTTAAGTTGTTTATATAACTCCAGTAAGATGCATAATGCTTTTTAACATCAGTAGATGCCTTTCTTTCTATACTAAACCTATCATCATACTGTATTCCCTTTGTAGTAATAACTGCATCTGCAGAAATTGTTCCTGTATTAGACAATGTAATACGAGCTTCTGTTTTCTGATAATTATCTTCATTAACATAACTATCCGTTTGTACCAACTCACCTCCATCTGGCTTTATTACGTGTACCATTCTACCATCTGTAAAATCTCCTAAAAATCCAAATGGATGTATCTGAGACGTACAATCAATCCAATAATACTTATCACTGCTTTCTATTGCTAAAATTACATGGTTACCTTCTGCCAGTGATGCAAAATCTTTTTTAAAACTTTCTTTATAATTACCAGCCTCTACGTGAGTATAAAATGCTTTTACGCCAACTGCCTGTAATAAGGCCATTGTGTAATTAGATAATCCTTTACAATCTCCATACTTTACCCTATCTACATCTAATGCAGATATAGGCTGCATACCTCCAATACCTACCTGTACACTTATATACCTTGTATTATCCTGCACATACTTATATACAATTTTTGCTTTTTCAATATCGGATTTAGCTTCTTTTGTTAATGATTTTATTGTATTTATGGTAGATTCTGGTAACTTATCTCTATTAACTAATAAATTAGAGTACATCCATTTACCTAAATCTTGCCAAGATTTTATTGAAGCATCGTAACCACCATATGTAAAGTTTATAGGTCTTATTTGCAGTTGTGGTGAAATCTTATGAAAAGCCGGACTTAAACTTTCTTTTTTTAATGCAGGTATATTTTTTACTGCATAAGAAGTACTTCCATTTTTTATTATTTTTTCAACATCTAAACCTGTCAAATTCTGCTCCTTAACTTCTGGCTTAAAGCTTTCATCATCATAAGTTAATGTGATACTACTTTTTTCTGTACTTAAATAAAATGAATCTAAAAAGTACCAAGTAGGTATTAATTCACCAGTATTAGAGTTGGTGTACTCATAAGTAAACTCCATTGTGTAAGGGTAAGCTATTGGAGTATAGTCTAAATATTTTACTCTGGAGTCTGAGTATAATGTACTACCGCTTACTGCACTAACATCTTTAAAGTCTTTTTCTTTAAACTTACCTATTTGTTTACCAAACTGATTGTATACTAAGGCCTGTACAGAAACTACTTTCCTGTCTAAATCATACCCCACAGACGCATGTGTTGCACCATTTCCATACTTATTTAAAACAGTAACAATTCGTCTTAATTTAATACTCATTTTAGTTTTAGAACTAATATGAATATCCATTTGATCTAACCTAACAACAGCATTTGCATTTTTGGTTAAATTGGAATTAATTAATAAAGACTGATGATTAATTTCTTGTGCTTCAGATAGTTGTATGCAAAGAAATAATATAAAGAAAAAAAATACTCTCATTGGTTGGTTTTGGTTGAGCCTAAATTAATAAAAACCCTTAAAAAACCTACAAAAATATATACGATTATTCTTTATTTTTTGTATCCATTATTATTGTTACAGGACCATCATTAAGTAAATCTACTTTCATGTCTGCACCAAAGACACCTGTGCCCACAGACTTACCCATAGTAGTTTCTAATTGCTTAACAAAAGTAGCATATAAAGGTTTTGCAAGTTCTGGCCTTGCTGCTTTTATATAAGAAGGTCTATTACCTTTTTTTGTTGCAGCGTGTAGTGTAAACTGGCTTACAACTATTACATCTCCTTTACAATCTAAAAGAGAGTTATTCATTACTCCGTTTTCGTCATTAAAAATTCTGAGATTTGCAATTTTACGAGTCAACCAATCTATGTCTTCTTTAGTGTCTTCTGCTTCTATTCCTAATAAAATTAAAAGACCTGAATCTATTTTAGAAATTAGTTTTTCGTTAACAGTAACACTTGCTCTTGTTACTCTTTGTATTACTGCTCTCATTTTTTTTCTCCGTAAATATCCTGTCTGTAGTTTTCCTCTTCACCTGTAATCATTTGCACATAACTTTTATATCTGCTCCAAGCAACTTCATCATTCTCTAAGGCATCTTTTACAGCACACTTGGGCTCATCTATATGCAAGCAGTTATTAAACTTACATTCACTTTTTAAAGCAAAAAACTCAGGAAAATAGTCACCTATCTCCTCTTTTTCCATGTCTACTATTCCAAAACCACGTATACCAGGTGTGTCTATAATTTGAGCTCCAAAATCCAAATCGTACATTTCTGCAAATGTTGTGGTGTGCTGTCCTTGCATATGTTGTTCAGATATTTCTTTGGTTTTTATATTTAAATCTTTATCTATAGTATTTACCAAGGTAGATTTACCTACACCAGAATGACCAGAAAACATACTTATTTTTCCTGTCATCATTTCTTTTACCTTATCTACGTTTTTACCTGTTTTTGCAGAAATACCTACGCAAGTATAACCAATACTACGGTACAATGCAGCTAAATATTTAACATCTAAAAGCTCATCTTCGTTATAGGAATCTATCTTATTAAATAATAGAACTGCAGGTATGCCATAAGCTTCCGCCGTCACTAAAAAACGATCTATAAAACTTGTAAATGTTTGCGGATTATTTAACGTTATCATTAAAAAAACCTGATCTAAGTTAGACGCAATTATATGTGTTTGCTTAGATAAGTTTACAGACTTACGTACAATGTAATTTTTGCGGTCTTTAATTTCTGTAATGGTTGCATTGGTTTCATCTCCACTTTTTTCAAGCTCAAAAACAACTTTATCTCCTACTGCAATAGGATTGGTACTTTTTATACCTTTTAAACGGAACTTACCTTTTATCCTACAGTCATAAAACACACCGTCATCTGTTTTTACAGTGTACCAACTTCCAGTAGATTTATAAACAGTTCCTATCATTTTGTATTCTTTATTTTACTTTCTTTTTACAAAGAAACAATATATGTGTTATACTACCGTCTTTTTTTTATCGTTAAAAAAATATATAAACAACAAACAAATTAACAATTATGAAAAAATTATTATTTTTTGCATTTATCCTTTGCTTATCAACAGTAGATTTATCTGCCCAACAATTTAAAGTTATTACTAGTGTTGAGTCTATTGTTCCTAACGGATTAGGAAGATCTAGAATAATTTCTGCCAACGAAGAGAAAGATTACAAAGAGTATACTTCTACACAGACTGAAGAAGATAATACAAGAAACAAATCTAAAAGAGGTGATATTAGAGTTAAAGGTTTTGATGAAACTAAATTACTTAACTTTTATAACATCGGTGGAATTAGATTTCAGAATATAGCTGCTAATGACGCCATTATAACTTCAAAAATTAATGCAATGGTTGCAGAAGGTTGGGAGCTAGCCTTTGTAACTAGTGCTGTAGAAAGTGAAGCTGGTAAAGGTGATGGTAAAGGTATTTTTATTACCAGATATATTTTTAAGAAAAAATAATTTATTAAACCTTTTTATAAAAATCCCGATGCATTTTACATCGGGATTTTTTTATCTCTAAAATTATCCTTTAATAATTTTTTCTTGGTGGTTTATAGACTCTTGGTGTATTGCTTTAAACATTTTTAAAACAAACTCTTCACTTAAGCCTTTAGACTCACCTTCTAAAATCATAGCTCCTAAAATTTCGTTCCATCTTGTAGATTGCAAAACAGCAACGTTTTTTTCTTTTTTAAGCGCTCCAATTCCGTCAGAAATTTTCATTCTTTTTCCTAAAGTTTCAATTAACTGTGCATCAATAACATCTATTTGTGCACGTAAATTACTTAAATCTTTATTGTATTCCGCTTCAGGGTCTGATTCTTTTCTTATTTTTAAATCGCGCATAATTTGCACTAATTTTTCTGGTGTTACTTGTTGTGCAGCATCACTCCATGCATTATCTGGATCAAAGTGAGTTTCTACCATTAATCCATCAAAATTAAGATCTAATGCTGTTTGTGACACATCAAAAATCATATCTCTGTTTCCTGTAATATGAGACGGATCGTTAATTAATGGTAAATCTGGAAATCTATTTTTAAACTCAATAGCCAGTTGCCATTCTGGTATGTTTCTATATTTTGTTTTCTCGTAAGTAGAAAAACCTCTGTGTATTGCACCTAAATTTTTAATTCCCGCAGTATGTAAACGCTCTATACCACCTAACCACAAAGATAAGTCTGGGTTAATTGGGTTTTTTACCAATACAATTTTATCTGTACCAGCTAAAGCATCTGCAATTTCTTGCATGATAAACGGACTTACAGATGTACGTGCACCAATCCATAATAAATCTATATCATGTTCTAATGCCAATTCTACGTGGGCTCTATTTGCAACCTCCGTACAGGTTTTCATTCCTGTTTCTTCTTTTACTTTTTGCAACCACTTAAGACCTAACAAGCCTACACCTTCAAAATTCCCTGGACGAGTTCTTGGCTTCCAAATACCTGCTCTATAATAACTTACATCGGTATCTTTTAATTGATGAGCAATTTTTAAAACTTGCTCTTCTGTTTCAGCACTACACGGCCCTGCTATTACTAGTGGATGATCTAGTTTCATGTCATCCAACCATGTTCTCATTTCTTTTGAATTTTCCATCTTTACTTAATTTTTATTCTGGGGTATTCCGTTTAATATTTCTTTTATTTTGTTTGCGTTTTCCATTTCATCATAAATACCTTTAAAATTGTCTTCTTCAATCATTTTTTTAAAGGCATTTAAATTCTGAATATATTCTTCTAATGTTTCTAAAACATTGGTTTTATTCTGCTTAAAAATTGGCGTCCACATTGCTGGCGAACTTTTTGCCAAACGTACTGTACTCTCAAATCCACTGCCCGCCATATCAAATATATCACGTTCATTTTTTTCTTTCTCAATAACCGTCTTTCCTAACATAAAAGAGCTAATATGAGATAAATGAGACACGTATGCTATGTGTTTATCATGCGCTTCTACATTCATATATCTTATACGCATTCCCATTTCTCTAAAAAGATCTAAAGCCTTTTCCTGCAACTTAAATGCTGTTTTTTCTACTTCACAAATAATATTTGTTTTGCCTTTAAACAGGTTTTCTATAGCTGCAGATGGTCCAGAAAATTCTGTTCCTGCAATTGGGTGGCACGCAATAAAATTTCTTCTTTTAGGATGATTTTCTACTTGTTTACAAATTAAACCTTTAGTAGAACCCGCATCTAAAACAATAGCATCATCAGTAATTGCATCTAATATTTTTGGCAATTCTACCACCATAACATCTACAGGTATACTCACAATTACAACATCTGCCAATTCCAAGTCTTGATAACTTGCCTTTTGGTCTATTACACCTAAAGACAATGCTTCTTCTACGTGTGCATCATTAATATCTACACCATAAATTTTAGCATCAGCATTTATCCTTTTAATATCCTTGGCCATTGAGCCACCTATTAATCCTATGCCAATTATAAATACGTTCATTACTTATTTTATATGATACAAAAGCTATTGGTCGTAATACAAACTTTAACCAAACTCACTTTTAACTTCTTTATTTAAATCTACTTATTGCTTCTCTTATTTTTTCTTGTGTAACACATAAAGAAAAGCGTATATAACCTTCTCCATTACTACCAAAAATTGTTCCTGGCGTTATAAATACATCTTTACTATATAACACGTCATCTATAAACTCTTCTGATGAAACACTACCGGCTGGCAACTTTGCCCATACAAACATTCCTACTGCATTTTTATCATAAGTACAATTTAATTTATCTGCTAACTGAAAAATTAAATCTCTACGGGTAGCGTATATTTTATTTAATTCTGCAAACCAATCTTTACTACTTTTTAATGCTGCAATAGCTCCTTTTTGTATGCCGTAAAACATACCAGAATCCATATTACTTTTTACTTTTAATACCGCGTTTAAATGTTCTGCGCTACCCAAAACCATACCCACACGCCAGCCTGCCATATTAAAAGTTTTACTAAGCGAGTTTAATTCTAAAGCACAATCTTTAGCATTTTCTATACTTAATATACTTGTTGGCGCATTGTTTAAAACAAAACTATATGGATTGTCATTTACCAATAAAATATTGTTTTTTAAAGCAAATGCAACTAGCTTCTGCAACTGTTCTTTTGTTGCAACAGCACCTGTAGGCATATGCGGGTAACATACCCACATTATTTTAACTTTAGATAAGTCTTGTTTCCCTAAGGCTTCTAAATCTGGAAACCAATTGTTATCTGCAACCAAATCATAACACTTAGGCTCTGCTCCTACTAAATTTGTTACAGATGTATATGTTGGGTAACCCGGATTAGGAATTAAAGCCGCATCACCAACATTTAAAAAAGCCATACTAATGTGCAAAATACCTTCTTTAGAACCCATTAAAGGTAAAATTTCGGTTAACGGGTCTGCGGTAACATTAAAATTAGCCTTATAAAAAGATGCCATACTTTCTCTTAACTCTGGTAAGCCTTGGTAACTTTGGTATTGGTGTGCGCCTGCATCTTCTACTGCATTTTTTATAGCATCTACCACTATTGTAGAAGGTGCTAAATCTGGACTACCAATTCCCATATTTATTATAGGTTTACCGTCTGCCATTAAACCACGTACTTCTCTAAGTTTTTTAGAAAAATAGTATTCTTGTATTTGTTCTAGTCTATCTGCAGTTTTCATTCTCTTCCGTTTTTGTATTCACCTAAAATTTTAAATTCTTCTGCCATTATCTCTAATAATGCTTTGGCTTTTTTATAGTCTTTATACTTTAAAAAAGTAACATCTACAAAGAACGAATACTTCCAAGGTTGTTCTATTACTGGTAGTGATTGTATTTTTGTTAAGTTTAGGTTACAATCACTCATCACATTTAAAACGGCTGCCAAACTCCCACGCTTATGATCTAAAACAAAACGTAATGATGCCTTATTTATCTCTTCCTCTGGCAACTCTTTATTTTCTTTTTTAAGAATGATAAAACGGGTTGCATTATTAGAAATAGTTTGTATTTCTGATGCTACAACTTCTAAATTGTATAATTCTGATGCAACTTTTGGCGCAATAGCCGCAATACCTTTTAAATTATCTTTTTCTATACGCTGTGCAGTTTCTGCAGTATCTACAGATTCTACCAACTTAATGTGCGAGTACGCTTTTAAAAAATCTTTACACTGCAATAAAGCCATTGGGTGCGAGTGCACTTCTTTTATATCTTCAATTTTTTGACCTTTTAAAGCCATTAAATGATGATGAATATTAAGATAGTGCTCACCAATAATATGTAAATCGTTATTGTAAACAAGCGCATAATTAGGAATTATAGAACCCGCAATAGAGTTTTCTATAGCCATAACCGCCTTGTCTGCGTAACCAGTCATTAGTTGGTGAATTAACTCATCAAAAGAAAGACATTCTACCAACTGCACATCCTCACCAAAAAACTCATTAGCTACTTGGTGGTGATTAGACCCCTTTATACCTTGTATTGCAATTTTTAATGCCATTTCTTTTTATCTACTTAAACGTCAATTTTTCACATAAAAAAAGTCCCGTTATATACGGGACTTTAATTTATATCTATATTTAAAATATACTACAACAGTCCCGCACCTCTCTTAAAAAAGAAGTAAAAATAAAAACCGTTCCAGAAATATCTTGTATTCATTATTCTTGTATTATACGGCTAAGGTAATTATTAAATTTAAAAAACAAATTTTATTATTATTTTTTTTCACTCTTCTCACATTATTTAATATAACCATAATTTTTTTAACAAATAATTAAGATATCAATTTTTTAAAACGTTAAAATTCCGTTAATCGTAATTGGCTTAACACCAAAAAAAGGCTTATAATTCCTATTCCTTTTAAAAACAAAATCCACTTATTTACGTTATTTTTGATAAAAAATATAAGTATGTCTATTTCCGTACAAAACATCAGTAAAACTTTTGGAAGCCAAAAAGCATTAGATAACGTTTCTTTCGCCATAAATAAGGGAGAAATTGTTGGCTTTTTAGGCCCTAATGGAGCTGGTAAGTCTACACTTATGAAAGTACTTACTACTTATATTTTAGCAGATAGCGGAGAAGCTGCTGTAAACGAATTTAGTGTTGCAGACAGAATTAACGTTCAAAAAAGTATTGGATACTTACCAGAGCACAATCCTTTGTACTTAGATATGTATGTAAAAGAATATTTGGCTTTTAACGCAAACGTATATAAGGTATCTAAAGCAAGAATTGAAGAAGTTATAGAACAAACTGGCTTAACACCTGAAGCACACAAAAAAATAGACCAACTATCTAAAGGATACAGACAACGTGTTGGTTTAGCTGCTGCTTTACTGCACAATCCTGAAGTTTTAATTTTAGATGAACCTACAACTGGTTTAGACCCTAATCAATTATTAGAAATACGTAAACTGATTAAAGAGATTGGCAAAGAAAAAACCATTTTACTATCTACCCATATTATGAAAGAGGTAGAAGCCGTTTGCGACCGTGTTGTAATTATTAACAAAGGTGTAGTTGTAGCCGATAAAAAATTAACTGACTTAAGAGACGCTAAAGAACAAATTATAGAAGTAGAATTTGATTATAGGGTTGAAGAGCAATTACTAAACAGGTTGCCAAATGTGGTTGCTGTTAAAAACACTGCTGGTTTTGTGTATGAAATTACTTTTAATACAGATGTAGATATGCGCCCTGCTGTATTTGACTTTGCTCACGACAACGAATTAAAAACACTACAACTTAGCCGTAAAAACAAAAACTTAGAAAGTTTATTTACTGAGATTACAAGGTAGACTCATTTGCTTTTTCTACAAACTCCAATACAATTTCATCTAAAACATCTTGTATATTAGGATTTGTACAATTGGTTAGTATGCTTATTACTAAACCTTGTTTAGGGTACACAAAAAAGTTAGAGTAGCCGCCTACGCCATTACCAATATGACCATAGTACGCATTACCTTTTTTATCTGTGCTTACTTGCCAACCTAAACCGTAGTAGGTAGACTCACCATTTACTTCTTGCGCCGTTAAAAATTGTTGCTGTGTTGTTTCTTGTAAAAAATTACCTTTTAAATATGCGTTTCCTAGTTTTACAATATCTGTAGTTGTAGATAAAAATCCGCCGCCAGCAAGCTTGTAATAATTATTTACTTCTAATGCTTTTCTAAAACCAAGTCTTTTTTGAGAGTAAAACTGAGTAATACCTTTTACAAAGCTCCCTTTTACCTCTGCATATGTATTTTGCATTTGCAAAGGCTCTAAAACTTTTTTTTGCACATATTCTTCAAAAGGTACACCACTTGCCTCTTGCATAACTAATGACAATAAAACCCAATCATAACTATTGTAATGGTAATTTATTCCTGGTTTAAAAAGTAAATCATCACCCTTAAAAATAGCAATACTCTCTTTAATAGTATATGGCATATTTAAACCATACTCTTTACCTTTGTAACCACGTATACCTGCGGTATGACTAGCCAATTGCCTAATTGTAAAGTCGTACTTTTTTTTAGGATAATAAGGAACATAGGTATAAAAAGACTCTTCCAAATCTATTAAACCATCTTGCACCATAATAGCTAATGCAGTTGCTGCAATGGGTTTAGACACACTAGCAATTCTAAATACAGAATCGTCTGGGTTTATAGGTGTTTTATTATCTAAGTTAGAAAACCCATATCCCTTATTAAAAATAGTTTTATTGTGTTGTGTAGCCTTAATTGCAATACCTGGAATTTTGGAATTATTTACCAACGATTGCAGTAACTCATCAACCTTACTGTAATTAATATTATTAGCAACACCATTATCTTTAGAACTGCTAATTCTTTTTGTAAAATAAGATAAGAATCTTTTAAAACTCAATGTAAAGCAACTTTAGTTATTACTCTTTAAAGATAAGCTTTCCTTTGTAAAGCTCTTCTACATTTATATTAGCTGGCTTATAATAACTAATAACATCACCAACACCTCTA
This sequence comes from Cellulophaga sp. RHA19, assembly GCF_002813425.1. Classification (NCBI taxonomy): domain Bacteria; kingdom Pseudomonadati; phylum Bacteroidota; class Flavobacteriia; order Flavobacteriales; family Flavobacteriaceae; genus Cellulophaga; species Cellulophaga sp. RHA19. The sequence goes on from NZ_PHUL01000001.1 coordinate 173,862, forward strand.
ATTGTACCAGAAATACTCTCTTGCGGATTTACCAATATATCATTAGAGCTTCTGTGGTTTACATTTATACTTTTAGTTATTAAATTTTCTGCATTAAGCCTAGAGTCACCTGCTGCAAAAACAACATTTAAACTTTCTGCCGTTCCTTTCAAATCAAAATAAGCAGCACCGTTAGAAACTATAGACACTTTAGTATCTAACAACTCTAAAGTAAAAGATCCGGTAGTAAAGTCTGCTTCAGAATCTCCAAAATCTTCAGATAAAAGAGCTAAACTTGGATAACTTAAAACCCCATCACTACTAATATCAAAACCAGTACTACTACGTATAGATGTTAAGTTTGGTGCGGTAACATAAAAAGTAGTTAAACCATAGTCTCTAGTATAATTACATCCGTTTGTATTGGTAAGTATCAATTTACCATCTACAACTTTAGCATCAATATCACTACGCAAATATTCTCCTGTTTCTACCTCAACTTTTTGTACTGGACCTTCCTTTATAACTAAAGCTGAATTTTCAAAAACAGTAATAGTTGTAAAAGGTTCTACCACAATTTCTTCTCTTATGGTATCTCCTGCATTCTGAAAACAATCAGATGCATTTTCGCTATTGCAACCATACACTAAAACAAGTGTTAAAGTGTATAGCAAAATTGATTTACTTGTAATTTGCAATCCTATATTTTTAATCTGTCTTCTTGTAATCATCTTCATATTTTTAAAAACGGATTCCAACTCCAAATTCCACTGCCTCTGCTTTAGCTGCATGAGATTTTAAAGTTACAGCTGCAAACATTTTATCGCCAAAGTAACGTTTCAATCCCATTCTATTGTACATTCTTCCTTCAAAATCAAACGGATAATACACATAATAACCTAACTGTGTTACTACAGACATTTGGTTAATATATAACTCGTGACCAACAAAAACACCTACACGTTTATAATCGTCATTAGCATCTACATTTTTCTCTGGAAAAGCAATAGAATTGTATGTTATTAACTCCTTTAAAAACTTAGAAAAGAAAACATCTGCACCTAACTGAAACCCACTTTTTCTTCCAATTCTTTTATCTGCATAAGCCGATAAAATATAAAAAGGAGACTGTCCTAAACCAATAACATCACTCTCATTAACACCTCCTCTAAAGGCAACATTTAAATGTATAGGTTGGTTGTAATTTGTAGTATCTGTAATGGTCTTATATGGTAATTTCTCACCTCCATCTAAGTCATACGTTAAACCTGCATTTAATGCAATGGTGTTTGTAGATGTATTTGGCGCCTTAAAATTTGCATTAGAATAGTGTACCAATGTTAGCCCGGCTTTAAAACCCAAACCTTTATAAATATTTTCTTTATGGTAATTAACCATTGCGTAAGTACTACTTAAAATATCAGACCCATATGCATTGTTTCTAAAGTTAGTTACTTTATCATAAGGGTTTGTAGTATAGGCAATACCTTGCCCCACTCTAAGCTGTACATTTCTTTTAAAAAAATAGAAGTTATAATGTGCATACGCACCATAGTTTTTACCCAAGGTGCTATTATTCATATCTTGGTAAATAAACGAGTACCCTAAATCTGGATAATTATACAATTGTTCCCAAGCCTCATCTCCAAAAGTTTTTTTATTGTAACTTAAAATTAAACCAGCCGGATGCGCAGATATTAAGTGTGCAATACTATTATTATGTAATGCAATAGAGCCGTAAAACTGACTAGCATCTATTACTATTTTACTTTTCTGCTGGGCAAAACATCCCACAGAAAACAAAGCAACAAAAAGGATTCTTATATTCATTGCGTGCAAAAATAGCAATTTTACATCCACAGCAAATCTTTATAAGCTAATACTTACAAAATTTAAAAAAGTTCCTTTGATATTGCCTTAATATTATCAGACTTACCCATAGAGTAGTAGTGCAATACAGGTACACCTGCTGCTTTTAACTCCTTAGATTGTTGCACTGCCCAATCTATACCAACTTGGCGTACTGCTTTATTATCCTTACAGTCTTCAACAGCATCTACTAAATCTTGTGGCACATCAATTTTAAAAACTTGTGGTAGTAATTGTAAATGTTTTTTAACAGCAATTGGTTTTATACCTGGTATAATTGGCACATTAATTCCAAAATCTTTAGCTGCTTTTACAAACTCAAAATACTTATTATTATCAAAAAACATTTGTGTAACTACGTAATCTGCACCTGCATCTACTTTTTGTTTTAAGCGTTTTAAGTCTGTTAATAAAGATGGTGCTTCCATATGCTTTTCTGGGTAACCTGCAACCCCAATACAAAAATCAGCACAATTATCGGTCTCTATAACCTCATGTAAGTAAGATCCGCAATTAAGTTTCTGTATTTGATCTACCAAACTAACCGCATATTTATGCCCTCCTTTTGTAGGTTCAAAATACTGCTCTTCTCGCATAGCATCTCCTCGTAATGCCATAACATTATCAATACCCAAATAATGGCAATCTACTAACAAATACTCGGTTTCTTCTCTAGTAAAACCACCACATAAAACATGTGGCACGGTATCTACATCATATTTATGTTTTATAGACGCGCAAATACCTACCGTCCCCGGACGCATACGTGTAAGTTTTTTATCTAACAAACCATCACGGTCTATATAAATATACTCTTCTCTAGACGTAGTAACATCTATAAAGGGTGGTTTAAACTCCATTAAAGGATCTATATTTCCGTACAATTCCTGAATATTTCTACCCTTTACAGGCGGTATAATCTCAAAAGAAAACAATGTTTTTCCGTTTGCGTTTTTAATATGGTCGGTTACTTTCATTTTTATATTTTTTTGGCGTTCCTACGGTCGGGCTTTCGGTAGTCGCTTTTTATGGCAAAAAAACCATAAAAGAGCTTCAACAATACCTTAATCCCTAACGCATCAACAAAACTTTAATCATCTGCAATATTTGGAGCAAGCCATTTTAAAGCCGTCTCTAACTCTATATTTTTTCTAGTTGCAAAATCTTCAACTTGATCTTCTTTTATTTTTCCTACTCCAAAATAACGTGCATCTGGATTAGCAAAATAATACCCAGAAACCGATGCTGCTGGCCACATTGCCAAACTATCTGTAAGTTCTACACCAATAGTTTCTTTTACTTTTAAAATATCCCAAATAGTAGGTTTTTCTAAATGATCTGGACAAGCAGGGTACCCTGGTGCAGGTCTAATACCTTTATACTCTTCTTTTATTAGAGCTTCGTTATCTAAAGTTTCATTACTAGCATATCCCCAATGAGTAGTTCTAATGTCTTTATGCAGGCATTCTGCAAAAGCCTCTGCTAGCCTATCTGCTAAAGCTTTTACCATGATAGAATTGTAATCGTCTAAATCTTTACGGTACTGCTCTGCAATTTCCTCTGCTCCAAAACCTGTACTAACACAAAAACACCCCATATAATCATCTACACCAGCATCTTTTGGCGCAATAAAATCAGACAATGCAAAGTTTGGCTTACCAGCATACTTTTTTAATTGCTGACGTAAGGTCCTAAACGTATGTTTACCGTTTGGTGTGTCTAATTCAATATCATCATCATTAATTGTATTGGCCTTAAACAAACCAAAAATAGCTTTTGCAGTAAGCAATTTTTCATCAATAAGTTTTGTGAGCATTTCTTGCGCTTCAGCAAATAAATCTGTGGCTTGGGTACCTACAATTTCATCGGTTAAAATATCTGGAAATTTACCGTGCAACTCCCAGCTTCTAAAAAACGGAGTCCAATCTATAAACTCTACCAACTTACTTAAATCATATTCCTCTATAACTTGTATTCCAAGTGTATTTGGCTTTATAATTTCTGATGTTTTCCAATCTATTTTGTACTTGTTTTTACGTGCTGCATCTATAGGCAAATACTCTTTATGTTTGGTACGCTTTAAAAACTGTTTTCTAAACTCTTCGTAATCTAGTTTTATAGTCTCTTTGTATTTTTCTCCTGTTTCTTTTTGCAACAAATCACCAACAACTGTTACTGCTCTAGAGGCATCATTAACATATACCACAGCATTTTTATATTGCGGATCTATTTTTACGGCAGTATGTGCTTTGCTTGTAGTTGCACCTCCAATAAGCAATGGTACACTAAAATTTTGGCGCTCCATTTCTTTTGCTAAAAAGACCATTTCATCTAAAGACGGTGTTATTAACCCGCTTAAACCAATAACATCTACATTATGTTCTTTTGCTGCTTGTATAATTTTTTCTGGCGGCACCATTACCCCTAAATCTACAATCTCATAATTGTTACAAGCCAAAACAACACCCACAATATTTTTACCTATATCATGTACATCTCCTTTTACAGTAGCCATTAAAATTTTTCCAGCTGAAGAAGACCCTCCTTCTTGCGGATTTTTAAGCTTTTCCTCTTCTATGTAAGGCAATAAGTAAGCAACCGCTTTTTTCATTACTCGTGCCGACTTTACAACCTGTGGTAAAAACATTTTTCCGCTACCAAACAAGTCACCAACAACGTTCATCCCTGTCATTAAATGACCCTCTATAACCTCAATAGGTTTGTCTACACTTTGCCTAGCTGCTTCTACATCTTCTACAATATACTGGTCTATACCCTTTACCAAAGCTCTGGTTATACGGTTTTGTATAGGTTCTTCTCTCCAAGATAAATCTACCGTGCTTTCCTTTGCCTTGCCAACTACTGTATCTGCAAAATCTAGCAAACGCTCTGTAGCATCATCTCTACGGTCTAACATTACATCCTCTACACGCTCTAATAAATCCTTAGGAATATCATCATAAACCTCTAACATAGTAGGGTTAACAATTCCCATATTCATACCTGCCTGTATAGCGTGGTATAAAAACACCGAGTGCATAGCCTCACGTACAGGATTGTTACCTCTAAAAGAAAATGACACATTACTAACGCCACCACTTACACTACAGTGCGGCAAATTCTCTTTTACCCAAGCCGTAGCTTCTATAAAGTCTATGGCGTTGCGTCTGTGCTCATCCATACCGGTGGCAACAGGAAAAATATTAAGGTCAAAAATAATATCCTCTGGAGCAAAGTTTACTTTATTAACTAGAACGTCATAAGATCGTTTAGCTATTTCTATTCTACGCTCGTAATTATCTGCCTGACCAACCTCATCAAAGGCCATTACAATTACGGCTGCACCATAACGTTTAATAAGTTTTGCGTGGTGTATAAATTCTGCTTCGCCTTCTTTTAGACTAATAGAATTTACCACACACTTACCTTGTACAACTTGCAAACCAGCTTCTATAATTTCCCATTTAGAACTGTCTATCATTATAGGAACTCTAGAGATATCTGGTTCTGCAATAATTAGATTTAGGAACTTAACCATAGCCTCTTTGCCATCTATAAGTCCGTCATCCATATTAATGTCTATTATTTGAGCACCACCATCTACTTGGTGACGAGCAATAGCCAAAGCTTCATCAAACTTTTCTTCTTTTATTAACCTTAAGAACTTTTTAGAACCAGCAACATTGGTACGCTCACCAACATTTATAAAATTGGTGTTTTCCGTAACAATTAAAGGTTCTAGTCCGGATAGTTTTAAGTATTTAGGTTTTTCATTTTTCATTACGATGCCGTTTCTGCAGAAATACTTCTGGGTTTGTAATCTTTTGCTAAATTGGCAATTGCTGTAATATGTTCTGGTGTTGTACCGCAGCAACCACCAACAATGTTTACCAAACTCTTGTCTAAATATTCTTTTATTTGTGCAGCCATTTCCTCTGCAGTCTCATCATACTCTCCAAAGGCATTTGGCAAACCTGCGTTTGGATGTGCTGATACTCCAAAACTTGTTTTAGCTGCCAAAACCTCTAAATGAGGCACCAATTGGTTTGCCCCTAAAGCACAATTAAAACCAACAGTTAAAATAGAAATATGACTTATTGATATTAAAAAGGCTTCTGCTGTTTGTCCAGATAATGTTCTGCCAGAAGCATCTGTAATTGTACCACTTACCATTATAGGAACATCTATATTGCGTTCTTCTTTTACTTCTTCTATAGCAAATAATGCAGCCTTTGCATTAAGAGTATCAAAAATGGTTTCTACCAACAAAATATCTGAGCCACCATCTAGTAAAGCTTCTACTTGTAGTTTGTAGGCTATTCTAAGCTCATCAAAAGTAACGCCTCTAAAACCTGGGTCGTTAACATCTGGAGACATACTTGCTGTTTTATTTGTAGGCCCTATACTACCCGCTACAAACCTTGGTTTGTGTGGTTCTTTTGCAGTAAACTCATCTGCTACTTGCTTTGCAATACGTGCCGACTCATAATTTAGCTCGTACACTAAATCTTCCATAAAATAGTCTGCCATTGCTATGGTTGTACCAGAAAAAGTGTTGGTTTCTACAATATCTGCACCAGCGGCAAAATATTTGCGGTGTACTTCTGCTATAGCTTCTGGTTGAGTTAAGGAGAGTAAATCGTTATTACCTTGTAATGGGTGTTCCCAGTCTGCAAAGCGCTCGCCTCTAAAATCTTCTTCTGTGAATTTGTAGCGCTGTAACATTGTACCCATTGCACCGTCTAGCACTAAAACTCTTTCTTTTAATATGTCTTGTATACTTTTCATTGTACCGTTTAATCTCTTTTTTGTGCGTTAGGGATTGATGCGGCATCTTTTTGGTGGCAACGGTTTGTAAAACCTGCTTGCTAAAACCAAAAAATACAGCAAAAAGCCTGGCCATTTGTGCTTGCAAACAAATGGAACGCTATAAATAAAATATCAAGTAAGGTAAATGAGATAAGACTGTGAATGTCTTTCTAATTTGTGAGTTATCTGCCGTGTTGTTTTATAACAACGTAGTAGAATGTAGCACCTTCTTTAAATAAGAATAAAGGGTTGCTAAGGTTTCATAGGGTCTAATCCCTCCACCTTTCTTGATAACGTTTTCAGTCTATTAATGAACTAATTGAGCTACAAATTAACAGCACAACTTTTTTATAACCAAATATTGCTGGTAATTTTTAAGCCTACACGTGTTTTTTACACATATAGGCTTAAAATTGTAATATTTTTACGAAATGCTTTGTACAACTTCTTTTTTGGCTTCTTTTTTAGAACCATCAAAACCTTCTACACCACCTACAGTTGTGTATTTCATTACATAACGTTTACCTGGATTTATGCGTTGGTATGCACTTTGACACATTACGGCTGCTTCATGAAAACCAGATAAAATTAGTTTTAATTTTCCTTTATAGGTGTTAACATCGCCAATTGCGTATACACCAGGAATGTTGGTTTGGTAGTCGTAAGAGTTGTCTACTTTTATGGCATTTTTCTCTATTTCTAATCCCCAATTTCCTATTGGACCTAATTTAGGTGATAGTCCAAATAAAGGAATAAAATTGTCTACTTCTACGTAGCTTTCTCCTTTTTCCTCGTCGTTATATTTTACAACTACGGCCTCTAAATTATCGTCTCCGTATAGCTTGGTTACTTGTGCCTCTGTAAATAATTTTATTTTACCTGCTTTTGCAAGTTCTGATGCTTTTTCTACAGAATCTAAAGCGCCTCTAAACTCATTTCTACGGTGTACTAAAGATACTTCTGCTGCTATGTCTGCTAAGAAAATTGCCCAGTCTAATGCAGAATCTCCACCACCAGCAATAACAACTTTTTTGTCTCTGTATACTTCTGGATCTTTAATCATATAAGCAACACCTTTATCTTCAAAATTAAGAATGTTCTCTATTTGCGGTTTTCTAGGCTCAAAAGATCCTAAACCACCTGCAATTACAACTACCGGTGCATTATGCTTTGTTCCTTTATTTGTGGTTACTACAAAAGTACCATCGTCTAACTTATCTAAAGTATCTGCTCTTTCTGCTAATGTAAAACCAGGCTCAAAAGATTTTATTTGCTCCATTAGATTGGTAACCAAATCACCTGCTAAAATTTCTGGAAAAGCAGGAATATCATAGATTGGTTTTTTAGGATATATCTCTGCACACTGTCCGCCTGGTTGCGGCAATGCATCTATTAAATGGCATTTAAGTTTTAACAAACCTGCCTCAAAAACGGTAAACAATCCTGTTGGTCCTGCGCCAATAATTAATATATCTGTCTTAATCATAATTTTAATTTAGTACTTACTAATGAGTATTTATCCTCATTCTAATGTTTTAATTATTTTCTTTTTTATCTACTAAGGAACTTGTAATCTGATTCATTTTATCTACTTTTTCTTCAAAATCTCCTTTTATGGTTTTCCTGTAATCGTTTAAATTCTGAACCATTTTACTAATATCTTCTGGTATTACGTCTTCAAAAAACTGACGCAAACGTTTTGCTGTTGTTGGCGACTTACCATTGGTAGAAATACCAATTTTTACATTGCCTTTGGTTACAATTCCGCCCATATAAAAATCGCAATACGGAGGATTATCTGCTACGTTTACCAATTTAAATTGTGCTCTACAATCTTTATACACTTGCACATTAACATCTACATTATCTGTAGTTGCTACTACCATATGTTTGCCGTCTAAATAACTAACATTGTACACGTCTGTAATAGTTGTAACATTAAATTTATTTGCCAGTTGTAACGTTTTTTCTGCATACCAAGGAGACACCATTGTTACCACAGCATCTGGACTAGACTTGGTTAAAAAGCGTAGTTTTTCTTCTGCCACATTACCGCCACCTACTATTAGCACGTGTAGTTGAGACGTTTTTAAAAAAACTGGATATAAATTGTTACGTTCCATTACTTTATTTTTAGTGTTACGGTTTTGTTTACCTCATCAAAAATAACCAAATAACTGTATCACTTAATTTACTGCTGCTTCTTTTGCTTTTACTTCTTGTTGTACTTTATGCAATTGCGCTCTATGCCTAACAACATCACCAATTACAATAATTGCAGGATTAGACAACTCATTTTCTTGCACTACTTTTTCTATGGTTGATATGGTACCAACGCCAACTTTTTCGTTAACAGTTGTTCCGTTTTGTATAATAGCTACGGGTGTTTCTGCTTTACCTTGTTGTTGAAACAGTTGTACAATTTCTGATAATTTACCCATACCCATTAGAATTACTACTGTTGCGCTAGACTTTGCTGCCAAATGTACATCTGTAGATAATTTATGGTTTTTTGTTGTACCAGTTATAACCCAAAAACTCTCTGAAGCTCCCCTTTTTGTTACTGGTATATTTTGAAAAGCTGGTACGGCTATTGAAGATGATATTCCTGGAACCATAGCAACAGCTACACCGAGACTAGCGGCATATTCCATTTCTTCTGAGCCACGACCAAAAATAAATGGGTCGCCACCTTTTAAACGTACTACATTACCGTGACTTTTTGCTCTACTTACAATAAGCTCGTTAATTTGATCTTGTTGGTACGCATAACACCCTTTTCTTTTACCTACAAAAATTTGCTCTGCATTTACTGCATACTCTAGCAACTCTTTATTCACCAAAGCATCAAACAAAACAACATCTGCATTTTGCAATGCTTTTATGGCTTTTAGCGTAATAAGCTCTGCATCTCCAGGACCTGCACCAACTACTGTAAGTAGTCCGTTTGTATTTTGTTTGTTTGCCATAATTTTAAGCTTCTGCTAATTCTTTTTCTCTAAACTTTTGCACTACCTCTAAAAATACTTTAGAATCTTTAAGGTATGCTTCTGCAAACTCTTGTGTTGGCTTGTTGCTTTTTATTTGCAAAGCCAAATCCTCAAAAGAAGTTTGTAACTCTATTAATCCGTTTGACACAAAATGGGTATCAAAATCTTTAATAATACTAATATGTGTGTTTGTTTTTGTGTTTTGTGCTGTAAGCAATGCTTTAGCGGAGTTTACCATTGCAGAATATGAATGAAAAATACTAGCAGACCATTTTTTATCTTCTAATGCCGTTGCAGCGTTTTCAATTTTTTCTTCACTTTCAAACAACAAGGTTGCTATTAAGTCTATAACCACACCTGCACACTCACCTACACCAATAGCTTTTTCATAACGTTCTGTATTTCCCCAGTCTATAAAATCTTCTTGAGTTAAATTATCTATAGCTGTAAGGTGTTTTAGAAAATCATAAAAATAATGCTCTCCTTTTTCTTTGTAATACTCAGTAAATGATTGTCCGTTTGCATTGGCATCAAAATCGTTTAAAATTAAACGCAATGCTTCTGGACCTCTTTTACTTGGTACTTTTACAACTTTATCTGCAAAAACACCATTACCATCTCCTAAATTACCACCACCTAACAATACTTGCAAAGCAGGCGCTACTAGTTTATCTTTTGTACGCACAGACATTCCTTGAAAACCTATGTTTGCCATATTGTGCTGACCACAGGCATTCATACATCCACTAATTTTTATAACAACATCTTTATTGTTTATGTACTGTGGGTATTCTGCTGTAATAACACGCTCTAATTCTGCTGCAATACCAGTACTACTTGCAATACCTAAATTACACGTATCTGTACCAGGACAAGCAGTAATATCTGATGCTTTGTTATAACCTGCCTCTACAAAGCCAAGTTTTTCTAACTCTGTATAAAAGAAAGGAACTAACTCCTCTTTTACATACGGTATTAGTATGTTTTGACGCAATGACAAACGAAATTCTCCGGCTGCATACGCATCTACTAAATCTGCTAATTGTCGTGCCTCTTCAATATAAAAATCTCCTAATTTTACTTTTATACCAATAGCTACATAGCCTTGTTGTTTTTGAGGCACAAGGTTTGTGCTTTTCCATTGCTCAAAAGCAGTTCTATTATTAATAGCTACCTCTGGAGCTTTAGCATCTGCAACTTTTACCTTAGGATATGCATCTACATCTACAGGAAAAGAATTTTGCGGAATTGCATTTTGCTCTTCTTCTAACAATGCTCTAAATCCGTCTAGACCAATATCTTTAAGCAAAAACTTCATTCTGGCTTTTGCTCTACTTTTACGTTCTCCGTATCTATCAAAAACACGAATAACACCATCCATTAACGGAATAATTTTATCGGCCTCTAAAAAAGTATATAACTCTTCTGCGTGGCGTGGCTGCGAACCTAAACCACCTGCTAAAAGCACTTTAAAACCTCTAACTCCGTTTTCAATTTTAGCAATAAAACCAAGATCATGCATATAAGAAAGTCCTGTATCTGCATCACTAGAAGAGAAAGAAACTTTAAATTTTCTTCCCATTTCTTGACTAATAGGGTTTCTTAAAAAGTATTGAAACATTGCGTGTGCATAGGGAGATACATCAAAAGGTTCATCTACATCTATACCTGCAGTTTCACTAGCAGTTATATTACGTACTGCATTACCACAAGCTTCTCTAATTGTAATATCATCCTTTGCTAATTGCGCCCACAGTTCTGGTGTACGCTCTATATCTACATAATGTATTTGAATATCTTGACGTGTAGTAATGTGCAAACGCCCTGTAGAATATTCTTCAGATACATCACAAATACGTTTTAGTTGCGTAGACGTTACTTTACCGTAAGGTAACTTTATACGAATCATTTGTACGCCTGGTTGACGCTGACCATAAATACCACGAGCCAAACGCAAACTTCTAAACTTTTCTTCGTCTAACTTACCGTCATTAAACTGTCTAATTTTAGCTTCTAAATCTATAATATCTTTAGCTACTACTGGGTTTTCTATTTCTGTTCTAAAACTTTGCATTTGCTTGTGATTATGGCTTTTTTTATAATTACTATTATCCTATAGATATAATAGGATTTTAGACAAAAAAGTGCTTAAAATAAACACTCTTTACTATATCTTTTGGCTTAATTTATAAATCCTGCACCAGCCGTTGTATTGGTTTGCGCATCAATTAAAATAAAAGCTCCGTTAGATTTATTATCGTTATAACTATCAAAATAAATAGGCTTACTAAGTTTTATACTCACTTCTCCTATTTCATTTAAAGATAGCTTGTTATTGTTTTCCTGTTCACCAGTATAATCTGTTGCTATAACACTGTTTATGCTATCTATCTTAGACAATACACGGTTAGTGTTGTGTTGCACAATATACTTTGTTCCTGGCACAAGGTTTTTACTATCCATCCAACAAACTGTAGCGGTAACCTGCTTTTCAATTTTAGGAAGCTCATTTGTTTTAACAAGCATATCTCCTCTTGTAATGTTAATATCATCTTCTAAAGTGATATTAACAGAACTACCTGCTGGCGCCTCATTATAAGTCTTATCAAAAAAGAATATCTCTTTTATTTTAGACTGAGTTAAAGAAGGTAAAACAGTTACAGCATCTCCTACTTTTAAGCTTCCACCTGTAATTTTACCTGCATAGCCTCTAAAATCGTGAAACTCATCTGTTTTTGGCCTGATTACGGTTTGCACAGGAAAACGTACTTTACCAGCATCATATACATCTTGCGCCTCTAATTCTTCTAAATGCCCTAAAATTGTATCACCATTGTACCAAGACATTGCATCTGTTTTGTCTACAATATTATCCCCTTTAAGTGCGCTTACAGGTATGTAACTTACAATTTGTTCTTCATAAGTACTTTTTGCATTTAAGGCTTCAAAATCTTTTTTGATATTATTAAATACCTCTTCAGAATAGTCTACCAAATCCATTTTATTAACAGCAACTATTACGTTTTTAACACGTAATAAATTATTGATAAAAAAGTGTCGGTATGTTTGTTCTATAACTCCTTTTCTGGCATCTATTAAAATAATAGCCACCTGAGATGTTGATGCACCTGTAACCATATTTCTGGTATACTCTACGTGACCAGGAGTATCTGCAATAATGTAACTCTTTGTTGGTGTTGAAAAATAGATATGAGCAACATCTATAGTAATACCTTGCTCACGTTCTGCAACTAAACCATCTGTAGCTAATGAAAAATCTAGGTAATCATACCCACGTTGTTCACTGCTCTTTTTTATGGCCTCTAATTTATCTTCAGTAAGCGATTTTGTATCGTAAAGTAGCCTACCAATTAAGGTACTTTTACCATCATCTACACTACCTGCTGTTGCTATTTTTAGTACGTTCATTTTATGTGTATTAAGTATAAAGTAGCAAGTACAAAGACTTTGTTACTCTTACTTTTTATATTTTAAACTTCTTTTTTAACTTATATACTTTAGACTAAGTACGCTGTACTTTTTAAAAGTATCCTTGTTGTTTTCTTTTTTCCATAGCAGCCTCGGAGCGCTTGTCATCTATACGTGCACCACGTTCAGATATTTTAGAATCTCTAATTTCTTCTACTACTTTATCTATAGAATCTGCTTTAGATAAAACTGCTGCCGTACAAGACATATCACCAACGGTTCTAAATCTTACCCAACGTTCCTCTACTACCTCATCTTCAGCTCTAAAAACAACATCATCTTCTGCAGACCAGATTAAACCATCTCTTAAAAAGATGTTTCTTTTGTGTGCAAAATAAATAGATGGAATTTCAATTTGTTCTTTTTGAATATAGCTCCACACATCTAACTCTGTCCAGTTACTAATAGGAAAAACACGTACATTTTGTCCTATTTCTATAGTACCGTTTAACATATCAAACAATTCTGGTCTCTGGTTCTTTTCATCCCATTGTCCAAAATCATCACGAACAGAAAAAATACGTTCTTTTGCTCTGGCTTTTTCCTCATCTCTACGAGCACCACCAATACAAGCATCAAACTTAAATTCTTCAATAGCATCTAAAAGCGTGGTTGTTTGCAACATATTTCTACTTGCATACTTACCTGTTTCTTCTACTACTTTTCCTTGATCTATAGAATCTTGTACATTTCTAACAATAAGCTCTACGCCTAATTCCTTAGCCAATTTATCTCTAAATTCTATAGTCTCTGGGAAGTTGTGTCCTGTATCTATATGCATTAATGGAAAAGGAATTTTTGCTGGCCAAAATGCTTTTTGCGCCAAACGTACAAGTGTAATACTGTCTTTTCCTCCAGAAAATAACAAAACTGGCTTTTCAAACTGAGCTACTACTTCTCTAAAAATGTATATAGCTTCGTTTTCTAAAGCATTACCTAACCCTTGTAATGAAGTGCTAGTTGTTGTTTGTGATTTTATATCGTTTATCAATGTTTCCAAAATATTGGTGTTTTATTTTATATCTTTTTAAATCCTATTTTATCCTAAGTGTGCAAACCACACTCTCTATTTTCTAATACCTTAGTAGGATCAAAATATTTATGTTCATTTGGTAAATTACGTTCTGCTAAGTATGCATCTAATTGCGCATCTGACCAGTGGTAAAACGGACTAACTTTTAAAACTCCGTCTTTGCTTAAGCTTAAAATCCCTAAAGAATCTCTAAGTGCAGTTTGTCCTTTTCTTAGGTTAGTAAACCATACATCTGGCTTGTGTTCTGCCATAGCTCTTTTAAAAGGCTCTAACTTAACTTGCTCTGTAAACTCTTTATGCTTTGGATCGTCTATAGATGGTATACCCATTATAGCATCTCTGTGAGCACTAGTTTGTAAAGGCACATATAGTTTTACGTTTAAATCTAATGTAGAAATTAACTCTTCTGCGTGCTTATATGTATTTGGCGTATTGTAACCAGTATCACACCAAACAACAGGAATATCTTTTTTAATTGCTGTAACTGCATTTAGTATAGCAACCTCATACGGTCTAAAATTAGTTGTAACTACAGCATTTCTTGCATATTCTACAGCCCAAGAAATAATTTCTTCTGGCGGAATACCTCTAAACTGAGCATTTAAATTTTTTATTATATCTTCTGTAAAACCCATTTTGCTATACTTATACGTTATTATTTACCCCACTTAATTGAATTCCAAACACGTTCGTGAAAAAAATACAATACCATTTTTGTAACTAATTCTATTAAACCAATAGAGAAAGCTAATTTTAATGTTCCTGTAACAAACCAAGAAATTAAAACCGTGTCTATTGTACCAACTACTCTCCAGCTAATAGACTTAACTATACTCCTTTTTGGACTCTCTGACTGTTTGTCTGACTTGTAACTTCCTTTAGAAGTTTCTTTATTTAAAATCAATTGATCAGCAATCATTTTGTTAATTTTTATTACCCTATTTAATTAGTAGGAATTACAAATGTAAAACTTTATATGACATAAGTTGTTAAAAAACGCATAAATCCTATGGTTTTAGTAGATTAATAAAAAATAAGAAGTTTTATTGATGAATCTGAAGTATCTGTAAGAGAACACAATAGAATAATTGTATCAAAAACAGTATTTACAAATTTAAAAAATGAAAATAGAAGCTTTAGATTAAGTCGTTAAGTGTTGTATTCCTATATATTTCTAGTGCACTGTCTCTTACCTTAAGCATTAATTTATGAACAGAACAAGTACCTTCATCTGGGCAGTCATCACACTTTTCATAAAAATTTAAACTAACACAGGGTACCATTGCAATAGGACCTTCTAAAACTCTAATAACATCTGTCATTAAAATTTCTGCTGGTTCTTTTATAAGATAGTAACCACCACCTTTACCTTTTTTAG
The DNA here is from genome assembly GCF_002813425.1 of Cellulophaga sp. RHA19. NCBI lineage: Bacteria > Pseudomonadati > Bacteroidota > Flavobacteriia > Flavobacteriales > Flavobacteriaceae > Cellulophaga > Cellulophaga sp. RHA19. The sequence goes on from NZ_PHUL01000001.1 coordinate 189,409, forward strand.
ATGACAAAACACCAGTTCTACGCAACATTAATAGTATACTCTCTAAAAATTTCTGAGAAATATTATTCTGTTGTGCAATTTCTCCAATAGGAACAGGATTCCTATCTTCTTTTTGAGCTAAATAAGTTAAGGCTTTTAGCCCGTATTTGGTTTTTTTGGATAGCATAGTACAAAGATAGGCAAAATTGGGATTTAAAAAAGTGCTGTTAAACACTGCAACTAATTTTAAATTAACCTTTTAATTAAATGCCTAAATATATACTTTATTGCTATAAATTATCCCAATGCTTGCTTTATATCTGCAATAATATCATCTATATGTTCTAAACCTACAGAAACTCTAACCGTACCATCTGTAATACCTACAGCTACCCTATCTTCTGCTGCCAGTTTGCTATGCGTTGTAGATGCTGGGTGAGTTACAATACTCCTAGAATCTCCTAGATTTGCAGAAAGCGATAACAACTTTATAGCATTAAAAAATTCTTGTCCTGCTTGCAAACCTCCTTTTACTTCAAAAGCAACAATACAACCACCTGCTTTCATCTGTTTTATAGCTACTTTATATTGCGGGTGCGATTTTAAAAAAGGGTATTTAACCCAGTTTACTTTTGGGTGAGCCTCTAAAAACTCTGCTAACTTTAAAGCATTTTCAGAATGCCTATCTACTCTAATTGCTAATGTCTCTAGACTTTTAGACAATACCCACGCATTAAAAGGAGACAATGCTGGCCCAGATATTCTAGAAAAACGATACACTTTATCTATTAGATCTGCACTACCAACCGTAATACCTGCTAGTACACGACCTTGACCATCAATTAATTTTGTGCCAGAATGTATTACCAAATCTGCACCAAATTTTATAGGTTGTTGTAAATAAGGAGATGCAAAACAATTGTCTATAATTAAAATAAGATTGTGTTTTTTAGCAATAGCTCCTAGTACTTCTAAATCTAAAATATCTACAGCCGGATTGGTAGGTGACTCTGCATATAAAATTTTAGTTTTTGGGGTGATTAAAGCCTCTATACTCTCTAAGTTGTGAGCATCAAAGTAACTTGTAGTCACGTTCCATTTGGGGAAAAAGTTAACAAATAAACTATGCGTAGAGCCAAATATACTTTTAGATGAAATAATATGATCTCCACTTTCTACCAAAGCAGCAAAAGTCGAAAATACAGCAGCCATACCAGAAGCAAAAGCAAAGCCAGTCTCTGCTCCTTCCATTTTGCATATTTTTTCTATAAATTCTGATGTATTAGGATTAGAATATCTAGAGTAAATGTTTCTATCCTTTTCCTCTGCAAAAGACGCACGCATATCTTCTGCATCCTCAAAAACATAACTAGATGTTAAATATAAAGGTGCCGAATGCTCTAAAAATTGTGAGCGTTCTATTTGTGTGCGTATTGCGTTGGTTTCAAATTTATTATCCATAGTATTCTTTTTGTTAGTGACTACCTACTTTTAGTCATTAGCGCTATATTCTATTTTCTTTACTCTATTCTCCTGACTATTGTCCCTTACTTATCTCTAAACAAAAGCTATCCTTTTTCTGCAATTCTTAAAATATCTCCAAATACACCTCTTGCAGTTACGGCTGCACCAGCACCTGCTCCTTGTATTACTAATGGATTTTCCCCATAAGACTCGGTATAAATTTCTATGATAGAATCTGAACCTTTTACTTGTCCCAATGCACTTTCTTTTGGCACAGAAACTAGCTTCACATCTAAAATTCCTTTTTCCTCCTGAAGATTACCGTGCAAATCGCCAACATAACGTAAAACGTGATTTGGTTTTTGGTCTGCTTTAATTTTGTCAAATTCGGTATCTAAAGCATCAGACTGACTCAAAAATTCTGATTTACTACCTTCTCTTAATGCTTCTGGAATTAAATTTTGAATATTAATATCTGAAAACTCATTACTTAACTCTAACTCACGTGCTAAAATCAATAATTTTCTACCAACATCATTACCACATAAATCTTCACGCGGATCTGGCTCTGTGTATCCATTTTCCATAGCCTCATTTAAAATAGTAGAAAAAGGTACATTTGCTTCAGAATACGTATTAAAAATATAACTTAAAGATCCGGAGAACACCCCTTTAATTCTGGTAATATTTTCACCAGACAAATGCAATAACTTAATAGTATCTATTAAAGGTAAGCCTGCACCAACATTAGTTTCATACAAGTATTGCTTTTGATTTTTAGCTAATATTTCTCTAAGTTTTTTGTAATAATCAAACCCTAACGTATTTGCTATTTTGTTAGAAGAAACCAAGTCAAATCCGTTTTCTACTAAATCTACATAATTGGCTACAAAAGCTTCATTTGCTGTATTATCTATAGCAATTAAGTTTTCTAAATGATGCTTTTCTGCATACTCAAAAATATCTGCAAGCTCATAGGATTTTCCTTTTTCATCTAACTTAGAAGTCCAATCTTCTCCAATTCCTTTTTTACTTAGTAATACTTTTTTAGAGTTAGCAACTGCAAAAACATTAAGGTTAACTCCTTTACGTTCTTCTATGGCTTTAGCAGATTTTAATAATTGCTCTATTAATGTACCACCAACAGTTCCGTGACCAAAAATGGCTATGTTTACTTTTTTAGCAACACCAAATATTTGTCCGTGCATTACATTTAAAGCCTTGTGTAAGCTAGATTTTTTAACTACCAAACTCACGTTTTTACCAGACACCGTATTATTAAACAACAATGGCACAATTTGGTTTTTTATTAATGCATTGTATGGTTTATGAAACGTACTTAAATCCTGACCTACAATAGATATTACAGACACATCATTTTGTACAGTTATTAGGTTGATGTCTTTAGAGTAAAAATCTGAAGCAAACTCACGCTCTAAAACCTGCTTTGCTTTTTCTGCACTTTCTGCATCTACCACCAAACCAATACCACGTTCTGATGAACCTTGGGAAATAATACTAACACTAATTTTTTCATCACCAAGAGTTTTAAATATACGCGCATCTATACCTGCTTTACCTAACAAACCACGGCCTTCTAAATTAATTAGCGCCACATTTTCTATAACAGAAAGTGATTTTATACCTTCTTTGGTTGTTTTTGCACTAATTAAAGTACCTTCATTATCACCGTTAAATGTATTTAAAATACGTAGTGGAATATTTTTTTCTAGCAACGGAATAATTGTTTTTGCGTGCAAAATAGTCGCCCCAAAATTTGCCAGTTCATTAGCCTCAGAATAGCTTAATTGTTCTATTCTTTTGGCATCGGAAACATAATCTGGATTAGCGGTAAAAATACCATCTACGTGCGTGTAACTTTGTAACTCTACAGCATTTAAAAAGTTTGCAAATAAAGATGCAGAATAGTTACTACCATTTCTACCCAAGGTTGTGGTTTTACCATCTTCTGTAGACCCAACAAAGCCAGTAATTACAGGCAATACATCACTTGCTATACTAGAAAATAATTGTTGCGTATTTGCTTTAGAAACCTCTTCTAATACGTTTGCATTACCAAAATTAGCATCTGTTTTTAAAATTTTTCTAGAATCTACAACGGTTGCCTTTACACCCTTTTCACCTAATGCTTTTACTACATATTGTGCAGAAAGTAACTCTCCGTATGCCAATACTTGATCTTTAATTTTTAAGCTATAATCTCCTAGCAGCGCAACCCCTTCTAAAATTTTTAATATCTCTTTGTATTCCGCAGAAAAATCTAACTCTAAACCATTTTGCTGATAACCTTTAAAATCCTCAAAAGTTGAAATATATGCTTCTCCTTCTGCTGCTAAATCTAATAATTCCTCAAGTGTATCTGTAGAACCTCCACGAGCAGAAACTACTACCGCAATATTTTCTTGTGCCTTGATCTTAGATTCTATTTTGCCTACCACATTAGAAATACCCTCTCCGTTTCCTAAAGATTTACCTCCAAACTTAATTACTTTTAAATCTTCGGTGCTTTTTTGGTCACTAAAAATTCCTTTTAATAATTGCTCTAACTGATTAAACTCTATTAAAAAAGCATCATGACCATGTAGTGAGTGTATTTCTCCATAGGTAACATTACTATTAGCTTGTGCTAGTTGCTTAAACGTATCTTTATTTTCTTTAGCCGTAAAAAACAAATCAGAATCTACACCAATAATATGTATAGAGGTTTTGCTATTTTGTAGGTTGATAAAAGCCTCGTTACCATCTCTAGTAATATCTATGGTTTTTAACAACTGGTTCATTAATTTATAGGCAGATAACTGAAAACGTTCTTGTAGTTTTTTACCATGATGCGTTAACCAACTTTCTACATTAAACAGCTGTTCCTCTGTATTTGTACTACGATTAAAACGTGCTTTAAAAGATTCTGGCGTGCGGTAGCACAACATAGCGTGCATACGAGCATCATGCACTGGTTGTTTTGAGTTTACCAAAAACTGTTCTTGAATTTGACAATTACCTATTAACCAGTCTGTAGATTTCCAGTCGGAAGCCACAGGTATTAAATGTGTTGTTAATTTAGGGTTTAATGCTGCCATTTCCCAAGCAATACCACCACCTAAAGAGCCTCCAATAATTGCGTAAAGCGAATTTATTTTTAATTCATCTAAACCTAACAAAAACAAATGAGCAATATCTTTAGCAACAAAATCTTTGTAGTTTTCTATTACAAAACCATCAAAACCATTACCAGGGATGTTAAAAGATAGCACTGTATATTTTGTGGTATCTATACATTTGCCCTCGCCAATTAATGTAGACCACCAACCGTCTTCCCCAGACACATTAGAGTTACCTGTTAAAGCGTGATTTACAAGTACAATTGGAGCTGTGTGCAACTCTGCTCCAAATACTTGGTAAGACAAGTCTATATCTTGTGTTTTACCGCTAAGCGTTGTATATTTTTTTAGTTTGATATGTTGCAACATAGTAAGCTGTTTTAACCTAGAAAATTACACTAGGTTATTCTTTTAGTTTTAATAAAATTGAAGAACTATTTTAAGCAATAACTTCTGCTTTTATAACTTTAAAAGCCTCCTCTAAATCTAACTTTAAATCGTCTACATCTTCTAAACCAACAGACAAACGAATTAGATCTTGACCAACACCAGCAGACTCTTGCTGCTCTACTGTTAATTGTTGATGCGTTGTACTTGCAGGATGAATTATTAAAGATTTAGTATCTCCTATGTTTGCTAAAAGAGAAAATATTTTAGTAGCATCTGTTACTTTTTTAGCCGCCTCAAAACCATCTTTTAAACCAAACGTTACTAATCCGCTTTGTCCTTTTGGTAAATATTCTTTGGCAAGGTCATAGTATTTATTACTTTCTAATCCTGGGTAATTTACCCAAGCAACCTCATCTCTACCCTCTAACCAAGTAGCCAATTCTAGTGCGTTTGCACTATGTTGTTTTATACGCACTGGTAAAGTCTCTAAACCTTGTATAATTTGGAAAGCATTAAACGGACTTAAAGCTCCACCAAAATCTCTTAACCCCTCTAAAATTAATTTATATGTGAATGCAGCATTACCAAGAGCCTCACTATACACCAAACCGTGGTAACCTGCAGACGGCTCTGTAAACTCTGGAAACTTCCCGTTTGTCCAGTCAAACGTACCAGCATCTACAATTGCTCCTCCTAAAGAAGTTCCTTGTCCGCCTATATATTTTGTTAGTGAGTGTATTACTAAATTAGCTCCGTGCTCTATTGGGTTTAACAATGCTGGTGATGCTACTGTATTATCTACAATAAAAGGCACCTTTGCAGCTTTTGCTTCTTTAGAAATTGCTTTTAAATCTAGTACGTCTAATTTTGGGTTTCCTAGCGACTCTACAAAAAATGCTCTTGTATTTTCTTGTACTGCTTTGCCAAAACTTTCTGGGTTAGATGCATCTACAAAAGTGGTTGTAATACCTAACCTTGGCAAGGTTACATTTAACAAATTAAACGTACCACCATATAAACTGCTAGATGCTACAATGTGGTCTCCTGCACGTAAAAGAGTTAATAAGCCTGTAGAAATTGCTGCTGTACCAGATGCAAATACTACTGCTCCTACACCACCTTCTGCTGCAGCCAACCTATCTTGTAATATTTGATTTGTTGGGTTGTTTAAACGTGTGTAAATAAATCCTAGTTCTGATAACGAGAATAAATTTGCCGCGTGGTCTGTATCTTTAAAAACGTATGAAGACGTTTGGTAAATAGGCACTGCTCTTGTACCTGCTGTTTCTGATGGGTTGTGACCTGCGTGTAATGCGTTTGTTGCTAATTTTTGAGTACTCATAATTTTGATTTTTTAATTATTAAAATTGATAAAATAAAAAAGTCAAAACCGCGTCTTGCCGACTTTGCAAGATGGTTTAAAAATTAAATGAGTTAAAAAGAAATTGGAAATTTACTTTTTTTGAAATAAAAAAGCTTGTTTCGTTATCTGCCTATAGTACCGCTGTACTTGGTAGAATTTAGCACCTTCTTTGTATTGCACAAAGGGTTGCTAAGGCTTCATTGGGTCTAATCCCTCCGCCTTTCTTGATAACTATTCAATAAGTGTTTTGAACTTTGAGTTACAAATATATGTTCAGAAAAATTTAATATCCTAATCTTTTTTGAAAAAATATTGAAATTTACTTTCTAAGTACCGTTAAATAACAGAAACATAATTTTTGTTTGTTTTTGTAACGATTTATTAAATTGAAACTTTATTTGTGTTAGGGATTGTAGTGAAAATCCTTTTTTATTTTTCTTAAAAAAGATTGCAACAAAAAGCCCGACCCTTGTGGTAACACCCAAATAAAAAGTAGAATATTGAGTATAAAAAAAGTGCTTTACCATTACAGCAAAGCACTTTTATATATGATTAGAAACTTTATTTTAAAGATTAAAAGCAGCTTTTACTGCGTTTACCATATCTAGTTTTTCCCAAGTAAAAAGTTCTACTTCTTTTTCTACCTTACCATTGTATGGAGACTCAAAAACTTTTGTGATTGTTTTTGGCTCTTTACCCATATGACCATAAGCTGCGGTTTCTAAATAAATAGGGTTTCTTAGCTTTAAACGATCTTCTATGGCAAAAGGACGCATATCAAAAATTTGCGCTACTGTTTTTGCAATTTCTCCGTCTGTTAAATTTACTTTTGCTGTACCATATGTGTCTACATAAATAGAAGTTGGCTCTACTACGCCTATGGCGTAACTTACTTGTACCAAAATCTCGTCTGCAATACCAGCTGCTACTAAATTTTTAGCTGCGTGCCTTGCTGCATATGCTGCACTACGGTCTACTTTACTTGGATCTTTACCACTAAATGCACCACCTCCGTGAGCACCTTTACCACCATAGGTATCTACTATAATTTTACGTCCTGTAAGACCTGTGTCTCCGTGAGGACCACCAATTACAAATTTACCTGTTGGGTTAATATGGTACTGTATTTTGTCTGTAAATAACGCTTGCACTTTCTCTGGAAATTGCGCTATTACTTTTGGCATTAAAATAGAAATAATATCTGATTTTATTTGCGCTAACATTTTTTCATCGTCAGCATCAAAATCGTCATGCTGTGTAGATACAACAATAGTATCTATACGCTGTGGTACGTTATCATCTGAATATTCTATAGTTACCTGCGCCTTTGCATCTGGGCGTAAATAAGAGATTTCTTTACCGTCTCTACGCAATGCTGCAAGCTCTTGTAATATTTTATGCGATATATCTAATGCCAATGGCATATAGTTTTCTGTTTCTTTGCTTGCGTAACCAAACATCATACCTTGGTCACCGGCACCTTGCTCTTCTTTAGAACCACGGTCTACACCTTGATTAATGTCTTGTGACTGCTCGTGAATTAAGGAAATAACACCACAAGAATCTCCACTAAATTGGTAAGCTCCTTTTGTGTAACCAATGTTATTAATTACCTCACGTGCTATGTTTTGCAAATCTACGTAAGTGTTACTTTTTACCTCACCAGCAAGCACTACTTGCCCAGTTGTAACTAGTGTTTCACAAGCTACTTTACTTTCTGGATCAAAAGCTAAAAAATTATCTAATAATGCATCACTAATTTGATCTGCAATTTTATCTGGATGTCCTTCACTTACAGATTCTGATGTGAATAAATATGCCATAATATTGTACTTCTATTGTTAGTAGAGGAATGGTAAGGTAGATTGCAACAAAACAGGAAAAGGTGCTGATAAAAAATCAGCTAAAATCTGTTTTAGCATTTTTTGTAGTACTGAGTAACAGTATACGAGGTTGCAATCAGTCAAATCCTTCCTCTTAATTTAGACTGCAAAAGTATAAAATTAGATTGGTTCTAAAATAGTTTTAACGAAAAAATAAGAGGCTACAGTTACAAATTGCTTTGTATACCATAACCTCTTTATTAACAAACAATGCTGTATTACAGGTTGTACCTTACTTTTAAGGTTACGTATCTAGGTTGTATAAAATACTCGCTTGTGCTTACAAACAAGGTATTATCACTATCCTGGTTTAAAGATTCTGTATTAAATAAGTTGGTTACCCCTAAAATATACTCCCATTTGCTATCCTTTTTTTGATAACCTAATGTAGCATCCATAAAAGAATATGTATTTAAACTTTCTATCTCGTTTTTGTAATTGTAGTAAGAGTAGTCTGCATTAAAAATAAAATCTCTTAAAAAAGTAGCATCTAGTTTTACACTTGGCTGATGTGTATAATATTTTATACTAGAGCCATTTGGCTGTTCGTAATTGTTTACCGCTAAATTATAACCAAACTCTATATTTGGCGCATTTAAAAAACGTGTCCCCAAACTACCTCTGTAAGTAGTTGTAAAAGATTCGTTAATTGCCTGCTCATTATCTACTATTTGGTTAAACTTAGAATAGTTCATAGTTGCTCCTAAACCTGCTTTTATTTTACCAAAAGTACGCTCAAAAGATCCGTTTGCAGAAAAGGTTTCGTCTGCAAAGTTAGAATTAAATGGAGACGATATTCTGTTAGATGTTTGTATAAACTCATCATCTGATGTTGCTGGATAATCTGGATTAGGGAAATTTAAGAAGTCTGATATATTACGTACTTGGTCTACCCTTTTGTTATATGAAAGTGATGCTCTAATATTACTAAAATTAAACATATTAAAATTATTGTAACGCAAGCTTAAGTTATGAGATAGTGCACTTTCTAAATCTCTATTACCTTGAAAAAGAGAGTTATAATTGTTCATGACAAAAGAAGATGCAAACTGGTTCACATCAGAAAAACTTGTCATCATTCTGTAACTAAAGTTGATATCTTCACTCTTTTTTAGTTGTAACCTTGTATTAAAACTTGGTAGTAAACGAACAAAGTCATCTGTAACAGTAGATCCTAATTGTTCATTTTTTGTAGTGTAGTTATGTACAGACAAACCAGGTGTAAATGTAAATGCACCAGCTTTTACTCTGTACTCAAAAGCCATATAAATATCTATAAAGTTATACTTTACATCATTTTCTACAGAGCTAACAGCATCGTTTAATGTAAACTTGTTTCCGTTGTTTAGAATCTGAAAAATTTCTGAATTAAATTTTTGTGTACTTAATAAAGAACCAAGCGTAAACTTTACATTACTCTTATCGCCTGTAATATACCAGTAATCTATTCTTGCATCTAGCTTATTGGTTTTTACTCTTTTGTCTTGTACTACATCATAACCATCTTGGTTTTGGTCCATACCTAAAACCTCATCTAACCTAAACTGGTCACTCTGTGCTAGCGCTGCATTATAAAAAGGGTCTTCTTCTTGTATTAGATACTGCGCTTCTACTGCAAATATATTTTTAGCGTTTAATGTGTAATAGTAATTAGCGTTTTGATTTATACTGTATGGATCTTGTTTTTGAACCTCATCTATATTACCTGTTAAATTAGAGAACAAATCTTGTACTTCTTTTTGGCTAGATATTCTACCAAAAATATCATAATCAAAATGATTATCTGCATTAGGCTTGTAGCTAGAACTTAACTTAATTAAAGCCAAATCACTTCTTTGGTTTGTAACACTTTCTGTTAATTCATCTGGTGAAGGCTGGCTACCATCTGCATTAGCTTTGTATTGTCTAAATGTATTTTGCTGCATATCTGTAACGTTACCAGAGTAGATTGCAAAACCACTTAAATCCCAAGTTTTTTTAGGAGAATAACTAAAGTTAGCAGCACCAAACTTAGAACTAATTTCTTGAGCTCTATTATTTTGTAATGTTAAAAAACCCATATCACTAGAACCTACATTAAAACTTGTACCAGTGTTAGCACTACCGCCATTACCAAAACCACCCGTAAATCTAAAATAATCTCTACGTGTAAATGGTACCTCGCCAATATTATTAAAATTGGTAATTAAGTTTATACTATAATTAGGGTTGTAATAAAATAATTTAGGGTGAGCTATGTAGCGTTCCTTATTACCAACACCCGCAGTTATTTCTCCAAACCAAAAATTCTTTTTACCTTCTTTAAGCTTAATATTAATTGCGTAACTGTCTTGGTTGTCTGTAACACCTTTTAATTGACCAACTTCATTGTAGTTTTTTAAAACCTGTATTTTATCTAAGGCATTTGCAGGTATATTTTTTGATGCCAATTTGCTATCACCATCAAAAAAGTCTTTACCCTCTACCATTACTTTACCAACAGACTGACCCTCAACTTCTATTTCCCCATCATCATTAACCTCTACACCTGGTAAATTTTTAAGAACGTCTTCAAGTTTTTTTTCAGTTCCTGTGGCAAAAGAATCTGCATTATACTCTATAGTATCTCCTTTTACATTAACAGGCATCTCATACGTAATTTCTACACCATCTAAACTTTCAGCTTCATCTAATAGTGTAAAATCTCTTTTAATATCTGCCTCTTTAGTTTCTAAAATAATTTCCCTTGTTTTAAAACCTAGATAACTTACCTTAATATTATATTTAGAGTTTTCCTCTACATTCATTTTGTAAATACCTTTTTCATTGGTAATTCCAAAACCATCCAACGCTTTAGTTTCTGCATTAATAGCCACTACGTTAGCCATTTCTAAAGGGTTATTAAGACTATCCATAACAACACCAGTAACTGTAATTTTTTGTGCCTGTACCACTCCGGTTATAGCAATACAAGCCATAACCATAAAAAACTTTATGATTTTTTTCATTATAAATTTATATTAAAACTGATGAAATTTAACGACCTCTACCACCTGATCCTCTACGCTGCTGAAAATTCTGCATCATCTCCTGACGCTTTTTTATCATAAGCTCGTCAAAGTCTTTTTGGTTAATATCTTTTCCTTTAGTTGGTGCTTTTACCTCTACAACATCATCTGCGTTCATAACAATTTTGCTACATACCAAAGTAGATCCTTCTTGCTCTATTTCTAATATTAAGCCAGGTAAACCCCAGTATTCTGCTGGACCTTGACTAATAGGAATATCTAATGTATACCAAGCCACAACCGTTTTTTCTGTAGGTATTTTACGTTCAGACTGCTCTCCTTGTCTACCACGCCTAAACATTCTAGTCATAGCACCTACACCTGTAGTATCTATTGGAGTTGTAAGTGTTGCCTTGTAAACTGTATAGTTTCCTATTTTTTTAGTCTCTGAGCCCATTTTCCATTCAGGCTTTTTTAACTCATCTTTAATTAAAAAGTTTTTACTATACATTTCTACTTGGTTGGTATAACTTTGTTCCTTTATATTTTTATAATATTTACCAGTAGAACCACTACCTACAAAACGCAACCAACCTGGTCCGCCACCTCCAGGAGCCTCTAACTTTTCATCTTCTACGTAGTAAGACTCGGTTCTGTTAAACGTTAAAATATATGTTTTTTCCATAGCGCTTTTCATACGCTCCATAATTTCCTTTTTACGAGCTTCTGGCATATCTCTACCTCCAAAATCTGGAGCCTTTGTAACTTTTGTTTCATAAATGGCTTTTCCTTGGAAGTCTTGTGCCGTTACTGCAAATACAGAACTAATTAAAGTAATTGCAACAAAAAAAATATTCTTCATATTTATATGTTTTATATCCATAGCGGATAGTTAGCTTTCAACTACTTAGACTATCATCTTTCAATTTAGTTTAATGCTTATTCGTATTTTTTTTGAAAAAATCGTTTTAAACATACGTATATGACTTATTTTATCGTTGTAACTTTGCATAAATACAATGGTTTAGTACTGTTTTTAAAAAGTTTTAGCTTTAATACTGCAAACATTTTTAGATACTAGTCTTATCTTGTATATTGTGCGACCCCTATATCGGTCTAATAAAAATATATAAACACATACAGAATATGCATATTGCAGTAGCAGGAAACATAGGTGCAGGGAAAACAACTTTAACCAGATTGCTAGCCAAACATTTTAATTGGCAACCAAATTTTGAAGATGTTGTAGACAATCCTTACTTAGATGATTTTTACAACCAAATGGAACGTTGGAGTTTTAATTTGCAGATTTACTTTTTAAATAGCAGATTTAGACAAATTTTACAAATTAGAGAAAGTGGTAAAGACATAATACAGGACAGAACAATATATGAAGATGCCTTTATTTTTGCTCCTAACCTACACGCAATGGGCTTATTAACTAACAGAGATTTTGAAAACTACACAAGTCTTTTTGAGTTAATGGAAAGTTTAGTACAACCACCAGATTTACTTATTTACTTAAGAAGTTCTATTCCTAATTTAGTAAACCAAATACATAAAAGAGGAAGAGATTATGAAAACACCATTTCTATTGACTATTTAAGTAGATTAAATGAACGTTATGAAGCTTGGATACACGGTTATGACAAAGGAAACTTATTAATTATTGATGTAGATAATTTAAATTTTGTTGATGATCCTGAGGATTTAGGATTTGTAATTAATAAAATTGATGCAGAAATAAATGGATTATTTCAGCCATAAAAAATTAAAAACCACACTAAATAGTGTGGTTTTTTTATTTCCTCAATAAAGTCTAATATTAGTTTTTATAGTCTACCTCTATAGTTTTAGAGTTATTGTCTTTAACAATATTAATCTCTACGCCTTCTTTTTCCTTAGCAGCTTTTATCTTTTCTGTAATTTCTTCTACAGTACCATTTACAACCTGTATATTTTTATTTACTTCTCCTTCTTTTGTAATTATAGTTGTAATAGTTGCCACAGCTAAATCATTATTACTAGCATCAATTTTTACATTCAATTCCTTTTTTGTTTGATGCTCTGTTGACGTTGAACCATCCTCTATATGTCCGCCTAAAATAGGAGCTATAACTAAACCTATTAAACACGTTAATTTTATTAATATATTCATTGACGGACCAGAAGTATCTTTAAAAGGATCACCAACTGTATCTCCTGTAACTGCAGCTTTATGTGCATCAGACCCTTTAAAAGTCATTTCTCCGTTAATCTCTACTCCTGCTTCAAAAGATTTTTTAGCATTGTCCCAAGCACCACCAGCGTTATTTTGAAAAATAGCCCAAAGCACACCACTTACTGTAACGCCAGCCATATAACCACCAAGCATTTCTGCAATAGCCATATTATTCATTCCAAATAACATAGGAACAAACGCTATTACTAACGGAAAACCTATGGTTAACAAACCAGGTAACATCATTTCCTTTAAAGATGCTTGTGTAGAAATTGCTACACACTTATCATATTCTGGTTTTCCTGTACCTTCCATAATACCCGGAATATCTTTAAACTGCCTGCGTACTTCTTGCACCATTTCCATAGCTGCTTTACCAACAGCATTCATTGCCAATGCAGAGAATACTACAGGCACCATACCACCAACAAATAACATAGCTAAAACTGGAGCTTTAAAAATATTAATTCCGTCTATACCAGTAAATGTAACATAAGCAGCAAACAAAGCTAATGATGTTAATGCAGCAGAAGCAATAGCAAAACCTTTACCTGTTGCAGCAGTTGTATTACCAACCGAGTCTAAGATATCTGTACGCTCACGCACAATTGGTTCTTGTTCACTCATCTCAGCAATACCACCAGCATTGTCAGATATTGGCCCAAATGCATCTATAGCCAATTGCATAGCCGTAGTAGCCATCATTGCAGAAGCTGCCAGTGCAACACCATAAAAACCAGCAAATGCGTATGAAGCCCAAATGGCTCCTGCAAATAATAATACTGAAGGAAAAGTAGAAATCATACCAGTTGCCAAACCAGCAATAATATTTGTACCTGCACCTGTACTAGATTGTTGTACAATTTTTAAAATTGGTTTTTTACCCAAACCTGTATAGTATTCTGTTACAGATGAAATTACAGCACCTACTACTAAACCAACTAAAGTTGCATAAAAAACACGCATAGATGAGATTGCTATTTTACCCTCTCCAAAAAATTCCATTTGCATTGTCTCTGGTAGCATCCAAGTAACCAAGCCAAAACAAGAAGCAGCCACTAAACCTATAGAAACCCAATTTCCTAAATTTAATGCCCCCATAACTTGTGCTTCTTTAGCGTCGTTACTTTTAATTTTAACCAACACTGTACCAATAATAGAGATTATAATACCCGCACCCGCAATAGCCATTGGCAGTAAAATTGGCCCAATACCTCCAAAGGCATCTTGTATAGAGCCTCCCATATCTTTAATAACATAATTACCCAAAACCATAGCAGCTAAGACTGTAGCCACATAAGAACCAAATAGATCTGCTCCCATACCAGCTACATCACCTACATTATCACCTACATTGTCTGCTATTGTTGCCGGGTTTCTAGGATCATCTTCTGGGATACCTGCCTCTACCTTACCTACTAAATCTGCACCAACATCTGCTGCTTTTGTATAAATACCACCACCTACTCTAGCAAATAAAGCTATAGATTCTGCTCCCAAAGAAAAACCAGCAAGCGTCTCTAAAACAATAGTCATATCTTCTACACCTGTCCAGCCATTTGGCATAAAAACAAATTGATAAAAAATAATAAAAAAAGCTGTTAAACCTAAAACAGCCAAACCAGCAACTCCAAGTCCCATAACAGTACCACCACCAAAAGATATTTTTAATGCATTTGGCAAACTTGTACGTGCTGCTTGGGTAGTTCGTACATTTGTTTTTGTTGCAATCTTCATTCCTATATTACCTGCAAAAGCAGAAAACACAGCTCCAAAAATAAAAGCTACCACAATTAACCAATGAGTAGTGGGCACTACTACAGATACTATAGCAAGTAGCACACTTACAATTACTACAAAGATTGCTAAAAGCTTGTACTCTGCTTTTAAAAAAGCTAAAGCACCTTCATATATGTGATCTGAAATTTCTTTCATTTTACCATCACCTGCATCTTGTTTCATTACCCAAGATTGTTTTACAACCATATAAACTAATCCCAACAACGCCATTACAATTGGCGCATAAATAATCATTGACTCCATATTTTGTAATTGTTTAATTATTAGCCTAGTAAATGTAACAAAATGAAACTTAACAAAAAAACCCTTTCATATTTATCATATGAAAGGGTTTTTAAGTAAATTACTGATGATTTGTTATTTTAAATCTTAAAGGCGTCTTTAGCTTTAAATTCACTTTCATCATATCTTTCGATACATTTATTTAGTATTTGGTAAGCTTCTTTGGCATCTCCCCAAGCACCTACGTCTACTTTTTTCTTTTCTAAATCTTTATACACCTGAAAGAAATGTTCTATTTCTTTTATTTGGTGAGGATTCATATCCGATAAATCATTTAATATATTCCAGATTGGATCCGATACAGGTACACAGATTATTTTTTCATCTGGACCTTTTTCGTCTGCCATATGAAAAACCCCAATTGGCTTTACTTCTACAACACACATAGGAAAAGTTGGTTCACCACCTAAAACTAATACATCTAACGGGTCACCATCTAATGCTAGTGTTTCTGGTATAAAACCATAATCTGCAGGATACATCATTGAAGAAAACAACATTCTATCAAAACGTATCTTTTTTAAATCAAAATCGTATTCGTACTTATTTCTACTTCCTTTTGGAATCTCTATTAATACATCAAAAGATGTTTTTCCGTGTTTAGTCATTCTTATTATTAATTATTATACAAAAATAGTGTAATCTACAGGAACAAAAAGTATTTTTTAGTTTAAATTATTGATAGCTTACTATTAAAAATTAAACCCAAAAGAGCCTGTTACACTAAAAGGGCGTGCATTTGGATTATCAAAATAGTTCCCTCTAAAGTTAAAATCAACGCGTAATATTTTAAATATATTGCCTATCCCAAAAGAATATTCCCAATACATCTCATCAGATGGTGCCATTAACGGAATATTAGTTGGAGCATTTAATGCAATATTTTCTGATGACAACTCTCCCCAAACACCTCTTAAACCTACAATTTCTCTTAAGTTTAATTTTCTCATAAAAGGAATACGAGAAAACAACCTTCCATTAAAATTATGTTCTAAATGCACAGATGCGTATGTATCTGTTACAAATTCGTAAAAATCTAAATTTGGGAATGTGTTATATATTGAAAACAATGTTTGATTACCTGGCACAACATTTAACAGACCCAAAGGCACTTCACCAAATGTTTTACCTACTTCTACAGTACTATATAGCCTTCCAAAACCGCCAATTTGCCAAGGCTGACCGTAAGAGAATTGCACTTTATTATAATCAAAATTGCTCTCCATTGGACCTTTAAATCCTTTAGAATAATTAAATAATAATGTACTATACTCGTCATTAATACTTTTACGTTCAACACCATAACCAATAGTACGTTTTCCTGGTGTATAAATTAAGGTAGCCGTAAAATCTAATTGCTTTATTTCTGATGATACTCCTGTTACAGACTCTGCATCTACATAATCTAAACTAAAAGCATCTGGTAAAGCAGAGCTAAGTTTTCTATACGAGTTACCAACTCTTAGTCTTACATTATTTACAGGCTCCACTTCTACACTAAAAGCAGATAAATCTATATTTGTTAACCTGTCATTAGAACCAACAGTAAACACAGATGAAGAAGCAATACTTCTACCCAGAACATCATTAGTAGCTGTTAAACTTAAACCCATTTGCTCAACATCTTGCCTATGCCCTCCAGAGATTATTAGTCTACTTTTTTTATCTACCAACCACTTTCCAGAAATACCGTGTTTTACTTTATCATCGCCAAAACCATAAGCCAAATAACCTTCTATACGCCAAGGGTCATTTTGCCCAAAGTATGTACGCGCACCTGCCCTTACCCTAACACCTTCTGCATCATTATATCCAAAAACACTGTATACATCACCAATGTCTAAATTCCATTTATCAATCTCTACATAACCAGAACCCAGTATACTAACTATGTTATAGTAGGTGTTAAATTTAGGAACTGTTTTTAAGGTGTCTAGCAATTGATATACACCTTTTTCATCTTTATTAAGCTGCTCTAACCTATTTTCTGTCCAAAAATTATCATCCCTACTAAAAGCTTCTGGACTGTACTCGTCCACGCTCTCTTTATAGAATTTTTTATCTTTAGGTACATCAAACTTATAGTTATTATGAATAGTAGTACGCTTACCATAAATACCTTTAGAAGTTTCTTTTTTGTTAAGACTAAAATCGCTTAACATATAATCTCTTTTTAAAAGAAAAACAGAATCGTTAACAACATCAAACTCTTGCTCTATATAAATTTCTTTTACCCAGTTTATATTGGCACTTTTTGTAACCTCTAAATTTATTTTTTTTATTGCGTAAGTAGAATCGTTTACCCAAAAATCTCCTTTAAAAGTAAGCTCATTTTTACGTCTAGGATAGTAAATAATATTGTAACACCATTTATTGTCTATAAAAGCACTATCTGCTAAAGCATAGTTGTAAACATCTACACCAGTTTTAGAAAGTGGACTAGTAAAGCTTTTATCAAAAAACTTTAAGTAATTGTTGTAGATATCATAATCTGAATATAAATCCTCTACAAATGCTGATATAGCTTGATTATTAGAAAAGCCAGAATTTTTACTTCCTTGTAACTTTTCTTTTTTAACTCCTAAAACATTATCACCATTAACTTTATGAAAAGTTTCGTTTAAAAAAATTGGCAAGTACGTTTTACCCGTTACTCTTGAGGTATCTAAATCGTTAAAAACAAACTCTAAACCTCTAAACATTTTACTTTTTATTAAAGCACTGTCTATGGTATTTAGGTCAAACTCTACTTTCTCATACTTATCATACTCATATTGATTGTATTTACGTAAGCCATTTTCTCGTTTTTTAGCCCATATTTTTTTAAGAATATCTATTGCTGGATTATTTTTTTTAGAAAGTTTGCCCGAAAAAATAACAACTTCGTCTAACTGTTCTCCAGATTCTTTTAATACTGCTTCAATTTTATAGGTAACCTTTGTTTTAAGTGTTATCTCTAAAGTTTCATATCCAACAAATGACACTTGTAAAAGACTGTGATTATTATCAGACTCCATATAAAAGCGACCATCATCGTTAGTTATGGTACCTTCGGTAGAATTTTTAAATAAAACATTGGCAAATGCAACTGGCTCACCAAATTCATCTACAACAACACCACTTACTTTTGTTTGCGCATAATTTAAGAGGCAAACAAAACAAAATAGAACAAAAAAGAATTTTTTTATCATAACTAATTCTTAAAAGCAACCTATTGATTTATAAAGTTTTTAGAAAAAGAAAAAAGCTTTGCCACACAGGCAAAGCTTTAGTTCTTTATAAAAAACTAAAATCTTATTTATATAAAACTTTTTTAACTGCCTTAATAACGTCTGTATGGTTAGGCAACCATTCTTCTAATAAAACAGGAGAATAAGGAGCAGGTGTATCTGCTGTGTTTATTCTTTCTACAGGAGCATCTAAATAATCAAATGCATTAGACTGTATATGGTATGTAATTTCTGTTGCTATGTTACCAAAAGGCCAAGCTTCTTCTAATACTACTAATCTGTTGGTTTTTTTAACTGATTTTAAAACCGCATCGTAATCTAAAGGTTTAACTGTTCTTAAATCTATAATTTCACAGCTAATACCCTCTTTTGCCAATTCATCTGCAGCAGTGTAAGCCTCTTTAATAATTTTACCAAAAGAAACTATAGTAACATCTGTACCTTCTCTTTTAATATCTGCAACACCTAAAGGCAATGTATATTCTCCTTCAGGAACTTCACCTTTATCACCATACATTTGCTCAGACTCCATAAAAATAACAGGGTCATCATCTTGTATAGCTGCTTTTAATAAGCCTTTTGCATCCATAGGATTAGACGGGACAACAACTTTTAAACCAGGACAATTAGCAAACCAGCTCTCAAAAGCTTGTGAGTGAGTAGCAGCTAACTGGCCAGCAGAAGCAGTAGGACCACGAAAAACTATAGGACAATTAAATTGCCCACCAGACATTTGTCTAATTTTTGCAGCATTATTTATTATTTGGTCTATACCAACCAAAGAAAAGTTAAATGTCATAAACTCCACTATAGGTCTATTTCCGTTCATTGCAGAACCAATAGCTATACCAGCAAAGCCTAATTCAGAAATTGGAGTATCTATTACTCTTTTAGCGCCAAATTCATCTAACATACCTTTAGATGCTTTGTAAGCACCATTATACTCAGCTACTTCTTCACCCATCAAATAGATAGATTCATCTTTTCGCATCTCTTCAGACATAGCCTCAGCAATAGCCTCTCTAAACTGTAATGTTTTCATTTACGTGGAATAAATTAATATAATGATAAAAACGCTAGCAAAAATAGGAAATAATCTTTCAATTACAGTTAACATACTGGCAAAAAAACGATAAAATTTATTATGCATGCATAGTAAATTACAAATTTTATTGGTATCTTAGCCAAGTTATTATAAAATTGATAAAAGATGAAAATATTAGTCTGCATAAGTAACGTACCAGACACTACTTCTAAAATTAACTTTACAGAAGGAGATACTAAGTTTGATACAAACGGTGTACAATTTGTAATTAATCCAAATGATGAATTTGGTCTTACAAGAGCAATGTGGTTTAAAGAAAAACAAGGAGCAACTGTACATGTTGTGAACGTTGGTACCGCAACAACAGAACCTACAATAAGAAAAGCATTAGCAATTGGCGCTGATGAAGCAATACGTGTTAACGCAGAACCTACTGATGGTTTTTTTGTAGCACAACAACTAGCCGAAGTAATTAAAAACGGAAGTTACGATCTTGTAATTGCAGGTCGTGAGTCTATTGACTATAATGGAGGTATGGTACCAGGTATGATTGCCACATTATTAGATATGAACTTTGTAAATACTTGTACCGGCTTAGAGATTGATGGCGATACTGTTACAGCTACTAGAGAAATAGATGGTGGTAAAGAAAAAATAAGCACGTCATTACCTTTAGTTATAGGCGGACAAAAAGGTTTAGTTGAAGAAAGCGATTTAAGGATACCTAATATGAGAGGTATTATGATGGCTCGTAAAAAAGCACTAACAGTTGTAGAACCAACCGGAGCAGATGCCGCAACTAACGATGTTAGTTTTGATAAGCCTGCTGCAAAAGGAGCTGTAAAACTAGTTGATGCAGATAACATAGACGAGTTAATTAACTTATTACATAACGAAGCAAAAGCAATCTAATTTATGTCAGTTTTAGTATACACAGAATCAGAAAACGGAAAATTTAAAAAGAGTGCTTTTGAAGTAGCTTCTTATGCTTACGCAGTAGCTCAACAATTAGGCACAACTGTTACCGCTGTATCTTTTAATGCAGAAGGTAATGACACTCTAGGTAACTATGGTGTTACTAAAGTGTTAAATATTAGCAATGAAACTCTAAAAACTTTTAATGCAAAAGCATATGCACACGCGTTAACAGAAGCAGTTGAGAAAGAAACAGCTAAAGTTGTTATAATAGGCTCTAGCACAGATAGTAAATATTTAGCACCTATGGTGGCTGCTAAATTAAAAGCTGGTTATGCTCCAAACGTGGTAGATGCTCCAGAAAGCACATCACCATTTAAAGTAAAAAGAACAGTATTTAGTAATAAGGGTTTTGCCCACACAACTATAGACACAGATATTAAGGTTGTTGGGGTATCTAACAATGCATTTGGCGCTAAAGAAAATAGCGCAACTGCAGCAGTAGAAGATTTTTCTCCTGCTATTACAGATGCAGACTTTTCTACTAAATCTATAGAAATAGATAAAGTTGTTGGTAAAGCAACTATTGCAGATGCAGATGTAGTTGTATCTGGTGGTAGAGGTTTAAAAGGTCCAGAAAACTGGGGAATGATTGAAGAATTAGCAGACGTACTTGGTGCTGCAACAGCTTGTTCTAAACCAGTATCAGATTTAGGATGGAGACCTCACAGCGAGCACGTAGGACAAACAGGTAAACCTGTAGCAAGTAATTTATACATTGCTATTGGTATTTCTGGAGCTATACAGCACCTTGCTGGAATTAGCGCTTCTAAAGTAAAAGTTGTAATTAATACAGATCCAGAAGCTCCTTTCTTTAAGGCTGCAGATTATGGTATTGTTGGCGATGCTTTTGAAGTTGTTCCTACCTTAATCGAAAAATTAAAAGAATTTAAAGCGCAAAACGCTTAATTTTTTATAAATTGTGCCCATACTAAAGGGCTGCTTAAATACAAGGTAATCCCTTTTATTTAGGCAGCCCTTAGTAATTTTAAATTTTAATATGAGTTTAGTACGACTAAAAATAAAAGGAATATCATACAGCCAAACACAAAATGGCGCTTATGCCCTTATATTAAATGAAGTAGATGGTGATAGAAAACTACCTATAGTTATTGGTGCTTTTGAAGCCCAATCTATAGCAATTGCCTTAGAAAAAGAAATTAAACCACCAAGACCACTAACGCACGATCTTTTTAAAAATTTTGCTGATAGATTTGCTATCGTAATTAATCAAGTTATAATACACAAACTTGTAGATGGCGTTTTTTACTCTAGTATTATTTGTGAAAGAGATATGGTTGAAGAAATTATAGACGCCAGAACAAGTGATGCTATAGCATTAGCATTACGTTTTGACGCCCCTATATTTACTTACAAAACTATTTTAGACAAAGCTGGTATTTTCTTAAAATTCTCTTCTAAAGATGAAGATGAAGACCCAGATAAAGATGACAGTATTATGGTTGATGAAATTCTACAAGAAGGAGAAACCGTAGAACTGGAGTCTAACCCTTCTGATGCTTACAGAGAATTAAATTTAAGTGAGCTACACGAAGAATTAAATAAAGCAGTTACAAATGAAGATTACGAGAAAGCTGCAAAATTACGAGATGAAATCTCAAAAAGAAAATAACACTTACACAAAACTTACTATGAAAAAAAGTTACTGGATTTTCCTATTTGCTTTTTTTGTTATATTTCCATCTATAGCACAAGACTCTATACCTGCACAAGCAGCTGTAGAAACCATACAAACCACAACAACAGATACTACAATAAAACCTATTATAGACAATGCAGGGTTTTCCGTTAGCAGTTTATTAAGAGGACTTTTAGGTATGGCTGTTTTAATATTAATAGCCTTTTTATTTAGTGCAAACCGTAAAGCCATAAACTGGAAAACAGTTGGTATTGGTCTGGGCTTGCAGCTAGTTATTGCAATTGGCGTGTTAAAAATTGAATTTATTGCTGTTGTTTTTGATAGCGTAGGTAAAGTTTTTGTTAGCATACTTGATTTTACCACTAAAGGGAGTAAATTTTTATTTGAAGGATTGGTAACAGATATGGATAAATTTGGATTCATATTTGCTTTTCAAGTTTTACCAACTATCATTTTCTTTTCTGCATTAACATCTGTACTGTTTTACCTAGGAATAATTCAGCGTGTTGTAAAAGCACTAGCCAAACTATTAACAAAAACACTAGGCATATCTGGCGCAGAAAGTTTATCTGTAGCTGGTAATATATTTTTAGGTCAGACTGAAGCCCCACTATTAATAAAAGCTTATTTAGAAAAAATGAATAAGTCTGAAATTTTATTAGTTATGGTTGGCGGTATGGCAACAGTAGCTGGCGCTGTTTTAGCTGCTTATATTGGGTTTCTAGGAGGAAATGACCCTGTTTTAAGATTAGAATTTGCTAAGCACTTATTAGCCGCTTCTGTAATGGCTGCTCCAGGTGCTATTGTAATTTCTAAAATATTATACCCACAGACTGAAAAAGTGGACACAAATGTGCATGTTTCACAAGATAAAATAGGTGCTAACATTTTAGATGCTATTGCAAACGGAACAACTGAAGGTTTAAAATTAGCTGTAAATGTTGGCGCAATGCTTTTAGTATTTGTTGCCCTTATTGCTATGGTTAACGGAATCCTAAGTGGTGCTGCAGGCTTTGATGGTATCACAATAAAATCTTTAGACATATCTTGGCATTTTACATCATTAAACACCATAATAGACAACAATCACAAACAATACGACTGCTTGTCACTAGAGTTTATTTTAGGCTACATTTTTGCGCCGTTAATGTGGCTAATAGGTGTTGCAAAAGAAGACGTAATGCTTATGGGACAATTACTAGGAGTAAAATTGGCTGCCAGTGAATTTATTGGATACAAGCAATTAGCAGAACTAAAAAATATTGCTGCTAATCCGCATTTTACTTACAACAAATCTATTTTAATGGCTACTTATATGCTTTGTGGCTTTGCCAACTTTGCTTCAATTGGTATACAAATAGGCGGTATAGGATCTTTAGCTCCTAATCAAAGAAAAACATTATCAGAACTTGGACTTAAAGCTGTATTAGGAGGCTCTATAGCATCATTACTTTCTGCTACTATTGCAGGTATGATATTAGGCTAACATCAACCTAAAACACAATAATTTTATAAACTAGCTAATAAGTTTTGGATATATGATTTAATCATTATTCAAAACTTATTATTTAATTACTTATTATTTAATTACTTATTTTTACATAAGACTAAACAATTTCTGTTTACACCAAACAGAAGAAAGATACTGCTTTAAAATGAAACAATATCACGACTTACTTAAACACGTACAAGAAACAGGAAACCAAAAAGGAGATCGTACTGGCACCGGAACAATAAGTGTTTTTGGTCACCAAATGCGTTTTGACCTTAGCAAAGGTTTTCCTATGGTTACCACAAAAAAATTACATTTAAAATCTATTATATACGAATTACTTTGGTTTTTAAAAGGTGATACAAATATTGCTTATTTACAAGAAAACGGAGTCCGTATTTGGAATGAGTGGGCCGATGAAAATGGAGATTTAGGACCAGTTTACGGACACCAATGGCGTAATTGGAATAGCGAGGATATTGACCAAATTAAAGAGGTAATTGAAACACTAAAAAACAACCCTAACAGCAGAAGAATGATGGTTACCGCTTGGAATCCTAGCGTATTACCAGACACATCTGTTTCTTTCTCTGAAAATGTAGCAAACGGTAAAGCAGCACTTCCTCCTTGTCACGCATTTTTTCAGTTTTACGTTGCAGATGGAAAACTATCTTGTCAATTGTACCAAAGAAGCGCAGATATCTTTTTAGGTGTACCATTTAACATTGCTTCTTATGCCTTGTTTACTATGATGATGGCGCAAGTTTGTGGTTATGAAGCAGGAGACTTTATTCACACTTTTGGTGATGCCCACATTTACAATAACCACCTAGAACAAGTAGAACTACAACTAAGCAGAGAACCTAGGGCTTTACCTAAAATGATATTAAACCCAGAAGTAAAAAATATTTTTGATTTTACTTTTGAAGACTTTACTTTAGAAGGTTATGATCCGCACCCACACATTAAAGGAAAAGTAGCCATATAAACATATAAAATATTAATTGTGCAAAAAATAATTGCTATTGCAGCTGCTGCAGAAAATAATGCTTTAGGAAAAGATAATGACTTACTTTGGCATTTGCCAGATGACTTTAAACGCTTTAAAAAACTTACTACCGGCAACCCAATAGTAATGGGTAGAAAAACTTTTGAAAGCTTTCCTAAGCCTTTACCCAACAGAAAGCATATTGTAATCACCAGAGATAAAAACTATACTATAGAGCATAGCAATTGCGTTGTTGTACACTCATTACAAGACGCCCTAGACATTACAAAAGACAATGAATTAGTTTATATAATTGGGGGCGGAGAAATATACAAATTAGCATTAGCAAACACACACCAAATAGAACTAACAAGAGTACACGCTATTTTTGATGCTGACACTTTTTTTCCTGAACTAAATGATGACAACTGGGAAATAGTTTTTGAAGAATATCATCCAAAAGATGTCAAGCACAAAATAGACTTCACTTACATAACATATGTGCGCAAGTGCTAAATAATTTTAAAAATCTAGATAATAAACAGCTATAGAAGCATCTACATTTTTTAGAAAAGATTTTAAAATAGACACATCTGCATTAGTAAAAAACTTATGCAAAGAAGAAACATTATTTTTGTTTAATAAATTTTCTTTTTCTAAAATAACCTTAGTCTGTTTAGCAACCGCCTCACCAGAATCTATAATATTTACGTGCTGAGGCAACAACTCTTTAAGCACAGGAATTAAGTACGGATAATGAGTACAACCCAAAACAAGATAATCTATATTTTGAGCTAACATAGGAGTTAATAATGCTTTTAAGAGATCTTTACATTCCTTTGATGCTGCCTTACCAGATTCTATTAAAGGAACCAAACCCTTACCTTCCTTTTCAATAATTTTAATGCCCTCTGCGTGGTTTTTAACCGTACTATGGAACAAACTACTAGACAAGGTACCTTTAGTTGCTAAAACACCTACAGTTTTAGAGTTAGATTGCAACACTGCTGGCTTTATAGCTGGCTCTATACCAATAAAAGAAACACCTGTATACGTTTGCCTAAGATAACTAATAGCATTAGTTGTTGCTGTATTGCAAGCAACAACTATTATCTTACAATTATACTCTAACAAAAGCTCTGTATTCTTAATACTAAGCTTTAATATATCCTCTGCAGATTTCTCTCCATAAGGTGCATTAGCACTATCTGCAAGATAAATAGTATTCTCTAAGGGTAATAATTTATGAATTTCTTTCCAGATAGATGTACCACCTACACCAGAATCAAAAACACCAATAGGATTGTTATGCATTGTAACCTATAATTTAGAAGCCTAAATATACTATAAAGTAACAAAAAAGGCCGTGCAAATAGCACAGCCTTTATGAAATAAACTAGTATAGCTTATTAGAATTTTAATTCCTTTTTTACGTCTGCTAAAAGATCTTTTCCTTTAGAAACAAGAAGACCTGCACCTGGACTAGCATCAATTACATAGTCAAAACCTTGAGCAGCTGCTACTTTTTCTATAGCTTTCATTGCAGACTCTTGTATTGGAGCTAACAATTCTTGTTGCTTTTTTTGCAATTCTTGCTGTGCAGCTTGCTGTGCAGTCTGAATTGTTTTTTGGTATGTCATTATTTCTTGCTCTCTTTTTGCATTTTCTTCTGCAGTTTTAGAAGCTGCTTCATTTTGGTACTGCGTAGCTTTATTTCTAGCTTCTGCCATACTTGCCTGTATGTCTGCACCTAAAGTTTCGTTTAACTTCTTTAATTCTGCATCTGCGCTCTTCATTGCAGGCATTTCTTGTAACAACTGCTGTACATTAATATGCGCAACTTTAGACTGTGCGTTTACAAATGCTGTTGTAGCTACAAATAATACTAATGCTACTGCTATCTTCTTTAAATGTTTCATAATAGTAATTGAATGTTAATTTAAGTATTTAGTTAATTTTAGTGTATAGACTCTTTTTTAATTACCGTCCTTTTCTTCTTTGGTTTTCTTTTGTTTAGCTGCCTTTTCTTCTAATAATTTTTTTCTTCTAGCTTCGTAAGCTTTTTTACGCTCTTCACGCAACTTTAACTGCTCTGCTCTTTTTTCCTCTGCACTCTTAGCTCTGGCCGCGTCTGCCTCTTTAGCTTGTTCTTGCCTAACCTTTAAAGCTTCTGTAATAGGCTTGTCTTCTTCTTCGTCTTCAAACCTACTTCTTGCACTCTTTTTAGGGGCACTAATTTTTCTAGTCCTAGAAATAGCTCTAAGTACTAACTCACTAATGTCATTTCTTTTTTCTGCATACAACATTACAACATCTGCAGATTTATCAAAAATAAAATCGTAATTTTTATTCTTACCTATCTTTTGTACCTCATTAAAAACCTGATCTTGTATTGGCTGCACCAGTCTTAACTTTTGCATAACCAAATCTCCTTGAGGACCAAATCTATCTTGTTGGTATTGTAGCATTTCTTTTTCTAACAATGCTATTTCTTCCTCACGTTCTTCTATTAACTCGTTAGTTAATAAAACTTTTTCTGCAAGCAAGGTTTGTCGCATATCAAAGATTTGCTTTTTCTCACCTTCAATCTCTAACTTCCATTTTTCAACTTTACTAGCAAGTTGCGCATTAGCCTCTCTATACTCTTCTACATTCTCTAGAATGTATTCCATATCTACATAGGCAACCCTTACACCTCTCTGGGCAAAAATACTAGTTGACAGTAGCAACGTAGTTAAAATTAAAAGAACTTTTGTTTTCATTTTGTTTATCGTTTTAATACATAGAAAATATCGTGCCAAAAATATTAATCACCTAAATACAAGCTTATTAACATATGGTAAATTAGAAATATTCTTTGTAATTAAAACTGCTGACCAATGATGAAGTGTGTTTGCCATCCACTTGGCTCAGTAGAGGTAGGTAAGTTATCCTTATCAAACCCATAACCAAAGTCAATTCCCAATAGACCAAAAGCTGGCATAAATATGCGCAACCCTACTCCGGCCGATCGTTTAATTTCAAACGGATTAAATTCAGTAAAATTGTTGAAAGAGTTACCTCCTTCTAAAAATCCTAGTGCATATATAGATGCTGATGGTTTTAAAGTGATAGGATACCTAAGTTCCATAGAGAATTTATTATAAACCACACCACCTTCTTGCTCATTAGTACTTGCTACTACTGGCGTTAAAGATTGGTTTTCATACCCTCTTAATTGTACAGTTTCTCTACCATCTAAAGTAAAGTTTCCTAAACCATCACCACCAACAAAATAACGCTCAAAAGGCACATTACCTATATCATTGTTATAATTACCTAAGAAACCAAACTCTGCGTTAGAACGTAAAACTAAATCACCAGTAAGTGTTGTGTACCAATCTCCTTTAAAACTAGCTTTATAAAATTCTAACCATTTAAATCTGTCTTCTTCTATTTTTTCTAAACGAGTTTGCTGAAAAGGACTTAAACTACCAGTAGTATTTCTTACCTCCTGCAATTCATCACTCTCCTCTTTTAAACCTTTATAATCTTTATCAGAAAATAATGAGTAAGGTGGTGTTGCTTTAAGTTTAAATTGAAAACTAGATCCTCCACGAGGAAATATTTTACCACCTGCTAAAGATTCTCTAGACAATCCAAATGTATAAGAAAGTGAATTTGCAGAACCATTACCAAAATTAAACAAACCTATGTTGTAATCTTGAAAATCATATAGTTGATACGCTAATGAATGAGAAGCTACAAAATAATCATCAGGCCACTTTAATCTTTTTGCCAAACCTACAGAAATACTAGAAATTGAAAACTGTCTACTTTTATCAATCTCGTTAGAAGTATAATCGTATGCAAACTGCTGTGTCCTAGATAAAGAAGTATTAAATTGTACTGGTTTTTTACCTCCTAGCCATGGCTCAGAAAAATTAAGACTATAAACTCTATACGTTCTACTTGCCTGTAATCTAATAGCAAATGTTTGTCCGTCTCCCATAGGAACAGGCGTATAAGCTTCTTTTTTAAATATATTTTTTAATGAAAAGTTATTAAAAGACAACCCTAAAGTACCTATAAAGCCACCACCGCCGTAGCCACCTTGTAATTCTATTTGACTAGAACCAGCCTCTAATACACTATAATTAATATCTACAGTACCTGCATCAGGATTTGGATTAAGTACATCTGGCTTAATACTTTCTGCATCAAAATAACCTAAAGCACCTAATTCTCTTATACTCCTAATAATATTGGCTTTGTTATATTTTTGACCAGGACGTGTTCTTAACTCTCTAAAAATTACGTGGTCGTTTGTTTTATCATTACCAGTAACTGTAACGTGATCAAGAAACGTTTCTTTCCCCTCAATAATTCTAATTTCAAAATTAATAGTATCATTCTCTGCAGAAACCTCTACTGGTGTTATTCTAGAAAACATATAACCATTATTCTGATACAAACTACTTAAATCGTCTGGATCTGGCTTTGTGTTATCTTCAATTCTTTTTTTAAGCAATACACCATTATATGTATTCCCT
This sequence comes from Cellulophaga sp. RHA19, assembly GCF_002813425.1. Classification (NCBI taxonomy): domain Bacteria; kingdom Pseudomonadati; phylum Bacteroidota; class Flavobacteriia; order Flavobacteriales; family Flavobacteriaceae; genus Cellulophaga; species Cellulophaga sp. RHA19. Next base: position 218,819 of record NZ_PHUL01000001.1, read on the forward strand.
TTTTTAATACCCAAAGCTCTTGTTAAAAATGCATCTGGATATACGGTATTACCAACAAAATCTATATCTCCAAAGTAATACTTATTACCTTCTTCTACTTTAATATTGATTTTAATATTATTATCATCAACATCTGTAATAGTATCAGAAACTACTCTTGCATCTCTATAACCGCTTTCTGCATATTTCTCTACAAGAGAAGTTAAGTCGTTCTTGTAATCTTCTTCTATGTATTTAGATTTTTTCCAAAAACGGTAAAACTTTTTCTTTTTAGTTTTCTTTAGTGCTTTACGTAGTTTTTTTGCTGCCAACTGATCGTTACCATCAAAAGTAATATCACTAATTTTTACCTTTTCTCCTTTTTTGATATTAATTACCATTTTCTGAGCATTGGTTTCTGATGTATCTACAGCAGTTACAATATTCACATTAGTATTTAAATACCCTTGTTTTTTGTACTTATTTTTTAGGTAATTCTCTGTATTATTAATAAGACTCTGAGTAATTTTTTTACCCTTTTTAAGATCTGTATCATCAATAATATCTGCTACTTTACGTTTTTTAACTCCGTACACAGTAACATCTGTAAGCGTAGGGCGCTCTACAATATTAAGTTCTAAAAAAACTTTTTCCCCCTTTATATCTGTAATATAAAAATTAATATCACTAAAAAGCTCTAAACCCCATAGCTTATTAATTACCGCACTAATTTCTTCTCCAGGAAGCGTAATTGGTTGTCCAACCCTAAGACCGGTAAAAGTGACTACAGTCTGCTCGTTATAGCTTTTTACGCCTGTAATTTCTAAACCACCTAAAATATACTTTTTACCATCTTCATAAGATGTTTCTTGCGCAAAAGCGACTAAGTTTGTAAAAAGGAAAAGGATGGTAATAATTGAACCAAAAGTAATGGCTCTTTTGGTTGTGTTAGTTGAGTTGTTCGCTAGTTTTTCCAAATCTTCGTTCTCTGTTCTGATAATTTTTAATTGCGTCTACTAAATGATGTTCTTTAAAGTCTGGCCAAAGTACATCTGTAAAGTACAGCTCTGCATACGCTATTTGCCAAAGTAAAAAATTACTTATACGGTGTTCACCGCTGGTTCTAATAAGTAAATCTACGTCTGGTAAATTTTGCGTGTAAAGATGGTTATTAATAATGATTTCATCAATATTTTCGGGAGAAATTATATTATTTTTAACTTTGATACTAATTTCCTGAACAGCTGTTCTAATCTCATCCCTAGAACCATAACTTAATGCCAATGTTAGCGTCATACCAGTATTTGCCGAGGTTTTAGCTATAACATTCTTAAGTTCTTCACCTGCTTTTTTAGGTAACAAATCTAAGTTACCTATTGCATTAAGTTTTATGTTGTTTTTGTTAAGAGTTTTAACTTCTTTCTTTAATGAAGACACCAAAATACGCATTAACGTATCTACTTCTAGCTTTGGTCTATTCCAATTTTCTGTAGAAAAAGTGTATAAAGTTAAGTAACCTACTCCTATTTTTGCGCAATTCTCCACTACTCTACGCACTGTTTTAACACCATTTTCATGGCCAAAAATACGTAGTTTTCCTTTTTGTTTAGCCCATCTACCATTACCATCCATAATAATAGCTAAATGGTCTGGTATGTTTTCTTTATTTAAATCTTCTATAGTATCCATAAGTATAATTTACTCAAAACAATCTGAGCACGGTTTTCTACCAAAGGTGTAAGTTAGTGTAAAACCTGAAAAAACATACCAATCATCACTAAAAATATTTCCAAACTTAGGATCTATTAAGGTAGATACGTTAGCTTTTTCCGGATTACTAGCGTCTAAATTATCTGTAAACGTGTATCTAGCACCAATTTCTGCGCCTAAGATAAAAAATTGATTTAATCTATACTTTAATCCAACTGTCATTGGAATAGCAAAATCGCCTTCTCGCTGATCTAAATCTTGCAAAAAACCTACTTCAAAGTAATTATAATCGTACCTAAAATAGGTAACGCCTGTATATAAATAAGGAGTAAAAGCTGGCCCTAACTTGTGCAGATTGTATTCTACAAAATTAACTTCTAAGCCAGCAGAAAATTCTGTTACAGTATTCTCCATTTTTAGCTGTCTTTTTTGCCTGTAAGCTAAGCCCGACTTTAAATCATCTGCAACAAATTTACCATGTAGTATACTTGCGCGCCACGCATAGCGTTTACTTTTGTTCCACTTAAAAATACCTCCATAAGCAAAGCCACTTGGACTAATATAGTTTGTTTTACCAACATCACCTATATTATTTAACCCTCCAGCAAGTACACCTACCTCATAGGTTTGCGCACTAACGACTCCAAAAAAGGAAAATAATAGAATTGCAATAAATATTCTCATAACTCATATAAAGTTTGCAAATGTAACACTATAGGATTTTAGTAGCATCCTATTATTACACCTCTGTTCTCTCTCTTGAATAACAGTTTTACACCCTATTTATTGTTTTAAAAAACAATTAATTACGTTTATCTTCTCCCCACAAAAGTTTATTGCGTAAAGTTTTTAGAAAACTTTCAGAAGTATATTCAATCATTTTAACTGTAAAATCGGCTTTTTTAACCGTTATTTCTGTGCCATTTTCCAAAGTAACAATTCTGGAATCTAAAGAAAGTAAATGATTTTTTTCTCTACCCGAAACTTTTAATTTAACCACTGTATTATCGGAGATAACTAAAGGTCTCGCATTTAAATTATGTGGTGCAATTGGTGTTATAACCAAAGATTTTGCCGTAGGTGTAATTACCGGCCCACCGCAACTTAAAGAGTACCCTGTAGAACCTGTTGGTGTAGAAACTATGAGTCCGTCTGCCCAATAAGAGTTTAAATACTCATCATTTAAAAAAGTATCTACTGTAATCATAGACGTAGTATCTTTTCTACTTACAGTAACTTCATTTAAAGCAAAGTTTATAGCCCCAAATTCTGGTATATCTACATTTGAGCTTACTGCTACCAAGCTTCTATCTACAACAGTGTAATCTTTTGCAACAAACTCTTGCACTACCTTTTTAACGTCTTCTTTTTTAAAAGTTGACAAAAACCCAAGACGACCTGTATTTACACCTACAATTGGTATTCCTAAATCTTTAACAAAAGTTATAGCGCGTAATATTGTACCATCACCACCAAAACTTACAAACATATCAAAAGTAGCATCTAAACCGCTATCTTCTGTAAAAATTGAAAAAGGCTCAATTTTTTTTGACGTTGTAATAAAATTATAAAAATCTTCTTCAAAACTAATTGCTGCATTATGTAGTTTTAACTCACTTAAAAGTTCTAGTACATAGTCTACAGTATCGTCGTTATAAGTTTGTCCGTAAATGGCAACTTTCATACAGTTATACGTTTAAGTATTTATCTAAATAATTAGAGCGCTCTTTTAAATCTTCAAGAAAAAGATCATCATCATTACCATATAAAATACTGTAATTATAACGCCTAAAAGACTGTGTAATTTCATTTAAATTTGCAGAAGTTATTTTTAATGTAACCTGCGCTACATCATTCTCTATTTCTGTAATAAAAGCCCCGTATAACTTAGCATTATTACTTTCTACAATTTGTGCTATTTCACTAAAAGAATAATCAGATATTCCTTTTGCAACAACTAAAATACCTCCTGGCTCTGTAAAAAACGGTGTACCTATAAATAAAGCCACAATATCTGTTAAGTCATAATAACCAACAAAAGCTTCATCTTTATCTAACACAGGTAAAATATTAGCGTCATTTTTAGAAAAGACCTCCAAAACATCCAACCATGAGGTATCAGAGTCAACACAAAAAGTTTCTAGATTGTATTTATAATCTTCAATTTTTTTCCCTTTTTCAAAAGTTTTAAAATCGTTTTCAGCAATCATCCCTACTAACTTGCTTTTATCTACAACAGCAACATGTGAAAAAGTAGTTGTTTTAAAAAAACGAATTACCTCTTCCATACTGTCGTTTATAGAAAACGTAGGAATTGTTGATAATATATTAGACTGTATCTGCATAGCTTAAATATTACTGCAAATTAATAATAATTTTTTCGACCAAGGTCATAAACACCAAGGCTTTTAATAAAAATAAAAAACCTTTACTAACTAACAACAAAAGCTATGCCTTATTTGTATTTTTGCAATAGCAAAAGAAAATTAAAATGACAAAATTAAGTGTTAACGTTAATAAAATTGCCACACTAAGAAACTCTAGAGGCGGCGATGTACCTAATTTATGTAAAGTTGCAACAGATATAGAGTCTTTTGGCGCAGAAGGTATAACTATTCACCCAAGGCCAGATGAACGACATATTAGATACCAAGATGCGCGAGATTTAAAAAAAATTGTAACTACAGAATACAATATAGAAGGTAACCCTATTAAAAAATTTATAGACTTAGTTTTAGAAACACAACCTACACAGGTTACCTTAGTACCAGATGCTATAGATGCCATTACATCTAATGCTGGCTGGGACACCATAAAAAACAAAGATTTTTTAAAAGAGGTTATTACCACATTTAAAGCTAACAGCATTAGAACTTCTATTTTTGTTAATGCCGATTTAAAAATGATTGAAGGAGCTGCAGAAACAGGAACAGACCGCATAGAGTTATACACAGAAAGTTTTGCTGATGCATACGCAAAAGGAGACAAAAATGGCGTACAGCCTTTTACTGATGCTGCAATTTTGGCACATAAATTAGGCTTAGGCATAAATGCAGGCCACGACCTTAGCTTAGATAACATTGCTTATTTTAAAGAGAAAGTTCCTAACCTATTAGAAGTATCTATTGGGCACGCTTTAATTAGCGAATCTCTTTACTTAGGCTTAGAAAATGTTGTAAATATGTACTTAAACAAATTAAAATAATGCCACAGTTACATTCTAAAATACTTGGAGAAGGACAACCTTTGTTAATTTTACACGGATTTTTAGGAATGTCTGACAATTGGAAAACCCTAGGCAATAAATACGCAGAAGAAGGTCTACAAGTACACTTAATAGATCAGCGCAATCACGGCAAAAGTTTTCATTCTACCGAGTTTAATTATGACATTCTTGCCAATGACATTGAAGAATATATTAATGAGCACAATTTAAAAGACTGTATAGTTTTAGGACACTCTATGGGGGGTAAAACCGCAATGCAATTAGCTTGCAGTTACCCAGACTTGGTTAGTAAACTATTAATTGCAGACATTGCTCCTAAATTTTACCCACCACACCACCATGAAATAATTAATGGTTTAAAAGCATTAGACCTTAATATAATTAACTCCAGAACACAAGCTAGCGAAGAGTTAGCCAAACACATTTCTAACGCAGGTGTGCGTCAGTTTTTACTAAAAAACCTGTACTGGGTAGAAAAAGGGAAACTTGGATTTAGATTTAATTTAGACGTTTTAGCAGAACGTATGGAGCAAATTGGAGAAAACATAGATGCATCTGCTACATACAACAGACCAACCTTATTTTTAAGAGGAGACAAGTCTGAATATATTTCACCTATGGATACAGATATTATAAAAACTCATTTTCCTAACGCAGACATACAAACCATAACAAACGCAGGTCACTGGTTACACGCAGAAAACCCTAAGGAATTCTTAGAAAAATCGCTTATCTTTATAAAAAGTTAACCCATTAAATACACTAGCTATGAAAACCATTCTACGTATATTATTAAGTGCCATTGCCGTTGTTGTATTATCTAAAGTTTTGCCCGGTATTGGCGTAGACTGCTATACTACCGCAATTATTGTTGCAGTTGTATTAAGTTTATTAAACTTTTTTATTAAGCCATTACTTGTGATACTTACATTACCAGTAACCATTGTAACTCTAGGGCTATTTTTACTTGTAATAAACGCATGCATTATAAAATTAGCAGGCTATTTTGTTTCAGGATTTACTGTAGATAGTTGGCTGTGGGCCATAGTATTTAGCTTATTATTATCGCTATTACAATCTATATTATTTTCTGTCTTAAAAACCGATAAGGAAAAATAACATACCCTTTTGTATTACAACAATTTAAAAACTTGTAGACCTAATTAAAATGTACTATTTTTGCAGCCCATTTTATTTAAGTAAAATCAGATTCAAAAATGAATATTACAAAAGAGCAGATTGATGCATTGAATGCAGTTGTAAAAGTTGCTATCACTAAAGAGGATTACCAAGATAAGGTAAAAGCAATTCTTGATGATTATAGAAAGCAAGCAAACATACCAGGTTTTAGAAAAGGACATGTACCAATGGGCCTTATTAAAAAACAATACGGTAAGGCTGTTTTAGTAGACGAAGTAAATAAACTTATACAAGACAACCTAAATAAATACTTAACTGAAGAAAAGTTAGATGTTCTTGGTAACCCTTTACCAAAACAACAAGACGACTTTAACTGGGATGCAGAAAATTTAGATTTTGAATTTGAACTAGGTTTAGCTCCAGAATTTGAAGCTCCAATTAAGACAAAAAAAGCAATTACACAGTACAAGATAGTTGCAGATAAAAAAATGATAGACGAGCAAGTAGAACGTATTGGTAAACAATACGGTAAACTTATCTCTAAAACTGAAGTATCTAAAAAAGACGAAGTAACTGGTACTTTTGCTAACGAAAAAGAAGAAATAAGCAACAAAACTACTATAGAGCTAAGCAACATTAAAGCTAAAAAAGCTACTGATGCTTTAGTTGGTAAAAAAGTTGGCGATGTTGTTACATTAAAAACAAAAGGTCTTTTTAAAGAAGATTACCAATTATCTAGTGCATTAGGTTTAGCAGCAGATAAATCTGCAGATTTAAACACAGAAGTTACTTTTACTATTGAAGAAATTAACGAGCGTGAGCCTGCAGAAATGAACCAAGAGTTGTTTGACAAGTTATTTGGTGAAGAAAAAATTTCTTCTGAAAAAGAACTTAGAGACAAAATAAAAGAAGATACAGAAAAACAATTTGAGCAGCAATCTGATCAAAAATTGTTAAATGATATTACTGAAAACTTTATTGAAAACGTAAAGTTTGATTTACCTACTGAATTCTTAAAAAAATGGATTCAAATGACAGGTGAAAAGCCATTGACAGAAGAGGAAGCAACAGCTGAATTTGAAAAATCTGAAAAAGGTTTACGTTACCAATTAATTGAAGGTAAAATAATTCAAGAAAACAAGCTTCAAGTAGAATTTGATGAGTTAAAGGAATTTGCTAAAGGTTTCATTAAATCTCAAATGGCACAGTACGGACAATTAAATCCTGCTGAAGAAGAATTAGACAATATTGCAGGTAGAATTATGTCTAACCAAGATGAAGTTAAAAGATTGTCTGAGCAGTTAATGAGTCAAAAACTATTAACACTTTACAAAGAAAAAGCAAACCTTAAAACTAAGGAGCTTTCTTATGACGATTTCGTTAAAGAAGTTTACGGAAAAGAGTAAATTTTATCTTATGCATTGTTAAAAAAAAGCTACTGCATATATGGTAAAACAAAAAATTCCGTTAAATTTAGTATCAAACTATAGTATAAAGCTTCAAAAGCAAATTAGACTATAGGTCGTCACTAAAAAAAATAAGTATATTTACGGTGCCGAAAGTATAAATTTTCGGCACCTTTTTTTATTTAAAATACCAAATACTACATATGGACTACGGAAAAGAATTTAAGAACTACGCCATAAAGGACCAAGGGATAAACAGCATGTACTATGATAAAATCTTAAGTACAATGTACCCAAGCAATATGACGCCTAACATTATTGAAGAAAGACAACTAAATGCTATTGCAATGGATGTTTTCTCTAGATTAATGATGGACAGAATTATATTTTTAGGAACAGGTATTAATGACCAAGTTGCTAATATAGTACAAGCACAATTATTGTTTTTAGAAAGTGCAGATGCATCTAAAGACATTCAAATATATATTAACTCTCCAGGAGGTAGTGTTTATGCTGGTTTAGGCATCTATGACACTATGCAGTTTATTAAACCAGACGTTGCTACAATATGTACTGGTATGGCAGCATCTATGGGTGCAGTTTTACTTTGCGCAGGTGAAAAAGGAAAACGTAGTGGTTTAACACACTCTCGTGTTATGATTCACCAACCATTAGGTGGCGCACAAGGGCAAGCTAGTGACATAGAAATTACAGCAAGAGAGATATTAAAACTTAAAGATGAGTTGTATAACATTATTGCAACACACTCTGGCCAACCTTTTGACAAAGTTAGCGATGACAGTGACAGAGATTACTGGATGAAAGCTGACGAAGCAAAAGCCTATGGTATGATAGACGAAATATTAGTAAGGGACAAGAAATAAAACCGACTAATAAACACCTTACTCCCAAAGAGAAGAAGTAGACTTATGGCAAAGGAAAATTTAGAATGTTCTTTTTGTAAAAGAACCAAAGCAGAAACCAATATATTAATTGCCGGCGAAGGCGCACATATTTGTGACCGTTGTATAGAGCAAGCATATGGTATTGTTATAGAAGACACTAAACAGTCTAAAACGGACAGTTTATCTGCAGAACTGGTTCTAAAAAAACCTATGGATATAAAAGAGTTTTTAGACACTTTTATTATAGGACAAGAACGCACCAAAAAAGTAATGTCTGTTGCAGTATACAACCACTACAAAAGACTATTACAGCCCTCTAGTGCAGATGACGATGTAGAAATACAAAAAAGTAACATTGTAATGGCTGGGCAAACTGGTACCGGAAAAACATTAATGGCTAAAACAATTGCCAAAATGTTAAACGTACCTTTAGCAATTGTAGACGCTACTGTATTAACAGAAGCAGGCTATGTTGGTGAAGATGTAGAGAGTTTACTAACACGTCTTTTGCAAGCTGCTGACTATAATTTAGAAAAAGCAGAACGCGGCATTGTTTTTATAGATGAGATTGATAAAATTGCTCGCAAGAGCGATAACCCTTCTATTACAAGAGACGTTTCTGGAGAAGGAGTACAACAAGGTCTATTAAAATTATTAGAAGGTACGGTTGTTAACGTTCCGCCAAAAGGAGGACGTAAGCACCCAGATCAGAAATTTATTGAAGTAAACACAGAAAATATCTTATTTATTGCTGGTGGTGCTTTTGATGGTATTGAGCGTATTATAACTAAGCGTTTAAATATGCAAGCAGTTGGTTACAGTGCATCTAAACTAGATGAAAACGTAGACAACTCTAACATACTACAATACATTATTCCAAAAGATTTAAAAGAGTTTGGTTTAATACCAGAAATTATTGGTCGTTTACCTGTACTAACACATATGAATCCGTTAGACAAGAAAACACTACGAGCAATACTTACTGAACCTAAAAATGCTATCATAAAGCAATATGAGAAGCTTTTTGCTATGGATAACATTAAGTTTTCTATAACAGATGAAGCTTTAGATTATATTGTATCTAAAGCAATAGAGTACAAATTAGGAGCAAGAGGTTTACGCTCTTTATGTGAAGCTATTTTTACAGATGCTATGTTTGAGCTACCCAGTAGCGAAGACAAAGAATTTAAAGTAACACAAGAGTATGCAGAGAACAAACTATCTTACGAGACAGTTAAAAAATTAAAAGCCGTTTCATAACAAAACGGCTTTTACAATCTATATTAAAAATATCCTAAAGTTTTCTTTAGGATATTTTTTTTGCTAAAACTTTAATTTTAGCTGTTTTCTTTTCTTGTTCTGGCTTAACCATTACTTTTTTTAAAAGGTCTAGACAAACTTTTTGTATCACCTGAGAGTCAGAATACATTTCATGACCAAAGTTTTCTACAACCTCTAATTCCACACCAATAGTCTCAGACCATTTTGTAGAAGGTCTATACAAGTCTTTACTACCAAAAAGCATCTTTACATCTCCATCTACACGCTCTACCTCTTTACGCACTCTAGTTGCAGACACCGCATATAAAGATTTCATAGGCAAACCTTTTAAGTTTGCTTTCCAAGCAATAGACCCACCCATACTAAAAGCTAAGTAATGAGCTGGTTTTGTTTCTTTTTTTAATAAATGAGATACCGCTGTATCTACACCACCTTCTACAAAGGCAGTATGAATATTTTTTTCGGTTTGCTTTAGCAAATCTACATTTGCCAATTGCTGAATATCATAATACTCAATCTCATAATACTGCTGTAGGTATGCCAAGTATGAGGTAATCCACATTCCCTTTTTAGGACCCCACATATCTGACAAAACAACTAGTCTTTCTGAATTCATATTTTATAGTTTTATATACTGGTTAGGTTTATATATGCAATATGAAGCATAACTAGTAAATAAACCAATTTATTTGTTCATTAGAAGCAATTCATCGATATAGTCCCTTTTATTAGACAATCTTGGTATCTTATGTTGCCCTCCCAATTTACTTCTATCTTTTAACCAATCATAAAAAAGATTCTCCCTGGAAATGTGCACTTTAGGCATATTTAAGGTTATATTATTATAACGTTTAGCTTCATAATCTGAGTTTAAAGATTTTAAAGCATTATCTAACAACTCCGTAAAATGATTAATATCCGCAGGTTCTTTTCTAAACTCTATAATCCACTCGTGTGCTCCTTTTTCCCTACCTACCATAAAAACAGGTGCAACAGTATAATCTTTTATTTGTGCAGCAGTTTTTTTGCATACTTTTTTTAATGCCTCTTCTGCATTTTCAATAATTAACTCCTCCCCAAAAACATTTATATGGTGCTTGGTACGACCTGTAATTTTTATTCTGTACGGACTAACTGATGTAAACCTTACTGTATCACCTATTTTATAACGCCACAAACCTGCATTAGTAGTAATTATAATAGCATAGTTTTTATGTAATTCCACATCCCAAAGTGCTATTACTTTTTGATCTTCAGCCCCATATGCATCCATCGGAATAAATTCATAAAAAATACCATAATCTAACATCAACAATAAATCATCTGCATTGTTCCTATCCTGTATAGCAAAGAACCCTTCAGATGCATTATAAATTTCATAATAGTTAAACTGTTTACGCGGCAATAAGGCTTTGTATTGATCTTTATAAGGGCTAAAACTTACACCTCCGTGAAAATAAACCTCAAGATTTTCCCAAACCTCAAACAAATGACTTTTACCTGTTTGCTCTAACATATTGTTAAGCAACACCAACATCCAAGATGGCACACCCGCTAAACTTGTAACATTTTCTAGTTTACTTTCGTTAATAATTGCATCTAACTTCGTTTCCCATTCGCTCATTAAAGACACTTTATTACTTGGCGTACTACTCATTTCTGCCCAAAAAGGCATATTATCAATTAGTATAGCAGATAAATCTCCAAAAAAACTACCATTATCCTCGTATAAATCTTTACTACCACCTAAACGCAAACTCTTGCCTGTAAACAATTGCGAGTTTTCATTATTATTAAGATACAAGCACAATAGATCTTTACCAGATTTAAAATGACAATCTTCTAATGCTTCAGAACTAACAGGAATAAATTTACTTTTTGCATTAGTAGTACCACTACTTTTTGCAAACCATTTTATACTCGTAGGCCAAAAAATGTTTTGTTCTCCCCTTCTAGTTCGCTCTACAAAAGGCTCTACTTCCTCATAAGAAACAATTGGCACACGAGCAGCAAATTCTTTGTAATTTGTGATAGACGCAAAGTCGTACTGCCTACCAACCTCAGTATCTTTAGCAATACTAAGCAACTTAAACATTACTTCTTCCTGAACCTCAGCTGGGTATTTTAAAAAAAGTTCTATTTGGTGATACCGCTTTTTTAGCAACCAAGAAGCAATAGAATTAACAAAAGGTATTGACATTTTTAGGTATCTTTATCCTGAAAATTTTCAGTAGTTATTTTGATAAAAATAGCCCATACAACTTTAATATTCAAATACATTTTATGCAGTACCAAGGTGTTTTACAAAAAATGCAAACCGAGAACGGAAACCCTATACAATATTATTTAGTTTTTGAGAATGATTTTTTAAATGTTAATCAGATTTTAAACAAATCTGTAGAAATTTCATTTATAAAACACCAATGCCTTAATTGCAAGTTAGACAAGCCCATATACAGACAAGGTTTTTGCAAATCGTGTTTTTTTGAGATTCCAACCGCAGGAGATTGGATAATGAGACCTGAGCTAAGCACAGCACATTTAGACCAAGAAGATCGAGATTTAGCTTACGAAAAAAAAGTTCAACTACAGCCACATATTGTTTACATAGCAAACTCTAGCAACGTAAAAGTTGGTGTTACTCGCAAAACACAAGTACCAACAAGGTGGATAGACCAAGGAGCACACGAAGCCATAGAAATAGTAGAAGTACCAAACCGCTACTTAGCAGGCATTACAGAAGTTGCTTTAAAAGACCACGTAGGCGATAAAACCAACTGGAGAAAAATGCTTACCAATACTGTAGATGACGAAAACTTAATTGAGTGGCGCAACAAACTAAAACAATATATACCTGAGGAAGCTGCACAGTATTTTATTGAAGATAATAAAGAAACTCATTTAGAGTTTCCGGTAATGCAATATCCAGAAAAAGTAAAAAGTCTTAATCTGGATAAAACACCTAATTACAAAGGCACACTAAAAGGCATTAAAGGCCAGTACCTAATTTTTGAAGATAATACCGTTTTTAATATTAGAAGTAACGAAGGCTACTACGTAAGTTTAACTATTGCTTAGTAGTATCTTTTTCTGTTTCTTTTTTCTTTTTACCAAACAAGCCTCCTAAAATTTCCTTTACAGCTTCTTTTTGGGTTTCTTGTTTGGTACTAGTTTCTGTATCTTTTTCTACAGCAGTAGTATCTTTTTTACCTAACAAGCCACCAACCACATCTTTTACAACAGAAGTTTTAGCATCATCTTGGGTTAAAGAATCTGTTTTAGATTTATTTTTATTTAGCAGATCGCTAATAACACTAGTTGCTTTATCTTTCCCTTTTGCTATTAGTTTTTGCTTTTCTATTTCTATTAACTGACTTGTTAAGTTTTTAACACCACTAGTTAAATCTGTTTTAACCTCTGGACTTGTAAAATCACCTCCAATATTAGCCGTTACAGGTATTGTTAAATCCTCTAAGTTTTTGTCATCTATTTTAGCTATTAACTTAGTAACATCACTACCCAAATATTTAGCAGGTACTTCTACAGTGGCATTGTAAGCCAACTTACTATCAAATGTATGACTACCAGCAACATTCATTACAATATCTCCATAATTAAGCTTAAATGGCTTAACAGACACCTTACCATTATCAAAAGATAAAGCAGTTTTTAATCCGTTTAAATTTAATTTTTCAGGTTTTAAAAAACTAAGCTTATCACTTAATGCTGTTACAAATTTCTCTTGCTTACCATCTAACTCTGTCTGCATTAACTCTGCCAATACCTTACCAGATATTGTAGTTAAGTCTGGCGTAAAATCATCTTTTAAATTACCCGCTACAGAAATATCAGAATTTAAATTACCTCTAATAATTTTTGCTACAGGCGCTAAAACCTCTAACATCTCTAAACCTTTTAAAGCCTGACTGATATTAAACTGGTTCATTCCTAAATTCATAGCAAAAGTAGCAGCTTCATTTTTAGTAGAAACCTCACCATTAAAAGCCATTTTTCCACCAAATAAAGACGTAGTCATATTAGACAATGTTGCTGTTTCATCTTTAATACGCAATGTACCTTTTACATCTTTAAGCGTTAAATTATCATACAATACCGTATTTGCATTGGCAGTAATTGTTGCATCTAAAAACGATGGTATTTTCAATTTCTCTTCAGTAACAGGTTGCTTCTCTTCTGTTTTTTCAGTTGATGTTTCTGTAGTCTCTTCCTCATCTACCATAAAATCATTTAAAGCAAACGTATTAGAATTTAAAGCAAAATCTCCTTTTACTTTTTCATCCTTAAACATAAAACCTAACAAATTTGTAATTGTACCTTTTGCTGAAAAATCTGTAGTACCAGTTTTTCCTTGAAACTCATTTAACGATACCGTTTTTGGATTAAATGACAAAGATGTTGTTGTAATCTGCACAGGGTTTTTAAGCTCATCAGAATTATACTTAAAATCCTTTAAATCTAACGTACCACTTGTTGTTGTGTTTTGATATTGTTCTTTTTCTATAGAAGCCATATCAAAAGCTGTAGTAACATCTGCCTTAAGCATCCCCTTTAAGTTTAAATCTGCTGGTGCAGGATACGCCTGTGATATGTTAGCTAAATTCATACTACCATCTAAATGCGCTTTAACCTTAGTGTTACCCATTAGATCTGTAATTTGAGAGTTAAGATTAAACCTATCCTGATCTATTGCAAAAGCTAATTTTTTAATATCTACCGAAGTATCCTCTACCAAACCAGTTGTGTTATCTATAGCTGCATTTATAAAAATACTAGTAACAGACTTAGGTAAGTCTGGATATTTAAATGACGCATTGTCCGAATTTAACTTTACTGAAAACTTAGGAATATGAGTTTCATCTACAATACCATTAAGTTTACCTTCTACCGTAAATTTTCCTGTAGTTTTTACGTTTTCAATACTTTTAGTATACTCTTCTGGCACTAATGCTAAAAAGTTTTTAAACTCACTAGACAATGTTTTAAAGTTGATGTTTACCTCTTGGTTATCATCATTAACCTTAACAAAACCATCAAAAACTAATGGTAATTGGTTAATTAAAGCTTCGTTCTTTAAAAAAGAATACTTACTCTCTTTTAAATCTATACCAATTAGAGCATCTAAACCTACTTTATTTCTATTAAGATAATTTGTACCACCCATACCAAAAGACACAAGCGCATTTGTTTTAGTATCTAACTCAGACTTCTCTAGAGATAAATCTCCTGTACCAGAATGCTGCAATTCTGTTAGAGCTAAAGCCATACCAGAAGTTTGGTCTACATATACAATACTAGAGTTTGTAATTTTATAAGATTCCATAGCCAATGTAAAGCTACTCCCCTCTTCTTCTGCCGTTTCTGGAGTTGCAGCTGCAGACGGATCTTTTTTAGCAATATCGTAATTAGCAATACTATCTTTATTAACCATAATATTTACAGATGCACCATCTACAGCCAAGCTTTTAATACCAATAGCTTCAGATGGATCTTTAAACAACTCTGTAATTGCTAATTCTAATGAAATTTCTTTAGATGCAAACAGCGTATCACCAGCAAAAGGCGCTTTATTAGTTAACACCAAATCATTAATAGTAACATTTGCATTAGGAAAGCTAGAAAACAAACTAAGGTCTGCACTAGCAAAATCTAATGTAGCCTCTATATTGTTATTAACCTTATCCTTTATTATTTTTTCAATTTTACCTTGTAAAAAGAAAGGAGCTGCAATAAGCAGAACTACTATTAACAATACTACAATACCTATAATTTTTAATATTTTCTTTTTCATACAGAACTATTTTTTTCTTTTTTAAAATTGAGCTAAACCAGGTAAACAAATTAGATATTTTTAGATTGTATTATAAATCTTACAATTAAAACAACTAAAGGTCTATTTTATTATGACTCCAATGTTATTTCTTGGTTTATTTTTAAATTAAATCTTTTTCTCATTATATATACGAAGAAATACAACAAAGGGGTGTCTACAAATGCTATAATTATCTTAAAAATAAAACCACTAATTAACAAACCCGTAAACTTTTCCCAGCCAATTTCTCCAAAAGAACACAAAAGCAGCAAAACTGTACACGTGTCTACAAACTGAGAGAAAAAAGTTGAAAAATTATTACGCAACCATAAATGCTTACCTTTTGTTATTTTTTTCCAGAAATGATACACTTGTATATCTACAAACTGCGCAAACAAATACGCTAACATAGATGCCGTAACAGCTAAAATTGTGTTACCAAAAACATCTTTAAACATTGCATTACTAACAGAAGACCAACTTGTGGCTTCAGAAGCAGATGCTAAATACACTATTAACAATGAAAAAAATGAAGCAAAAATACCAGCTATTACAATTTGGTTAGCACTTTTTTTACCGTAGATTTCAGAAATTAAATCGGTTAACAAAAAAGTAACAGGATAAGGTAGCACACCCACAGAAATCTCAAACAAGTTTGCCCCAAAAATGGTAACATCTCCAAAAGGTTGCCAAATAAAAAATTTCTGAAAAATAAGATTAGACACCACCAAAGACGTTATAAAAAGTGCTCCTAGGTACAAATATATTTTAAAGGCTAATTTTTTATCTGTTTTGTTCATATATAGGGTCTGCTGTTCTAATTTACTTGTAATTTGTAAAGATACTTAAGTTAAGCTTTTAATACCTTTACAAAAAAGATATTTAATTTTAAGATAGCGCCTTAAAAACTATTTTATTTACTTTGTTTTTAAATGAAGAAGAACGTTACAACTGCATACCTATCTATAGGAAGTAATTTAGGTGATAAGATAGTAAACTTACAAGATGCCATTTTTTTATTAAAGGAAAAAGCAGGTAGCATTGCTGGTATTTCTAAAGTTTACAAATGCGAATCATGGGGTTTTGAGTCGGACGACTTTTTAAACGCCTGCGTTGCTATTAACACAACTAAAGACCCTTTTGAGCTTTTAGATATTATTTTTGAAATAGAAACACACTTAGGAAGGCAGCGAACAGATGAAGCTGGTTACCAAGCCAGAACCATAGACATAGACATTATTTACTATGGCAAAGAGGTAATTAACACCGAGAAATTAGTGGTGCCACACCCAAACTTACAATTTAGAAGTTTTGTTTTGCGCCCTTTAGCAGATGTTGGTCCGCAATTTTACCACCCAATACTTAACAAAGACTCCAGAAACTTGTTTCAGGAATGTAAAGACAAAGGTAAAATAGAGCGTACAGAAAGAAGGTTATATGAAGACAGAGAAAGCATTCTTGCCAAAGCACAATTTTTAGCCATAGAGGGTAACATTGGAGCAGGTAAAACCACTTTAGCCAATAAAATATCTGAAGATTATAATGCTAAGCTAATTGTAGAGCGTTTTGCAGACAATCCATTTTTACCAAAATTTTACGAGGATCAAGCTAGATATGCTTTTTCTTTAGAAATGTCTTTTTTAGCAGATCGTTACCAACAATATTCAGATGATACTTCTCAGCTAGATTTATTTAAGTCTTTTATGGTAAGTGATTATGATATATTTAAATCTCTCATATTTGCAAAAGTAACTTTGCAACAAGACGAGTTTAAATTATACCGTAAGTTGTTTGACTTAATGTATAAAGATGTAAAAAAGCCAGATGTTTTTGTGTACTTATACCAAAACACAGAGCGCTTAATTGCTAACATTAAAAAACGTGGTCGTGAATATGAACAGGATATACAGACCGATTATCTAGAAAAAATTAACAAAGGTTATTTAGATTTCATAAAAAGTTACCCACAGCAAAATACCTTTATTATAGACGTAAGCGACCTTGACTTTGTAGCTAATACAGCTGATTATGAGCACATTTTACACGAAATTGAAGGTTACATTTTACGTAACTTATAGAAAAACACAAATATTAAATTAACAGTTATTTCACAATTTATTTGCAAGATTGAAAACGTTTTCTTTAATTGCATATCTCTTAACAGAGGAACTAACTAACTCAAACTACATACGAGACCCAACTTTGTTGGGTCTTTTTTTTGTCTATAAACTAAATATGCTTTTTATTTCTGTTGTAGTTTAGACCATAAATCCCAAACCACTACACCAGCACTTACAGATATATTTAAAGAGTGTTTTGTGCCGTATTGCGGAATTTCTAAAACCACATCACTAGCAGTAACCACATCTTGGGCAACACCTTTAACTTCGTTACCAAAAATTAGTGCATACTTTTGGTTTTTATCAACCTTAAAATCATTTAAAAAAGTAGCATTTTCTGCTTGCTCTACAGAAAGCATTTTGTAACCATTATTTTGTAATTGCTGTACCAATGGCAATGTTTCTTCTACATACTCCCAAGCAACGCTATCTGTAGCGCCCAAAGCTGTTTTTTGTATGTCTTTATGTGGCGGTTTTGCAGTAATACCACACAGGTATATTTTTTCAATTAAAAAAGCATCAGCTGTTCTAAAAACAGATCCAATGTTGTTTAAACTTCTAATATTATCTAAAATAATAACAATAGGCGTTTTCTCTGCTTGTTTAAACTCTTCAATATTTAATCGCTCTAATTCGTTATTTTTTAATTTTCTCATTCTATTTATATCTAGTAAACTTATCCACAAATATCAACAAAGGTTTTGTAACCAAAGAGAAAAACTTAAATTCGTTTTGTAATTTTTAAGTTAATCATTAAGATTTTTCAATTTGCCTAAAACAAGTACACCAAAGAAGAAAAAGGTAACCCCTTTAATGCAGCAATACAACGCTATAAAAACAAAGTATCCAGATGCTATGTTGCTTTTTCGCGTTGGAGATTTTTATGAAACCTTTGGTGATGATGCCGTTAAAGCATCTAAAATTTTAGGAATTATATGTACACACCGTAATAATGGTGGAGAAAAAACAGAATTAGCTGGTTTTCCACATCATTCTTTAAACACCTATTTACCAAAATTGGTAAAAGCAGGACAACGTGTAGCTATTTGTGATCAGTTAGAAGACCCTAAACAAACCAAAACAATTGTAAAAAGAGGCGTTACAGAATTGGTAACTCCTGGTGTGGCTTTAAATGATGATATTTTATCTGCCAAAACCAACAACTTTTTATGTGCTGTACATTTTGGAAGAAAAAAAGTAGGTGTATCTTTTTTAGATATTTCTACCGGAGAATTTTTAACATCAGAAGGTACAGAAGAGCAAATTGATAAATTACTACAAAACTTTGCTCCTAATGAGGTCTTGGTGTCTAAAACACATAAAAAAGATTTTTTAAAAATATTTGGCACTGAGTTTCATACTTTTTTTGTTGAAGATTGGATTTTTCAGGAAGATTACGCTCAAGAAACACTTACCAAACATTTTAATACTGCAACCTTAAAAGGTTTTGGAGTTGCACATTTAGAGCAAGGTATTATGGCATCTGGTGCTGTTTTACATTATTTATCTGAAACACAACACCACAAACTACAACACATAAATACGCTACAACGTATTGCCGAGGAAGAATACATTTGGATGGATAGGTTTACTATTAAAAATCTAGAGCTGTACCACTCTTATAACCCAAATGCTGTTACTCTTTTAGATGTTATAGACAAAACCATATCACCTATGGGTGGGCGTATGCTAAAACGCTGGTTAGCTTTGCCTTTAAAAAATGTAGAAAAAATAAAAAGAAGACACCAAGTTATAGAGTACTTACAAGCTAATGATTCCATTTTGCACAAATTGCAACAGTCTATAAAGCAAATGGGAGATTTAGAACGTTTAATTTCTAAGGTAGCAACAGCTAAAATATCACCTAAAGAAGTAGTACAACTTAAAAATTCTTTAGAAGCCATACTACCTGTTAAGCAACTTACAAGCACTAGTAAAAACGAAGCTGTAAAACTTATAGGAGACCAATTACACGGTTGTGATATGCTACGCGCTAAAATTAAAGAAATGATTAGCGAAGATGCTCCTGTAAATATGCTTAAAGGCGAAACTATAGCCAAAGGATATTCTGCCGAGTTAGATGAGCTACGTGGTTTGGCATTTTCTGGCAAAGACTATTTAAATAAAATGTTAGAGAGAGAAACCGAACGCACCGGAATTACCTCTTTAAAAATAGCTAGCAATAATGTATTTGGATATTATATAGAAGTACGTAATACCCATAAAGATAAAGTACCAGAAGAATGGATACGTAAGCAAACCTTAGTAAATGCAGAGCGTTACATTACTGAAGAATTAAAAGAATACGAGAGCAAAATATTAGGTGCAGAAGAACGCATACAAGTTTTAGAGCAAGAACTATTTTCTAAACTAGTTGTTTGGATGCAAGAGTATATTGCCCCAGTACAACACAATGCGCAATTAATTGCACAACTAGATTGCCTTTGTGGTTTTACACAATTGGCAACAGACAATAAATATACAGCTCCTGTAATAGACGACTCTACCGACTTAGAAATTGTAAACGGAAGACACCCTGTTATAGAAAAACAATTACCTGTTGGTGAAGCATATATTGCTAACGATGTTACCCTAAACCGAGAAGAGCAACAAATAATAATGATTACAGGGCCAAATATGAGTGGCAAATCTGCCATATTACGCCAAACAGCCTTAATTGTGTTACTAGCACAAATGGGAAGTTTTGTACCTGCAGAAGCTGCTAAAATTGGTTACGTAGACAAAATATTTACTAGAGTTGGTGCTAGTGACAACATCTCTATGGGAGAATCTACTTTTATGGTAGAGATGAACGAGACTGCATCTATCTTAAACAACCTATCTAACCGTAGTTTGGTATTGTTAGATGAAATTGGCCGTGGTACTAGTACTTATGATGGTATTTCTATTGCGTGGGCAATATCAGAATACCTACACCAGCACCCAACACAAGCAAAAACATTGTTTGCTACACACTACCACGAGTTAAATGAAATGACAGCAACATTTAGCAGAATAAAAAACTACAACGTATCTGTAAAAGAACTAAAAGACAATGTCTTGTTTTTGCGCAAACTTACTCCTGGTGGTAGTGAACATAGTTTTGGTATACACGTAGCAAAAATGGCTGGTATGCCACAGCAAGTTATTTCTAAAGCAAATAAAATACTTAAAAAGTTAGAGAAGTCTCACTCTAGTGAAGAACTAACTACTAAACTAACAGATGCCCAAAACGAAATGCAACTGAGCTTTTTTAATATGGATGATCCTTTGTTATTAGAGTTAAAAGAAGAGATAATAGACTTAGATATTAACACGCTAACACCTGTAGAAGCCTTAATGAAGCTAAATGAAATAAAAAGATTGCTTTCTGCACAAAAAAAAGATGAAGTGTAAAACGCTCATTTTATGTTGTTTGAAAATGAAATTTAAAAATAGATAAAAAATATCGATATTTTTTTTGAAAATAGCTTTGTGGTTTAGAAAAATGTCTTAAATTTGCACCCGCATCTGATAAAGATGTACGTTCATAAAAATTGCGAAAGTAGCTCAGGGGTAGAGCATCACCTTGCCAAGGTGGAGGTCGAGGGTTCGAATCCCTTTTTTCGCTCAGAAAAAATTATACCAATTGCCTGTTAGTAATAACAGCTAATTTGCTCGAGTGGTGGAATTGGTAGACACGTTGGACTTAAAATCCAATGGACATTAGTCCGTATGGGTTCAAGTCCCATCTCGAGTACAAAACCCTTGTTAATCTAACGATTTTCAAGGGTTTTTGCTTTTTATATGTTTTTAGTTTTTCTTCTCCCTAAAAAACAGAGTACTACTTTACCTACTTATTTATATATTGCAGAAAATATACTTTAAATTAAGTTAAAGTATCAATTGTTTATTTTACAGCCATACATCATATTTAATGAGTGACATTACTCCACATAGCCAAGAACAAAGTCAAAATCAGCAACAAGAGGAAACTCACCAAGCGCAACCTATTATTATTAATCAAAATAATAACAACCAAGGCTCTAACCCAATTGGTATAGCCGGTTTTATAATCTCTATACTTGCTTATATTTTATATTGTGTCCCTTTTCTAGGGCACCTAATATGGATTTTAGGACTTGTATTATCTATAATTGGACTTTTTAGTCGTCCACGTGGACTTGCCATTGCTGGTGTAGTTATCTCTTTGATATGGATTATTTTTTATGCTATGATTTTTGCTGGAATATTATTTTTAGGCGCTGCTAGCGAAGGCATACAGGGTATGCATTAAAATAGCTTTATAAGGAACAAACAATATCTAACAATAATGAAAACTTACACCCTACTCTTTCTTTTATTTTTGATGAGTGCAACAGGCACTTGTCAGCATACACAAGAAACAGACACAACAAGCTATTTAAAATCGGGCTTTTATATTTTAAACGATTCTGTTGGAGTAAAAGTTTTTGTTCCAAGTTTTAACAAAACACAATACGTTAACACTAAAACATTAATTCCTATTACAGATATTAAAAAGTGTTCTACTGTTGGTATGGATGCTACATTTGGAAACTCTGGAGAAAAACAATTTGGATTAAATATAACATTTACACCAGACGGAGATATTAAAATGCAAATTGCTACAGATATAGCTTTTCAAGAGCGTAAAAGCATAGGATTATTTGTAGATAACAAAATTATTAATGCCTTTTACGTAAATAGTAAAATTAGAAACGGAAATTATTTTCTAGCACTTAATTTACCTTTCGCAGAGATTAGGCAATTGGAAAAGAAAATTAATTCTGAACTTAAAAAAGAGAAATAAAATACTAGTTTTAACAGCTATGAGAAAAACAATATTAATTATTGGTGTTGCGCTTGCACTTGTAAATGTTATATACAGCTTTTTTAGAAATGTAGATACCATCTATTTTTTTGGCCAAGATGTAAATATTTGGGTATACCGACTAATTTGGTCATTTATGGCTGTACTTATTTTTAACGCCTACCGTAAAGAAACAAGAAAATAAAGCATCTTATTTTTCACGATAATATACTTACCTATTACGAATAAACATTAACACATTACAATATCATTTCTACTTTTTAAATTGCTCTCTATTATATAGAAGAATAATATGATACGCAATAATACAAAGAATACAACCATAACAAGCAGATTCAATTTTCTGTATGTATTCTTGTTATTTTTTTTAGTAGCGGTATTATTTTTTCTTTACATCCTTTTAGTCACCAAAGAAGAGATTGTACTATTTTTAATAGGCTTTATGACGTTTGTATTATACGGTTTTTACATAATAGCAAAAAGCCTAGTTTTTTTTAGAGCCAATTCTAAAAACATGAGAGTAGGCCTATTTAAAACTTATAGCTATAATGATATACTTAGCGTAGAACTTTACAGCTCTATACCTTCTAAATTTATGTTTTTTATCTTTTATGAAAAAGGACTAACCATACATTTAAAAAACAATAAAAAAATACACTTAAAAGAAACATACTACTCCAACTTTTGGAAAATACGTCTGTACTTAGACAATAAATTCAATAAAAAGCAACTACAAGAAAGCAAGCCAGTAGACAAAAGCAGAATTAATATAACCAACAAAACCATAGCTACACCATTTTATATTTTTGGCAATAGAATACTAATGTCAATAGCAGTAATAGCAACTTTTATATTACTAATAGACCTATGCACAACGAGCTATTTAAATCCTGGGTATTTTATATTTAGTATGGGTACGTTTCTTTTTTTGTTACTTTTTACAACACAAATGGATTATATAGAAAGTTCTAAAAATTACATCGTCATTAAAAATTTAATAAATCCGTTTGTAAAAAAAATAATACCTACTAAAGATATAGCACACACCTCTAAAGAAACCGTAGGCGGTGGTAAAAACAAAAAAACATTTATAATTTTACACACTATCTACCATAAAAAATTTAAAGTTTCTATAGATTTTATAAGTCTTAAAAGAGAAGGTAATATAATTGAACAAATTAAAAAACTAGATATCCCTTACAGAGATTACACCTAACAATATATAATATAAAACAATGAAGTTATTTAAAATTATATGTTTTGCATTTGCAATTTGCAATAGTGCATTTGCCCAAGAAGAATACAATTACTCTGATGAGCTACTAACAACCACATTTAAAGCCTACCAAGCAGTAGATTTTGATATGGCAAACAGTATGTTTCCTTTTGTAAAAGAGCGTTTTTTAGAACATTTAAAAGACTCCACTAGTTTTACAAATTCATATGATAGTTTATCTAAACATATAAGCATAAAATACAGCTTAGACAGTATAGTAAAAATATACTCCTGGGGACAAAGAGACTCTGGCTGTTGCCACTCCTCTGTTTTATATGCACAATACAAAACAGAAGATAACACTATTAAACATACAAACTTAAAAGACCCAAATACAGGCGGAATAGATGTTTTTACTACTGGTTTGCATAGGATAAAAATTAACAACCAGCCGCACTACTTAATATTGGGCTGGGGAACTTGTTGTGGTGGTAAACATCATAGCACAGCAACAGTGTACAAAATAGCTGATGGCGTCTTACAAAAAAGCGATACTGCTTTTATTGGCGAAAATTATATTTTTACAGAAGCAAACCGCGGACAAGACATTAAACTAACGTACAATGAAGAAAAAAAAATATTGTCTTATTTTAGTTATCCAGAAGATGAGGAAACCGGTTTTTACAAAAGAGAACAAACACTTGCTCAATGGAAACTAACCAACAAAGGGTTTAAAAAAGAAAAATAATAGTGCAACCACAACTGCCAAAACACAAAGGAGATACAGAAGCCGTAGCCAACTTAAAAGACTATAGTTACAAGCAAGTAAAACCAATAGTACCAGAACTATTAACTTGGTTGCAAGATTTAAACTGGCCCATTGCAGGCCCAATAGCATTGTATTTACAATCTATAGCAGAATATATTACAGATGATATTATTGCAATTTTAAGGGGTCAAGATGAAGTTTGGAAATACTGGCTTGTATTAGTTTTTGGCACAAATGCAACAGCTCCAATAGCCCCAAAACTACTGGCCGAATTTAAACGAATTGCCACACAACCCACAAAAGCAGAAATAGCTGAAGAAACACAAGACTTAGCTTTAGAGGTGATTAAGAATTTAAGCTAAAGCTTATTTAGTAGCCAACTACACATAATTATATACCAATTACAGATTTATGACACTAAAAGAATACAAAAATAAATATACAGAAGAAGACGCTGTTGGTTGGGACTATATAGACTCTGCAATAGAAAAAATATACCCTGAGCAAAACCCACAACATTATGCACCACAATTACCTTATGCATTAGGTGGCACAGAACCTATAGACGGTATTAGCGTTTACAATAGCACCTTGCAAGAACCTCATTTTCATTATATTTCTTACGGATTTTCTGAGCTGTATTACAATGAGGAATCTGTTGGTGAAGAATACAGTAAACTTGGTTTTGAACTTACGTTTAGACTAAAAAAATATAGTGATGAAGACAATGTTAACTGGGCTTGTAATTTAATTCAGAATTTAGGAAAATACGTTTTCAGCAAAGAAAAATGGTTTGAGGAATACCATCTTATACCTGCAAACGGACCAATAAGAAGTAATTACAACACAGATATTACAGCAATAGCATTTGTTATAGACAAAGAATTAGGCGTATTAAACACACCACACGGAGAGGTTCAGTTTTTACAAATGGTTGGCTTAACTAACACAGAGTACGAAGAGCTTAAGCAAAGTCCCAGCACCACAAAAACTAAAGAATTGCTAGAAAAACTAAAACAAAACAACCCTTTACTTATTACAGATTTAGAACGTAAGTAATAAAATATTACATCTATTTTAAATAAATTAAGCCACTAAACCCTTCAATTTTTATTGAGGGGTTTTGTTGTTTTTATGGTTACGTAATTACAAAAAAGAACTTTTGTAAGACAAAAATGCGCATTAAATAACAGCTGAAAATATTATTTATTACTAAATAAGATATACAAACACAATGCAGTAATCTAAAAATAAGACCGTTATACAATTTAACATTTTCTTACGAAATTCACCTGATAACTCATTATATTTGACAGTTAATACTTGCAAATATTACTACTATGAAATCAAATGACAAGTTATCAAAATTACTACTCGTATTTATTACAGTACTATTTACACAATCTAATTACCTATGCGCCCAAAATTTTAGCAGTGCTCCAGAATTAATTACACCAAGAGAAACTTGGCAAATATCTAAAGAGGCACTTTCATTTAGGTTTATAGCCCCAAATGATAATAGTTTTAGAAATATCATTAAAAATAATGTTATAAGTGTTGGTGGGTTTGACAATATTAAACCAAAGCCTTTTGCACAACAAACAGCTGTTTACAGAATTCAGATCTCTAAAGAAGAAGATTTCTCTAGCTCTTCTATTATTTATAGCAAACATTTAAAATTGTGGTCAATGCAACACGGAACCACACAACACATACCTAATCAAATTTTTTCTCCTGGAACTTATTACTGGAGAATGAGGTGCGAGGTAGATAAAGGCGGTACAAAAAGAACAAGTCCGTGGTCTGTTAAAAAGAAATTTAAATTGGTAAACAAGTCGGTACAACCAATGCGTTATAAAATATCAGATAGCAATCCGTTGTTTGTTATTGCAGACGCACATACAGCAGAGCTACATAATGATGATGCTAGTTATTTTGCTAACATGCATAAAGACGGCTTTACTAAAAACGATTTTTCTGCAAATAAACGCAAACACGTTGCCGTGGTTTTAAACGATAGATCTAAAGGCGCTGAGCGTTTTATAGAAGACAACTATGCTGTAGGTGAATATTTAGACCTATATAATAAAATTGAAGACTGGGGATATAAAACAATGATTTTTCACCAATACTCCTTAGCAGAACAAGATTGGTTTTATCGTAAATACCCAAATTGTATTGGAAATTTTACTGGTGAAACCGAAGATTTAGTCCTGTATTATGAAAAAGATGATGAGTTTAATAAAGAAACTAATCTTTTTTTTAACAGGTCTTTAAAGTTAGCAGAATTACACGGTGGTTATTTTATGAATGCAACACACTACTACAGTAAAGCTTATGTGTCTGCACAGTTTTCTCCTATGTTTACAAACTCTGAGGTTTACAATAACCTAAAAAAATACAGTAAACACATTATATGGGGAACAAAAAACAATAGCTCTTACGCTAAACATGTTATGGATGGCTACTGGCAAGGTTTATGGCTAGACAACGTTATAGGACAAAGAGTAGCTTGGATAGAGAACTATTTTAATCGTTCTGCACATAATATTAATAAAAAGGTATGGCCTTTAGTTAATAGCAAAAGTACAGATACATATACTCCAATTACCTTAATGAGTAAAGAAATGCTGTATTCTGCTGCTAATGGTGGTACCGTGTTTGTAATTAGAGATAATGATAACTCTACAAATGATGATGCAGCAAACAGGAGATCTGCCAGAAGAGACCATCTATACAAATTGTTTGAAAAAATTGTAGATGAAAAGTTAATTACTCCTAAAGCTCAAGTAAAAGCCAATACAAAAAAAGCGGTGCAGTTTATTACTGCAGCGGAGCACGGTACAAGAAAAAAAGAGGATTATAAAACTATTTATCAAAAATATAAGGAGCTATTTAGTAAAACACATAAGGTTACAAAATACGATAACGAAAAAATAGCAACTGATGTAATACCAGACAATCAAGGAACATATGGTATTATACCTATTGTTTCTAAATTTAGTGGAGCTGCAGACTGGCGAGTAACCAGATTAAAATTAGACGATATTAATACAGGAGCCAAGGTTAATAATGCTTTTAACGCAAAAGCACCTCATAAAGGTACTGCTTGGGTTAATAAAACTGGCAAAAAATATATTATCCTTAATTCTGTTGAAGGCAGAAAATACTTAGATAACCAAACTTACAATATAGATTTTGGAGACAGTAATTTTATAAATAGCATTAAAGGTGGTATTAACATAAGCACCTATATTGTTAGTAAACTAAATAGTGAAGGCGACAAGCTTACCTTAATTGTTAACTCTAATAAGTACCAACAGTACTTAATAAACAAACCAGACGTTAAGGTGGCTTCTAGCCCTATTGAAAACACTAAAATTCTAGTTAATTGCGACTCTAAACCTAAGGTAACACTTAATATTGATGATGCTCTGGTTTCTTCAGATTGGGATGGAAGCACTAAAACTTTAACATTAAAAATTAAACACGATGCTAAGTTTAATGATATAGTAACTGTAACCATTAATGAAAACACAAGTACAGCATCTGCTAATAAAACTTTATTAGAAACTAAAACAGATAGTCTTAATAAAGAGGTAGATCAAGAAAATTTAAAATTATTTCCTAATCCAACTACTAATTTTTTACAAGTAGATTATAAAAAAGATTCTCAAATTAAAGAGATTTTTATTAGGGACGTAAATGGACTTTTAATTAAAACTGTAAATTACACTAACACAACATCTCCTTACACTGTAGATGTAAGTAAATTATCTAAAGGAATTTACTTTTTGAGCTTTAAAGACTCTAGTAAAATTATAACTAAAAAATTTATAGTTAATTAAACATACAATTCTTAATACAAAAGCCTCTTCAATAAAAAATGAAGAGGCTTTTTTTCTTTAAACAAAACTGTTCTTTTTAAAATTAACACTAACCACAGTACTGCTCTTTTTACTTTTGTGTACTTTAGTTTTTCTAATACCTAACCAATTAAAGCTATGCTTAAAAACTTATGCCTATGCATTTTATTAATTGTATTTGTTTGTGCTAATTCTTTTTCTCAACAAATTGAAACAAACTTTCTTGGTTCTTTTCCGTTTACTTTTACTTCTAAAAACAACATTGCAGTACAGGCCATTTTAAATAAAAAAGACACTGTTAGTTTAATGCTACATACAGCAGCAGAATCTATAACTTTAATTAAAGATAGCGCCACAAAAGTAACTAGCGTACAATGGAACACAGAAGATACTGTAGAAAGTTGGGGAGGTAAAAGCACGTCTAGACATAGCAATAGCAACACATTACAAATAGGAAGTTTTAATTGGGAAAATTTACCTATTTGGGAAAATAAAAATTCAGGACCAGGAACAGATGGCAAATTTGGACCTAGTTTATTTAAGCGCAAAGCCCTACATATTAGCTTTACAAACCACAAAATAACGGTATACAAAACAATACCTAAAAAAATAAAAGGGTATAAAAAAATCCCTTTAAATTATAAAGACGGATTTATGTTTTTAGGCGGAGAAAGTAGTATTGAATCTAAAAAGTATACCAACACATTTTTAATTCACTCTGGGTATACTGGTTTTATTTTGTTTGATGATGATTTTGCTAAAACAAATAAATTAGATTCGCTTTTAAAAATAACAGACACTAAAGAACTTAAAGACTCTTATGGTAATGTACTAAAAACACAAAAGGCTATTTTGCCTAAATTTAAAGTTGGCAAAACTACATTTAAAAATGTCCCTATTGGCTTTTTTAAAGGCGCAATTGCTAGGCAAAGTATGAGTGTTTTAGGTACTGATTTTTTAAAAAGGTTTGATTTTTATATTAGTGCAGATAGAACATTTATGTACTTAAAGCCAAACAAAAACTATAATTTACCCTATAACAAATAACATTAAATCAAAAAATAAATAGTAAATGGATGTTTTAGATCATTTTACAGAATTAGTAAATAAGCACTTTATTACACAACACGAGATTTCTTTTTATGAAAAAGAACTTGGTTTAAAACCTAAGTATTTAAGTAAACTTGCTAAAAAAAATAATTTACAACCACCTTGTCAAGTTTTATTAGAAAAGCAAATAACACACGGCAAACAATTGCTAAAACAAACAGATAAAACCATTAAAGAAATTGCTTTTGAAATGAACTTTGAAGATCATTTTTATTTTAGTAAAGTATTTAAACGCAAAACTGGGCAAACACCTACAGAATACAGAAGTTCTTTAAAGTGAACCTTTGTCCATTGCCAATTGTTATACACGGCTATACCTTTGCTTTTTTAAAAATTAAAAATTAGCAGAAATGAAAAATTTTACAAAGCATAGCATAGAAAGCGCTCCAGAAGCATCTAAAGAACTCTTAAAATACGGAGAGCAAAAATACGGAGCTGTGCCTAACTTGTTTAAATATATGGCTGGCGCACCTGCATCTTTAGAAGCGTATAACAGTTTATTTAAAATATTTTCTACTACGTCTTTTACAGCTGGTGAGCAACACCTAATATTACTTGCTGCAAGTGTTGTTAACAAATGTGATTATTGTACTGCTGCACATACTAGAGCCGCTAAAGCAAATGGTGTAGCATCTAAAACCCTAAATGCTATACGCAAACAAAAACAGCTAGAAGACACTAGGTTAGATGTACTTGTAAATATTACCAAAAAAATTACAGAGACCAGAGGTAACGTTTCTAAAAACGATTTAGAGGTTTTTTACAATGCAGGTTTTTCCCCAGAAAATATAATGGAAATTATTGTTGGCGTATCCTTAAAAACCCTAAGTAACTACATTAACCACATTACAGAAAATGTGATAAACGAATCTTTAGAACCTTTTGCGGTTGGTAAAGAAATTGAAGATTAAAAAATTCAGATCATTATTATACTTTTATACAAACCACCATTTAGGTGGTTTTGTTTTTTTAACTTGTGAGTTATTTACGTATTTAATATGAAACATATAGTTTATACCTGTTTTCTAGCAATTTTGTTTTTAACGTCTTGTAAAACCAATTCAAGAACCTTAATAACCAATGCAAACAAAGACATTACATATTGGGGAAGAGTAGATACTACTGCGACAGATAGTACAGATTTACATTGGTCTGGCACATCTATAAAATTAAATTTTGAAGGTTCCGATATAGAAGCCTTATTACAAGATGAAAAAGGAGAAAACTACTATAATATTCTTGTAGATAATGACAGCACTAAATTATTACGATTAGATACTACAAAACGTTATTATACACTTGCCCGTAATTTAAAAAAAGGAAAGCATACTGTAGAGTTGTTTAAAAGAACAGAATGGGATAAAGGCAAAACAAGCTTTTTTGGTTTTAAACTGAATAAAAAAGGTAAAATACTACCAAAAGACACACCTAAAACCAGAAAAATTGAATTTTACGGAAACTCTATTACTGCTGGTTATGCTGTTGAAGATTATACTGGCAATGACAGACCAGATAGTACATACACCAACAATTATTTAAGTTACGCTGCTATTACAGCCAGACATTTTAATGCCGAATACAGAGCTATTTGCAAAAGCGGAATTGGAATTACTGTAAGCTGGTTTCCCATAATAATGCCAGAGCTATACAATAGGCTAAATCCTAATAATAAAAACAGCTTATGGGATTTTTCTTTGTACCAGCCAGATATAGTTGTTGTAAATTTATTTCAGAATGATTCTTGGATAGTGAATATGCCAAAAAATGAAGAATTTAAACATAGGTTTGGGAACAAAAAACCAGAAGACGACTTTTTTGTTACTGCCTACCAAAACTTTATTACTAGCCTAAGAAAAGAATATCCTAATGCTAAAATTATATGTGCTTTAGGAGCTATGAATGCTACAAAAGAAGACTCTAAATGGATGAGTTTTATTAGCAAAGCGGCAACAAAATTAGCAGATAAAAATGTTTATACTCATTTTATGCCTTATAAAAATACACCTGGGCATCCATCTATAAAAGAGCAAGAAGATATGGCTAAAAGTCTTATTACTTTTATTGATAAAAACATAGACTGGTAAGGTCATTGCCTAATTTTAAAAACCATATATCATTTATACAAAATAAATACTGTAAGTTTTTTCTACAGATTTAACATCATATACATTACAACTGTCTAGTAAATTTATATTTTAGCAGATCCAAATAATCTACCAAAATATGAAAACCAAAACCTATAGTACACTAATTATACTTAGTTGCGTGCTTTTTTTAACCAGTTGTAACAACAACAAACCCAAATGGAAACAGCTTTTTAATGGTAAAGACCTTAAAGGCTGGCAAATAAAAATTAGAAATCATCCTTTAAATGACAACTACGCAAATACATTTAGCGTAAAAGACGGTAACATACAAGTACGCTACAATAACTACGGAGATTTTAATCAGCAATACGGACACTTATTTTATAAAAAGCCATACAGCGCATATTTAATAGGTGTAGAATATAGATTTGTTGGTGAACAAGCCAAAGGTGGCGAAGGTTGGGCTACAAGAAATAGCGGTATTATGCTACACGGACAGTCACCAAACACAATGTCTGTAGAGCAAGATTTTCCTAACTCTATAGAACTACAACTTTTAGGTGGCAATGGTAAAGATGAGCGTACTACAGCCAATATATGCACACCAGGTACGCAGTATGTTTTTAATAATGAAATAAAGCAAGAACACTGTGCAAGCTCTACCTCTAAAACGTATCACGGAGAACAGTGGGTACGTGTTGAAGCTCTAGTTTTAAGAGATTCTTTAATAGTACACTATGTAAATGGAGAAGAAGTACTGCGCTATACAAAACCTCAACTAGACCCTGTAAACGGAGCCAAAGAAGGCAAACCATTAACCAGTGGTAGCATCTCTTTACAAAGTGAAAGTCATCCTGTAGATTTTAGAAAGGTAGAAATAGTAAACTTAGAAAAATACATTACAGACCAAGGCAAACTAACAGAAGTAATTAATGAGCTGTTAGCAAAAAATTAATTCTTAAAAAAAAGCCTTTAGCAAATACGCTAAAGGCTTTTTTAATTTAATATGCTTTTTCTAATTTAGAACGCATTGTTTTTGCAGCAGCCACCAAATTCTCTAAAGCAGCTTTTGTTTCTGGCCAATCTCTAGTTTTTAATCCGCAATCCGGATTTACCCAAATATTGTCTGTTGGCAGTAACTTACTTGCTTTTACTAATAACTCTTCTATCTCTAACAAAGTAGGTACACGTGGCGAGTGTATGTCATAAACTCCAGGTCCTATTTCATTAGGATATTTAAAGTCTACAAAAACATTTAATAAATCCATTTTAGATCTAGATGTTTCTATAGTAATTACGTCTGCATCTAAACTAGTAATATGCTCTATAATATCATTAAACTCAGAATAACACATATGTGTATGTATTTGTGTTTTGTCTGCTACACCAGAAGTTGCTATTTTAAAACTCTCTACAGCCCAATTTAAATAGGTACTCCAATACTCTTTTCGCAAAGGCAAGCCTTCTCTAATTGCAGGTTCATCTACCTGTATTACTTGTATACCAGCTTGCTCTAAATCTACTACCTCATCTCTTATAGCTAAGGCAATTTGCTTACAGGTTGTAGAACGTGCTTGGTCATTACGCACAAAAGACCATTGTAAAATAGTAATTGGCCCAGTAAGCATCCCTTTTACAAATTTAGAGCTTAAAGACTGTGCATAAGCAGACCATTTTACGGTTATTGCTGATGGTCTAGACACGTCTCCAAATAATATTGGTGGCTTAACAGCTCTACTACCATAACTTTGCACCCAACCAAAACTAGAGATTGCAAACCCTTCTAGTTTTTCTCCAAAATACTCTACCATATCATTACGCTCACACTCTCCGTGCACTAGAACATCTAACCCTATTTTTTCCTGAAAACGTATGGTTTCTTCAATCTCTTGTTT
The DNA here is from genome assembly GCF_002813425.1 of Cellulophaga sp. RHA19. Classification (NCBI taxonomy): domain Bacteria; kingdom Pseudomonadati; phylum Bacteroidota; class Flavobacteriia; order Flavobacteriales; family Flavobacteriaceae; genus Cellulophaga; species Cellulophaga sp. RHA19. Next base: position 252,190 of record NZ_PHUL01000001.1, read on the forward strand.
AATAAGTTCGTTATAAGCATCTAAACTAAGTTCTTTTTTCTTTAATTTAGATCGCCAACTCCTCACCTCTTTTGTTTGCGGAAAAGATCCTATAGTTGTTGTTGGGTATGCAGGTAATTTTAACTGATCTTTTTGTATTTTTTGACGTGTTAAAAACTCAGCATTACGCTCACTATCATTTGCAGTTAATAAACTTACCCTAGCTTTTACCGCTGCATTATGTATAACTGAAGACTCTTTTTTTGTGCTATGCGCTCTGTTGTTGTTTAATAATTTTGCAGCAACCTCTTTACTAGTATCTCCTGTTACAAGTTTTTTAATTGTAACCAACTCGTCTACCTTTTGTTTAGCAAAAGCCAACCATTGTTTTACACTTGCAGGTAAGGTTTCTTCATTCTGTTCTAAATCTAAATCGTAAGGTGAGTGTAATAAAGAACAAGATGTTGCTAGCCAAACTTTGTCTATACCTATTTTAGATTCAACTTTTTTTACAGTCGCAATTGTGTCTTCAAAATTAGTTTTCCAAATATTACGTCCGTCAATTAAACCTAAAGAAAGTATTTTGTCATTTTTAAAATTAGCTGCATCTAAAACATCATCTAACTGTAAAGAACAACGTACCAAATCTAAATGTAAAGCGTGTACAGGCAATTGTAAAACTGTTTCTAGGTTATCGCCATAACAATCAAAATAACTAGTTAAAATAATTTTTAAACTAGAAAACTTACTTGCTAACTCTTTATATAATTTTTTGATAGCCTCCCTGTCCTTATCCGTAATATCTAAAGCCAAACAAGGCTCATCTATTTGTATGTGCGTTGCACCAGCATCTACAAGTCCTTCAATTAGCTTGTAAAAAACTGGTAAAAGATCATCTAATAAATCTATTTTATTAAAACCTTCTTCTTTTTCTTTCCCTAAAAGCAAATATGTAACCGGACTTAACACTACTGGTTTGGTAGTAATATTATGTGCTAATGCCTCTTTAAACTCGTTAATTGGTTTTAAAGAGAATAATTCAAATTTCTGATTTGCTGTAAACTCTGGTACTAGATAATGGTAGTTGGTATCAAACCACTTGGTCATTTCCATAGCAGTAACATCAAACTCATTATTTTGTAAGCCTCTTGCCATTGCAAAATACAGATCTAGCTTAGATTCTTTTTCTTTTATTTTCTGATATCTTGCAGGAATACAACCATAGGTTAAGGTAGCATCTAAAACCTGATCATAAAAAGAAAAATCGTTAGACGGAATAAGGTCTATACCTGCTTGTTGCATTAGCCTCCAGTTAGACAATTTTAACTGCTTACCCATTTCTACTAATTCAGTTTTAGTAGCTGCTCCTTTCCAGTATCTTTCGCTTACTTTTTTTAACTCTCTCTTAGCTCCAATTCTTGGGTAACCTAAAACATTAGTTTTCATATTACTATAAATTTATTATTCTATGCAAAGTTTACAATAATAAATATTTCAGCTAAATAACACCTAAAATTTAGAAATAAGAACTACACTTTATGTAGTAAAAAGAATAATAATCTTTTCTATATTTGTTTATCATCAATTTTTAGACAAATTTTCTATGAGTAACTTAGATAAGATAGATGTACAACTTTTACGTTTACTACAATTAAACTCTACTTTAACATCTAAAGAGTTAGCAAATAAGGTAAACCTATCTACTACACCAGTATTTGAAAGAATAAAAAGGTTAGAAAGAAACGGATTTATTAAAAAATATGTTGCCGTTTTAGATGCTGAAAAGTTAGAGAAAGGATTAACTGTATTTTGCAACATTAAACTAAAACAGCACACAAAAGATATAGGACATAATTTTGTGAAAGAAATTAAGTCTATAAAAGAAGTAACAGAGTGTTACAATATATCTGGTGATTTTGATTTTTTACTTAAAGTACAAGTAAAGGATATGTTGCATTACCAAGACTTTGTTTTAAATGGTTTAGGCTCTGTAAAAAGTGTAGGAAGTACACATAGTACGTTTGTTATGGGAGAAATAAAAAACACCTACGCTATACCAATTTAGATATAATGTAGGTGTTTTAAAATATTGTATTTTTTATTTAGAATCTCTTTATTGTTTTTATAGTATGCATAATACCTATAGAAACGGTAGACCACTCTGTATTATTTCCTAATTGTATACCTGTGTAAGATAAGTTAAGTTCTGTACTCTCTCCCATTAAATAACCTATTTGAGGTCTGTAATAAAAACCACCGTCATTACCATCGTTAAGTCCAAAACCCTGACCTAAATCTGCACCAAAAGAAAAAGAATTAGATGTCCAAACACGCACAGAAGCAGCTGCTTTTAAAAACTGAATATCTGGTAAATCATTAGTAATAGTACCTGTATGATATTTTTCTGCAAAGCCGTGTATGTAACCAGCTGTTACACCTAAATCTACAACTTCACCTAACGCCCACATATGCCCTATATCAGCAGCAACCATTAAGCTTACCTTGTCTGTAAAATCATCTATAGGAATACCGCCTTGTATGCCTATTTTTAATCCTTCTTGGGCAGACAAATTAGCTACGCTAATGATACACACAATTAATAATACAATTTTTTTCATTTTGTTTTTGGTTTAGTTATTTATTGTCAAAACTAAACTCTTAATCAAAATAAGCACAATTTATGTTGCAAAACGCTTGTTTACAGTTGTAGAACAACTGTTTTATAAAGCCTTAAACCAAAAAATTATTTATTAATAGCGTCTAAAATCCATTCTAACTCTGGGTCACAGTTGTTTTTGCGGTCTTCTAAAGTAGGTGTAATAGTTACATCTGGTTTAACACCGTAACCTTCAACTTTAGATTTATAAGGGGTTTCTAAAACCATTAACCCAAAGTATAGCATTAGTTTAGAATTTGGTAGTCTTACCAATTTTGTTTGGCCTGCTACAGTACTATTGTATGCTCCTCCTGTTTCCTCACCAACAATAACTCCTCTTTTACGTGCTTTTACAACATTAGAAAACACAGAAGATGCAGAAAAAGAACGGCCATTTATTAATACGTACACATTACCTTTATAATTATTTTCTTTAGGCTCTGCTACTTTAGTTTCCTTAAACTTATATACCAACTTGCCATTTTTTTTGCGTGCTTTAAAAACTTCTTTAAAAAATACAAATGGTACAAATAAAGACTTGTATGCTGCTCCATAAGCTGTTTTATTACGAGACATATAAGACTTTATAATTGGGTATCTTGTGTTTACCTCTCCTTCTTCAACAAACTTAAATTCTTCTTTTGCTAAGTAAGAAAATAAATCGTGAATTTCTACCAGCCTACCACCTCCATTATCTCGCAAGTCTATAATTAAATCTTTAGTTTTTGCAGAATCTATTTTTTTAAAAGCCTCTTCATAAAAAGCTTCATAGTCACCCCTACTAAAGCTTCTAATTTTCATATAAGCAACAGTACTATCTTCTCCTATAAAATCTAAATTTCTGTTATTATTTTTTTCAGAATAACTATACCCGTATTTACGATAATTCTCTAACTTTTTCTTTAACTTTTTTGAAGCAAGTTTACGTTCTTCTTTTGTCTTTTTAATTGGTTTTTTATCTTTTAAACTATCTTTTTTTTGTTTAGGAAACCTTGTAGAATCTCTTGGTATTCTTCTAAAAACTTTAGTGTATAAACTATCATTTTTAGAAAAAGTAACCTCTAAACTATCTAATCTTCCTTTATCTTGATAGTAATATCTAGCTAGTTTCTGCGCAGCATATTTATTATGAAAAGTTGTGTTATACCCATCTGAAGAAAAATAAGTTTTGTATCTTTTTAGCAAGTCATCAATAGAATCATCTCCTAACTTTACCACTCTGCTCCCTACCATTGTACTATCTTCACCTAGTGTATTCTTCACCAAAACAGCATCTTCTACGTTTTCAAACCTTAAATAAGACCATTCGTTTTTAAGTTTATTAAAAGCTTTATTTTCTTTACGGGTGTATTTTTTTGTTGGTACAGAAATACCTGCGTGTCCTTGTCTAACCTCCACTACAACAGGAGCCAATTTTTCATAAAAGGCATAAGTAGTCATTGGTTTTGTAATACTACTTTTTAAAGCCAAAAACTTAGCATCTAACTCCTTTTTTGGCGTATACAGGTATAATTGAGGATGTAATTTTTGTAGTTTTCTATAAGCTACATCAACATCTTTATGCAGTTCATCTACACTATGTAACTTGGTTATTTGATGATTGTGTTTTTCTATACTGGCGCATGAAGTAATTAACAGTAATGGCAAAAGATAAAACAATAATTTTCTCAAGGGTTGTGGTTTTATGGTTTTTGAACTATATTTTCTTAATTGCAAGAAACACAGCACATTTTATGCCAATAAAGTTAAAATATTATGTAAACTAAAAATATATTTTAACAATACTTTATTTTTAACAATTCTATAGCTCTATTTTGTACCTTTAACTTGTATGAAGAAAAAAATTATCATAACTATTTCTGTACTTGTTCTATTGCCATTATTGGCAATTTTTTGTTCTAATAATATTATTACAAACTCAGCTAAGGGCAAAACTTTTTATAATGTAGATGCTATTCCTTACAATAAAGTTGGTGTTGTTTTAGGCACAACAAGTAAGCTTGTTAACGGTAGTCCAAATCCTTACTACGTACACCGTATAAATGCAACCGTTGCTTTGTACAATGCAAAAAAAATAGACTTTGTTTTAGTTAGCGGTGATAATGGAACTAAATACTATAACGAACCAGATACTTTTAAAAGAGAACTTGTAAAACAAGGAATACCAGAGGATAAAATATTTTTAGATTACGCAGGTTTTAGAACATTAGATTCTATGGTGCGTGCGCACGTAATTTTTGAGCTTAACAAGGTTACCGTTATATCTCAAAAATTTCATAATGAAAGAGCTATTTATATTGCAGAAAAAAAAGGCCTCACTACCGTTGGCTTTAATGCCAAAGATTTAAAAGGAAAAGCTGGTTTAAAAGTACAGACTAGAGAATATTTAGCACGTGTTAAAGTGTTTTTAGATTTACTACTTAATACAGAGCCTAAATTTTATGGAGAAAAAATAACGATAGAATAGTACTTACACTGTAATGCAAAAGATTAAAACTTTACTTAAAAACTTAGGTCCAGGATTACTTTTTGCGAGTATGGCAATTGGCACATCTCACCTTGTGCTATCCACTAAAGCTGGTGCACAATATGGTTGGATTATGTTGGTACCAATTGTACTAGCAAACATTTTAAAATATCCTTTTTTTGAATTTGGAATTAGATACACCAACGCAACAAACAAAACACTTATACAAGGGTATTTAAACCGTGGCAAAGGGTATTTATGGTTTTATGCACTTATTACATTAGTATCTACATTTACCATTTTAGCAGCTTTATACTTGGTTACATCTGGTCTATTAATAAACCTCTTTAACCTTACAAATGTATCTATTACTGTTGTTGCTCTTGTACTATTCAGTTTTATATCTGCACTATTAATTATTGGTAAATATGTTTTTTTAGAGAAGTCTTTAAAAATTGTAGTATCTATTTTAGGAATTGCACTTTTAGTTACCACTATTGTAGTTGTTTTTAAGGGAAAGGTTGATGAGGTAGCAAACTTTAAACCCACGCCTCTTTTTAATAATGCTGGTATTTTATTTATTATTGGTTTAGTAGGTTGGATGCCTACTGCGGTAGAAACCTCTAGCTGGTTAAGTATGTGGACTATTGAAAAGCAGAAACTAACAAACAAAAAACTAAATCTTAAAGAAGCATTATCAGAATTTAACTTTGGATATATAGTTACAGCTATACTTGCTTTTTTCTTTATGACCATTGGTTGCTTATCTCTTTACGGTACAAATACTAAAATGAGTAGTAGCGCTGTTGGTTTTGCAGACCAGCTAATAAACTTATTTACGGTACATATTGGAGAGTGGACAACTATTTTTGTGTCTACAGCCGCTTTTGCCACAATGTTTAGCTCTTGTATGACAGCACACGATGCTATAGCAAGAGTTAGTATAGATGTTATACAGAAGCTAAAAAGCACACCAATTACCAAAACTGAAAAAACAAAACCACAAAGTAAATCTTACTTTACCTTAGCTGTAATAGTATTAACCATTGTAAACTTAGCCGTTATAATCTTTTTTAATTCTAATATGGGTAAGGTTGTTGCCTTAGCTACTTTTGTATCTTTTATTGTAGCTCCTGTTGTTGGTTATATGAATTTAAAAAATGTAATGAGTAACGACGTTGCTAAAGAAGACAGACCTAAAAAATGGCTACAGCTACTTACGTATGCAGGTATTTTATTCCTAAGCTTATTTGCAATTTATTACTGCTACATAGAAATTATTGCATAAAAAAGACCGACTTATATAAAATCGGCCTTTAGAATTTATTCTTTTATTTAAAGAGAGTTGTCCATAATTTCCTGAACAATTTCTGGATTTAACAACGTACTAATATCACCTAAATTATCTGTGTCATTAGAAGCTATTTTACGCAAAATACGACGCATAATTTTACCACTCCTTGTTTTAGGCAAACCAGTTACAAACTGTATTTTATCTAATTTAGCAATAGGTCCAATATGTTCTGTTATTTGCTGATTAATCTCTTTTCGTAAATTATCTCTATCTCTAGTTTCTCCAAATTCTTTTAAAATAACATAACCATACAAAGCATTTCCTTTAACATCATGTGGAAACCCAACAATTGCAGACTCTGCTACAGCTGGATGCTCATTAATGGTATCTTCTATAGGTGCAGTACCTAAATTATGTCCAGATACAATAATAACATCATCTACACGACCTGTTATTCTGTAATAACCAACACCATCTCTTAAAGCACCATCACCCGTAAAATATTTGTCTTTATAAGCCGAAAAATAAGTATCTCTGTACCTTTCATGATTACCCCAAATTGTTCTTGCAATAGAAGGCCACGGAAATTTAATACATAAACGCCCCTCTACTTGGTTGCCCTTTAACTCTTGTGCGTTTTCATCCATTAAGGCAGGTTGTATACCAATAAAAGGTAAGGTTGCGTATGTAGGTGTTGTTGGTGTAACATAAGGTATAGGAGAAATCATAATTCCGCCTGTTTCTGTTTGCCACCAAGTATCTACAATAGGACTATTATTTTTACCAACATTACTATTGTACCAATGCCAAGCCTCTTCGTTAATAGGCTCACCAACAGAACCTAATACTTTTAAAGAAGATAGGTCGTGATTTTCTACAAAATCTACATTCTCTTTTGCCAAAGCTCTAATAGCAGTAGGTGCAGTATAAAACTGAGTTACTTTATGTTTCTCTATCACTTCCCAAAAACGGCCAAAATCTGGATAAGAAGGCACACCCTCAAACATTACAGTAGTTGCTCCGTTAGCCAAAGGACCATACACAATGTAAGAGTGCCCTGTGATCCAACCTATATCTGCGGTACACCAGTAAACATCATTCTCTTTATACTGAAAAATATTTTTAAATGTATACGCCGTATATACCATATAACCACCTGTAGTATGCACCATACCTTTTGGAGTACCTGTAGAGCCAGATGTATATAAAATAAATAAAGGATCTTCGGCATCCATAACTTCTGCAACACAATCCCCGTATGCTTCGTCTAAAAGTGGCTGTAACCATTTATCACGCCCCTCTTTCATTTTTACTTCTGCATTGGTACGCTTGGCTACTAATACTGTTTTTACACCAGGACAGTCGTCCAAAGCCACATCTACAATACCTTTTAAATCTATAGATTTTTTTCCCCTAAAAGATCCATCAGAAGTAATTACAATTTTACAGTCAGAGTCATTAATTCTTGTTGCTAAAGCATTAGAAGAAAAACCTGCAAAAACAACAGAGTGTATAGCTCCTATTCTTGCACAAGCCAATAGAGATACCGCTAACTCCGGAATCATAGGCAAATAAATACAAACACGATCTCCTTTTTTAACTCCATTTTCTTTAAGCACATTTGCCATTTTACACACACGTTTATGTAGCTCATAATAGGTTATGTGTTGTGCCTCTTCATTAGGGTTGTTAGGCTCAAAAAGAATAGCTGTTTTTTCACCTCTAGTTGTTAAGTGCCTGTCTATACAATTCTCTGTAATATTAAGCTTTGCATTTTCAAACCATTTTACCTCTGGCTTAGAGAAATCCCAACTTAAAACATTATCCCACTTTTTCCTCCATAAAAAATGCTCTTCTGCAATTTCTTCCCAAAAGGCTTCTGGGTTACGTACAGATTTTCGGTATACCTGAAAATATTCCTCTAAATGTTTAATGTGATAATTACTCATGTGCTATTTGTTTTGTGCTTGTGATTACTAATAACTAGTAAAACTCTAATAAAACAACAGTTTACATTTTAGATGTTACAGTACATCAACATAAAAACACATATTTAATAAATTTGCTAAATATGTATTATTATGCACCTAAAAACTGTGTTTTACAGAATAATTTCCTATAAAATTAATTGAATTATTAAATATAGGAAAATCTAGAAAAGTATCAATTTAAATAAGACAAAAAAATTATAGTAATATTCAATAAACTTGAGTGATTTAAAAAACAGTCCCATAAGTGATAGGAGACTATACAAAAAAAAGAGCTGTATTAATACAGCTCTTTATAATTTAGAACAACAATGTTGCACCTTCGGTTTTCTGCATGAAAGTAATCTATACAATAGACACCATTTACACATTTGTTTAGCACATGATCTTCTCCATAACCAATGGTGTATAATATATTTTTAGAAGGAACACCATTACTTAATAAGTAATTTTTAATATTATCTGCCCTACCTTGAGACACTCTAAAGTTAGATGAAGAACCTCCTTTACTATCTGTATGCGATTCTATTTGAAGATTAAACTCTGGAAACTTTTTAATTATTTTTATTGCTTTATCTAATTCTGCAATAATAACTGGAGTTAGTTTAGTGCTTTTAGTTTTAAACTCAAACTTATTTAGTTTAAGCATTGTTTTGCCTTCTTTTTCTACAACAAAATCATCTGCAAAATCTAAATAAATTGGTGTTTCCTTTTTATTTTTTAAATCATCTGCTGTATAAAATTGTCTAAATAAAGAGTACTTTTTTTTAGATGCAATAACTGTAATTTTTGTTTGCCAAGGTAACTCTATTTCATAAGATCCGTCATCTGCAGACTCTAGCTCTTTTATAACTTTATTATTTTGATCTAATACCTTTATAGGCACATTAGCAACCCTAACATTATTTAAAGCGTTTAATGTTTTTCCTTGTAAGACAATGGTATTTAACTTAGGCTTTTCTTCTACTTTAAAACCATAAATATCATCTTTACCCTTACCACCTTCTCTGTTAGAAGAGAAATACCCTTCTAAACCACCAGTATTATCATTTTTAACAATAAAGCCAAAATCATCTTTAACAGAATTAATACCTTCTCCTAAATTAATTGGCACGCCAGCGCTACCATCGGCTTTTAAGTTAGACTTGTAAATATCCATACCTCCATAACCATAAAACACATCTGAAGAAAAATACAATCCGTTTTCAAAAACAAAAGGAGAAATTTCGTTTCCGGGAGTATTTACTCTTGGTCCCAGATTAATTGGTGCAGACATAATTTGTCCGTTACTGGTATTAACATAGTAAATATCTGTACCACCGTAGCTACTATCCTCAAAATTAGCAGCAAAGTATAAACGTTGAGAAGCTGCATCATAAAAAGGATAGTAAAAACTAGTACTTAAATGTTTAAGCACGTAGTTAAAGTTTTTATTGCGATCTACTCTTGCTATAGAAAGTGCATTTTTCCCTTTTTCATCATATAACATTTCGCCATCTTTTTCATTAGACAACACGTAAAATAGCTTTTCTAATTCTGATGAGTAATATGGTGTTGCTTCGTGAAAATTAGCTTTTGGTATACCATCAAATGCTTTTACATTAGTAATATCGCCATCTGCCTCAATTTCACTTTCGTATATATCTAAATATATGGTTTCTTGCTTTTTCTTTTTCTTAACTAAGGTTAGAGCCCTATCACTAGTAAATAATAATTTTTCTTTATAAAACGATGGAGAAAAATCTGCAGCAATACTGTTTGCTTTTACATTAAAAACATTGTAATTAGGTATCACAACATCTTCTTTATTTTCTATATCAAAATTAAACTTTGCATTTTCTGCCCAAGAAGCTTCTTTTAAAATAGTATCATTTTCTAAATACTTATTCATTTCATCCTTACCAGATATAGCGTATAAGCTACGCAGCATTTTATTGTAATGAAATGGAGATACAATAGCATCACTCTCCAATATTAACTTGTACGTATCCCAAGATTTCTGAAACTGTTTTGTATTAAAATATGCCTCTGCATAGTTTAAAAACTGCTGTGTAGTAAGTACAGTTTCTTTACTCTCTTTTTCATATTCTTTAACTGCTTGCTCGTATTTATACTGAAAAAAATAACGATCTCCGGCTGATTTTAAATTTTGAGCACAAACAGATAGTACAACTAAATTTAAAAGTAAAAAGCTAAGTTTAAATTTCATATTGTTTGTATTAAAAGAATCTTGGTGTATCTATTTGTTTAGGTTTTTTATTGTCTTTTGAGCGCTTACTTCTTTTTGTTCCTCCTGATCTACCCAAATAAAACTTTAAAATAACCTCATGAGAACCATCATTATAGTTCTTAAATGCGTTTGTAGAATAGTCATACGAATAACCCACATACATAGAATTAGAGACCTGAAAACCAGCCAAACCACTTATAGCATTATCAAACCTATACGATGCTCCAACAGTAACTAAATCACTAATTAAAAAATTAGTAGATAAGTTTACGTTTAAAGGAGACTCATTAATATAATTTATTAAAAATGCTGGTTTAAATTTTAATCCGTCACTTAAATCAAACACAAGGCCACCTATAAAATTAACTTGAGTTTTATCTTCTTCAATAACAGCAACCTCATCATTATACAATGTACTGGTTAATATATTAGGTACAGAAAGACCTAAATACCAATTGTCTGCATATACAAATGTACCTGCTCCTATAATTGGGTAAAACTCATTATACTGTGTATCTTGCAATGCAGGTTCGTTCTGAAACTCAAAATCTCCTTTTGTAAAATCGATATCTAAAATTGAAGCCCCTGCATTTATACCAAAAGACCATTTTACATAGTCTGATAGTTTTACTTGGTAAGAGTAAGAGATGTTTATTAAAGACTGACTCATTGGCCCTAACTTGTCTGAGTATGCATTAAAACCCAATCCTGTTTTTTCATTAGAAAAAGGTATGTTTGCCCCTATACGTATGGTTGTAGGTGAGCCAGGAACTCCTACCCATTGCGTTCTGTATAAACTCATTATTTCTGGGTCTTCTACACTACCTACATAAGCAGGGTTAAAACTTCCAATGTTATACATATACTGTGTATACTGTGGTTCTTTTTGTGCAAAGACGTTAGCACTAACAAAAAACAACATAAGTATACCTAAGTACTTATACATCTGCGTGGATTTTTTCATTTGTTTTTGTATCATCTTATGATTTGAATCCATCCTTTTTTAACTTCTGAACCATCTGCCAAGTCTAACACATAAAAATATGTACCATTTGGCAAATCTCCTTTTTTCCAAGTACCATCCCAATTGTTTTGGTAATTAGTAGCACTGTATACTTCACTACCCAACCTATTAAATATAACAAGTGTATTACCTGTATAGTTTTCTATACAATTTATGCGTAAAAAATCGTTTACACCATCTGCATTTGGAGAAAACTGATTAAATAAAAATCCGCATTCATCATTACTTCTTGGTTCTACAGTAACAATTACAGATGCTGTATTATTTTCTACATTGGCAATATCCAAAGGAAAAGAATCCGTTATTTCTACCGTATTTTCGTGTGTACCATCTTCTAGCACCATAGCTGTTATTTCTAACACCTGTTCTTCATTACCTAGTATTTCATTTAGCGTCCAAATACCTGTAGCAACATCATAATTGCCCGCTGTAGTTGTATGTGAAACATATGTAAAACCCATTGCATTTTCTATACGGTCTGTAACACTTATATCTGTTACCAAACCATCGGTCTCGTTAGTAAGTGTTATTGTAAAAACAACAATATCTCCTACAGTTGTGGTTGTTTTATCTACCGATTTAGAAACAGACATATCAATCTGTTTAATACCAACAGTAACCGAGCTTTGGTTATTAGCAGTAGCTAAATCTACAGGGTTACTACTTGTTATTTCTGCGGTGTTAATATGCGAACCTCCGTCTACAACAGCTGCTGTAATTTGTATTGATGTACTTTCACCAGCTGCTAACTCTGGTATTGTCCAAATACCTGTTGCACTGTCAAAAGTCCCTAGTTGTGCTACATCAGAAACATAACTAAAACCAGTAGTTGCATTTAAAACATCTGTAATTTCTATAGCTGTAACTGCATCACCAGTTAGGTTTTCTACAGTAATTGTAAAAGTTACATCTTCACCTGTAAAAACCTCATCTTTATCTACCGTTTTTACAACAGATAAATCTGTATCTGTAGGCGCGCAATCTACTACTGTAACCGTTATTGTAGTTGTTTCTGCTTCACAAGGAGCAACAAAACCAGTAGTTGTATATGTAAACTGATATTCTCCTAGTGGCTGGTTTGCAAAATCTACACTATTAGCATCTATTGTAATTGAACTAGATGTTGGGGTAGAAGTTATTGTCCATTCCCCTGCATCTGCGTCTGTTAATTGATCGTCTAAATTTACTGCAGTTACTCTGCCATTACCTGGTAGAGAACACGCAGTAGTGTTTGTACCTGTACCAGAAGATGGTTGGTCATTTATTGTTGCTACAACCTCTACCCTTGCAGACGTACAACCATTTGCTGTTGCCTCTACGTAATAAGATGTTGTAGTTGCCAATATTGGTGTATCAAAATTTAATCCTGTATGTACTAATGTTCCTCCAGTAGGCGCATCATACCACAATAAAGAACCATCTGTTGTTGTGCCTGATAATGTTACTACACCTTCTCCACACCTAGATACAGAAGTACCAGTAACGGTTGGACTATTATTTTGAACTATTGTTATTTTTAAAGGTGGACTAACACAGTTATTAGCCTCGTCTAAATAAAACCCGTAAAACTCTCCCGAAAATCCAATTACAGAACTATCATAATAAGATGAGTCATCTAACAAATCATCACTACTACTCCAAGTTAGTACTGTACCCGCAGGTGTTACACTAGATACATAATCATTTAAGTCTTTAGTAAAGCTATCACAAAAGGTAGTTTCTTCACCAGTTCTTAACTCTGGTGCATTAGGAGTTGTAGCACAAACAGGCTCATTATCTATAATTGCTATTCTATCAGAACCCGCTAAAGGGTTTATATCATAGTTTGCATTTTCAGATATGGTAATAATTACACTTTCATCTCCTTCAATTAAAGTATCATCTACTATACCTTCAATATCTAAACTAACACTCCTACTAAGAACAGGAATTAAAATAGAACCTCCTACAGTGTTGTAATCTACACCATTGGTTGCCGTACCAGATATAGTAAAGTTTACACGTAAGCCAGTAAAAGTATTGCCGGTTCTAGAAATTCTAAAACTTCCTGATACAGAACCAGTCTCCGCCGCATTAGCATCTGCCTGAACTGAAACCTGTTGCGCTGATGCAAAAAAACCAAAACACAAAAATAGTACTAGAAAGCAATATGCTTTGTGTTTTTTTATAATACGGAAACTGTCTAATTGTTTAATTTTCATTTTCTTTTATAGATAGTGTTACTCAACTATAATTTATAACAGATAGACTACAATATTAACCAAAATGCCATTTGTCGATAAACAAAATCGACAAAGAACATATTTCACCTCTCAGTAACAGTTATTACCAATAACTTTACTTTTTTATATATGAGGTATTTAGGCTAATTCTGCCGATGTAGTTTCTGATGCTCTATTAATTTTTTTCACCAATCCTTGTAAAACTTTACCTGGACCAACCTCTGTAAATAAAGTTGCACCATCTGCAACCATATTTTGCACACTTTGTGTCCATTTTACAGGAGCTGTTAATTGCGATATTAAATTCTTTTTTATTTCTTCTGCATCTTTTACCGCTGTAGTAGGTACATTTTGGTAAATTGGACAACTTGGCTCGCTAAACGTAGTGTTTTCTATTGCTGCAGCTAATTCTTCTCTTGCTGGTTCCATTAATGGCGAATGAAATGCGCCACCAACTGGCAATAATAATGCTCTTCTTGCTCCAGCTTCTTTTAACTTTTCACAAGCTGTGTTTATAGCTTCTACTTCTCCAGAAATAACTAACTGTCCTGGACAATTATAATTTGCAGCAACAACAACACCATCAATTTCTTCACAAACTTTTTCTACAACATTGTCTTCTAAACCTAAAACAGCTGCCATTGTACTAGATTGCATTTCACAAGCCTTTTGCATAGCTAATGCTCTCTGAGAAACTAATTTTAATCCGTCTTCAAAAGTTAACGTACCATTTGCAACTAAAGCAGAAAATTCTCCTAATGAATGCCCAGCTACCATATCTGGTTTAAAAGCATCACCCATAACTTTACTCATAATTACAGAGTGTAAGTAAATTGCAGGTTGTGTTACTTTTGTTTGTTTTAGGTCTTCTGGTGTACCTTCAAACATAATGTCTGTAATACGAAAACCTAATATATCGTTTGCTTTTTCAAATAATTCTTGCGCCAAAGGATACTTTTCGTAAAGGTCTAAACCCATTCCTACAAACTGTGCTCCTTGACCAGGAAATATATATGCATTCATTTTTTTTGTTTTTAAGTTGATTGACAAAAATAAGTAAACTTATGTAGAACGCATATTGCTTTTACCAAAGTTTATTCCTTGTCTTTAAACCAACTAGAATAAGTTACGTAATTATTAGCTATACGGTTCACTTCGCCCTCGCTTAATTCTACGCTTATATCCTTAATTTTCTTTGCTGGCATACCTGCAAATACCGTTCCAGAAGGTATATGAGTCCCTTTTGTAACTACTGCACCAGCAGCAATAATACTATTACTTTCTACAATACAATCATCCATTACAATACTACCCATACCTATTAACACATTATCTTTAATAGTACAACCGTGCACAATGGCATTATGCCCAATAGAAACGTTATTACCTATGGTCGTTGGACTTTTTTTATAGGTACAATGTATAACAGCGCCATCTTGCACATTAACTTTATTACCCATTTTTATAAAATGTACATCTCCACGTAGCACAGCATTGTACCAAACACTGCACTGGCTACCCATTACTACGTCGCCAACAATTGTTGCATTTTCTGCAATAAAACAATCTTCTCCAATTTGTGGTGCTTTTCCGTTTACTTCTTTAAGTATCATAGTGCAATTATGTATTTAAAATTTATTCAAAATAAGATAAAAGTTCTTTCTTTTTAGATGCAGAAACTAACAATTCTTTACCATTATGCAACACTACACTACCGCCTTTTCCTTTTTTGTATTTAGCTATTGAGTTTACATTTACAAGGTAAGATTTATGTATACGTGCAAACGGAAAATCTGCCATTGCCTCTTCAAAATATTTTAGTGTTTTGCTCACTAATATCTTCTTATTCTCCAGGTAAATTTCAGTATAATTATCATCAGCCTTGCAAAAAAGAATATCAGCAACATTTAAAACCTGAAAACCATCTTGTTGTGGCAGTGTTATTTTACCGTCTATTTTATTTGTTTTTGGTTGTAAAATTTGGTCTTCTAAAGCATTTTCCTTGCTTCTAATTTCACCTACATATTCTACTGCCTTTATTAATTCGTCAATATTAATGGGTTTCATTAAATAATATGCGGCGTGGCTATTTAAAGCATCCATAGCATATTGGTTATATGCGGTAACAAAAACGGTTTCAAAAGTTCTGTTTGGCACTTGGTCTAGCAAATCAAAAGCATTGCCAAATGGCATTTCTACATCTAAAAAAATTAAATCTGGCTGGTGTTTTTCAATTAATTCCAAACCTTCTTTTATAGACGCTGCCTCTCCTAACAAATGTACAGTCGGACAATATTTAGTTAAATAGTTGGTTAAAATTTCTCTGCTATTGGCCTCGTCTTCTACTATAATTGCGTTTAACTTCATTCTATCTTATTTTAAAATAACCACCTATTATTAGTCCTTTTTTAAAGTTAACAACACTTTTGTACCAGAACCATCACTATTTAAATCTTGTATGTTAACATCTACTTTGTCTTTATACATACTATTTAAAATTGAGACTCTTTTTTTTATATTCCCCATACCTTTAGAACGCTGTTTTTTTTGGTTTTGCGTTTTTAACTCGGCACTCTTTTTTCTGCCTATTCCATTATCTTCAATAGTAATCTCTATTGTCTCTTTATTTTTTTGTTTTAGGTTGATATTTAAAAAACCCAACTCGTCTTTATAGCGTAAGCCGTGCCAAATAGCATTTTCTATATAAGGCTGAAGCAGCATTGGTGGAATTTGAAAAGCTGCTACATCTATATTTGGATCTGTTGTTATGGTGTAATTAAATTTATCAGGAAAACGAGAGTGCTCTAACTTCACATACAACTCTAACAACTCTAACTCTTTTGTTAACGGTATAAAATCTTCTTCAGAGTTTTCTAAAACGGCACGCATTAAGGTTGAAAATTCACTTAAAAAACGGTTGGCACTACGCTCATCACTCTTAGATATATAATTATTTACAGAGTTTAACGCATTAAAAATAAAATGCGGATTCATCTGTGATCTAAGCGATTTTAATGCTAATAAATTATTTGCTAATTTTTGCTGTCTGTTACTTCTATAAAAGAAGAAAGCAGCAATACCAAAAAGAAACATACCTAAAACTAAAGCATAAATTAAAATCTTTTGCTTTATAGATGTTGTGGTATACAAATCTTGCTTAGTCCGCGCTAAACTAGATTTACTCTCGTACAACTCTTTATCTTTTTCTAAACCTGTAATACGATTTTGTTTTTCTGCAATTTGTTTGCTTAAACGTTCTGCCCTAGAAATTTCTTGTTCTTTACGAGCATATAAAGTATCTGCTACAGCAGCATATTTTTTATAGGTTTCTAAAGCTTTAGAGTAGTCTCCTTTATCATCATAAACCTCAGACAGTTTACGTGTGGCATCTTTTTGCACCACCAAATCATCTTCACTAGCAGCTTCAGAGATACTTTCTTCTAAGTACGGAATGGCCTCGTCTAACTTATCCTGTACAATTAAATTGTTTGCTATTTTGTAATTTATACGCTGTCTTGTTATTGGCGCCTCTACTTCTTTAGTAACAGCATTTCTTTTTACTGCCTTCTTTTTAGATGAGCTTTCTAGCAGTTCTATATCTTCCAAACTTTGCTGGCGCAATTTCATTTCCTCATTATACAAGCTGTTTTTACTATAGAAATCTGCAGCTCTATCATTTACTTCTAAAGCACGTTGTGGAGCCTCTGTTTTTGCAGACTTTAAAGAATTTTCAAAGTAACCTACAGCTTCTTCAGTTTGGTTTGCATCACCGTAAGCTTCTGCTATTTTGGTGTTTAAATCTGTGATTTTAGGTTTTACAAGTTCTTTTTTAGCTAAATCTAACCCTTTAGTGTAATTAGCTACTGCTTTGCTTGTATTTTTCAGTCCTTTATAGGCATCACCCAAACCTTCATACAAGACTATTTTTTTATAGGTTGATAATTTTGCACTTCCATCTATCTTTAAAAATAGCACTTCAGCTTTTTTATACTCTTTATTTAAAAGGTAAGCATTGGCTAACAATAACTGAGACTCACCTGTAGTACTATACGTTAAAGACTCCTTGTAATTATCAACAGCAAGGTCATACTGTTTATGATACTGGTATATTTCACCTAATAAGGCGTAAGATGCCGCACGCTCTTTGTTATTACCTCTTTTTCCTAATTGTTCTAAAGAAACTCTAATATAATCTATACTCTTACCAATGTCTATTTTTTTAAACTGCTTAGCAGAATCTAAATACATTTTATGTAATGCACTTTTGCTTAATTGCACATCTTCATCTAAGCCTTCTACTAAAACATCTACATCTTCATCATCCTTAATACGGTATTCTACTGTTTCAAACTCTAAACTCTTAAACAACAAATAATCTCCAACTTCTGCTTTTATGCGATATGCACCAAAAGCATCTGTATATACTATTGCTCCGCTAGTAGCAGAAACCTCTACACCAGAAATAGGATTTCTATTTTCTTTAGTTTTAACAGTGCCTTTAATGGTAAATTGTTTTCCTGTATTAACTTGAGAAAAAGCAATTACTGATACAAACAATAAGTATAGTAGTATGTATTTTTTTAACTTCATTTTTACAATTAGATATGGTAAACTTAGTTGTTTTATCTGACTCTAAAAAATGCTAAAACGCAGCTTTTACAACAAAAACAATTGCTTTAGACAGCCTTACAAAGTATAATGGTTTGTTTACTCACCCAAAATGCCTGTTCACTCATTCCTCGTTTTTTATAAGAAACATTAAAAATACTTTTACCCTGTAACAAATAAAAAATAAGCGAAATGAAAAACGTAAAACAAATAGCAGGCATAGCATTACTAACCTTATGTATAGGAACTACAATTAGTTGTAACGCTAATACAAAACCAAAAAAAGAAATAACTTTAGCTACACAAGCTTTAGTGGACACTAAAAAACCAGAAAAAAACGTGGTTAAAGTGGCGTTATTATTAGACACTAGTAACAGTATGGACGGTTTAATAAACCAAGCAAAAGCACAACTTTGGGATATTGTAAACAAATTTAGCTATGTAAAATGTGGTAATGAGGTTAGACCAGAATTACAAATTGCCTTGTACGAGTACGGTAATAGTACTATTGAAAAACAAGATGGTTACATTAGGCAAGTAATAAACTTTAGCAACGATTTAGATGAAATATCTGAAAAACTATTTTCTTTAACTACAAATGGTGGAGATGAATATTGTGGTGAGGCTATTAGCACATCTATTAAAAATTTAGATTGGGGTACAAATCCAGATAATCTTAAAATGATTTTTATTGCAGGTAACGAACCTTTTAATCAAGGTAAATTAGACTATAAAGATGCTACATCTGATGCTAAAGAAAAAGGTATTGTTGTAAATACCATTTTTTGTGGAGACTACAACCAAGGTGCAAATAGTCATTGGAAAAACGGCGCACAATTAACAGGTGGCGAGTACATTGCTATTAACCATAATAAAAAAGTAATACACATAGATACTCCTTATGACGATGTAATCATCACTCTAAATAAAAAATTAAACAAAACATATGTTTCTTACGGTAGCTTAGGTAGTTCTAAAATGGCATTACAATCTGTACAAGATGATAAAGCTGCAGAAATGGAAGAAGCTGTTATGGTAAAAAGAGCAGTAAGTAAAAGCTCTAGATTATACAATAATGCCTCTTGGGATTTAGTTGATGCGTCTAAAAACAAAAATTTTAGTGTATCTAAGATTGATAAAAAACAACTGCCTAAAGAGTTACAAAACAAATCTACAAAAGAGATTGAAGCTTTTATTGAAACAAAGGAAAAGCAAAGAAAAACTATACAGCAACAAATTAAAGAAGCAAATATAAAACGTGAAGCTTATATTGCTAAAAACCAAAAAGAAGGCTCTAAAGGTGAGTTAGAAAATGCAATGATTTCTGCTGTTGTAAAACAAGGAAAAAGTAAAAACTATACGTGGGATAAATAATTTTTATTAAAAAATAAGAAAGCCTGTGATTTTACAATCACAGGCTTTCTTATATCTATTTATTTATCTTAATAATTTACAGCAGGACATTTACAGTCAAACCTCTTTTCAGATACTTGTCCAAAATTATACCCTAAAGTTAATTGATGAAAACCACCATTATCAAACCTAATATCTCCCATTTGGTAAGAGTAATTATAAGACACTAAAAAGTTTTTATAGTTAACACCAACAATAGGCGTAATTAATTGTAATCTTTGTTCTTTAGTACTTCCGCTAGTATTTTGGTATAAAGCGCCATCAAAACTACGTCTGTAAGACAAGCCACCCCAAAGCGTACCAAAATCTAAACTACGGTAAACTTTTGCGTTCATATCTATGGTTTTTTCATTGGTAAAATCTGTCATTTGTAACATTACAGAAGGCTCTAATTGCCAATCTCCTTTACCAAAAACATAACCTGCAGACAATACATATCTTCTTAAATTATCTACAACAGTTGCATTAGGGTCATCTGCCCTATCTTTATAGTATACATTACGTTTACTATTTAAAACATTTAAAATAGTAGCGTGTGCATAAAACTCCATATAATTATATGACGCTCCTAAATCCATATTATAGTATGATGAGCTAATGTTTCCACCAGTAATAATTGGATCTGGAGTAACAGAATTAAACTCGCTCTCATCTAAATTACTTTGCATTATACCTGCACTAATACCAAAAGAAAGCTGATTTAAATTTCTTAAATCTCTAGAAAAACGTAAATGATGTGCGTACGTTAGTTTTACACCTGTTTGTGAGTGGTAACCATTAGCGTCATTAAAAATAATAGCTCCTACTCCACTTTTTTCATTTAACCTAAAATGTGCATTTATTGTTTGTAAGTTTGGTGCCTCTTCAACATCAAACCATTGTTTTCTTATGGTAGCTCTTATTTTACCTCCTTCACCAATACCTGCCATAGATGGATGTACTAAGTAGTAGTTATCCGACAAATAATCAAAATAGACAGGAATCCCTTCTTGCGCTGTTAGACTAGAAATACCAAGTAACAGGAAAGAAAACAAGGCTAAAAATAAGTTTTTCATAAATTAAGGGCTATAAGTCCAAAAGTATTAAATTTATATTAAAACGTTTACATACACTATATTATTATATATGGTATGAGTGAATTTGTTTGTACTTTTGTAAAAATTATTTTTTTAAGATGAAAGAGCATAATATTACCATATATACAACAACAAATCCAGCTATATTAAAGTTTGAAACTAATCACTTTATAACTAAAAATAATAGCTACGAATATAAAAATATTGATGATGCTAAAAATTCTCCTTTAGCGCAGCAATTATTTTACTTACCATTTATAAAAACTGTTTATATCTCTGGTAACTTTATAGCATTAGAACGTTTTGATATTGTTGCTTGGGATGATGTTAAAGATGAAGTAGCCCAGCAATTGGTAGAATATTTAAATAGTGGCGAAGTTATTGTTCACGAACAAGAAGACCCACAAAGTGTACCTGCAACAGTTTATGCAGAAAATACACCTAACCCAGCAGCTATGCGTTTTGTTGCTAATAAATTAATTGTACCAACAATTTTTGAATTTAAAAATAAAGAAGAAGCAAAAGACTCTGAGTTAGCTACAGAGTTATTTAAATTTCCATTTGTAAAAGAAGTTTTTTTAGATGAAAATTATGTTTCTGTTACTAAGACTGAAGATGCAGATTGGAATGAGATTACATTAGAAGTTAGAGAAAGTATACAAGCATTCTTAACAGAAGGAAAAGAGGTTGTTTCTGCTAATAGCATAAGCAAGCAAAAACAAGAAGCGCCTGCTACACAATTACAAGATGAAAACTTAGACGACACCTCTAAACAAATTATTGACATTTTAGAAGAATATATAAAACCTGCTGTTGCTAGTGATGGTGGTAACATTATGTTTAAGTCTTACAACGAGACTACAAAAACCGTAAACGTTGTATTACAAGGTGCTTGTAGTGGTTGCCCGTCTTCAACTTTTACTCTTAAAAGCGGTATAGAGAATACACTTAAAAACTTAATGGGAGACAAAATAAATGAAGTTGTTGCTTTAAACGGCTAATAATCAGTTTTAAATGTAAAATAATTTTGCTATTTTTATAGAAATCTAAACACATTAATTATGGCAATTTTAAAAGTTATTGAAGTATTATCTAACTCTGACAAGAGTTGGGAAGATGCAACCAAAAAAGCAGTTGTACAAGCATCAAAATCTGTAAAAAACATTAAATCTGTTTATGTACAAGACCAAAGTGCAATTGTTAAAGACGGTGAAGTAACAGAATTTAGAGTAAACCTTAAAATTACTTTTGAAGTAAAATAATTTTTACCTATTAAAATAATACAATTAAATAGCGCCTTTTTAGGCGCTATTTTTATTTTATAGGGTATTTAAAAAATTAACTATAGGTCACTTTTTTTAACCTTATATAATTAATAACCAAATAAGCCATTAGAGCTGCTTAGCAGTCTTAAATTAACAACTACATACCCTAGCATAAAAGTCTTAAAAAGCATTATAAATAGACTTTACAAACAACATAGAGGTACAGCTCTTTAAAATCATAATTTGATTTTTAATATAATGTTAAAGCCCATTTAGAAGAGTATTTTTTTTCTTTGCTTTGTATAAACAAAAAGAGAAAATGAAGATGAGTATATTAACAGATTACGAAGAATACGCAGAGAAATTTATAGCTAAGTTCTGGGAGTTTCTCCCTAACTTAATAGTAGCAGCAATTATTTTAATTGTGGGTTTATGGGTAACAAAATTCATTAACCGTATGGTAGCAAAATTCTTTGCGGTTAAGGATTATGACCCAACGTTAGAATCGTTTTTGCAAAGCTTTATTAAAATTGCTCTAAAAGTAGTTTTATTTGTATTAGTTATAACTCAGCTTGGTGTACAATCATCATCATTGGTAGCAGTTATTGGTGCTGCTGGTTTAGCAATAGGTTTAGCACTGCAAGGTTCTTTAGCTAATTTTGCTGGTGGTGTTTTAATTCTACTTTTTAAACCTTTTAAAGTAGGTGACTTTATCACGGCACAAGGAGTAGATGGTACAGTTAAAGAAATATCAATATTTACAACAAAGCTAACTACTTTTGGTAATCAAGTTGCCATTATACCAAACGGACAGTTATCTAACAACAACATTGTAAACTACAATATAGAAAGCACAAGAAGAGATAAAATTACAGTAGGTATTGGATATAGTTCTAATATTAAACTTGCAAAAGAAATTTTATTGCAAATATGTAGCGAAAGACAAGACATACTTAAAGAACCAATGCCAGAGGTATATGTTGCAGAGCTTGCAGATAGTTCTGTTAATTTATCTTTACGTTTTTGGGCTAAAAACGAAGATTTTTGGGCAGCACACTTTTATGTTATAGAGGAATTAAAGCTTAGGTTTGATGATAATGACATTGAAATTCCTTTCCCACAACGTGTTATGAATCAAGCTAAATAATTAAATTTAAAATTGATAAAATTACAACCTCATTTAACTACGTTAGATGGGGTTATTTTTTTACCTTAGGTTTTACAATCATAAAGTCCTTAAGGTAGTATGGCTCAAAATAAGCCACATCTTCAAAATCTGAATTTTTAAACTTAATAAATGACAATGTACACATTTCTTTAGCAGAAGGCACAGCATCTAAAATATATGCTGTATTTGTAGCGTCTAAAGTGTTTTTAATTTTTTCTGCTCCAGAACCTACAAAGTGTACTTTACTATATGTGTTTAAAACATCCTCATAAGAAGTTTCATCAATAATTTTTGCCTCAGTTTCTTTAACTTGAGTAAAATCATTTAAGAAAACGGCAGAATACACCTCCATACGTCTTGCATCTAAAACAGCCACAACAGCTTCATTTTTTTTAGGTTTTGTTTGATGTGCTAAACTAGACAACGTAGCAATAGAAATTAATGGCACATCTAAAGAAAAACATAATCCTTTGGCTGCAGAAACACCAATTCTTAAACCTGTATAAGAACCAGGACCTTTGCTAACTGCAATAGCGTTAATATCTTTTAGTGTCAAAGAAGCCATTTTTAAAGCTTCTTCTATAAAAATATGCAGTTGTTCTGCATGCGAAAAACTAGCACTATTGTACTCTTTTAAAGCCAACACTTTTCCGTCTTTAGCCACACTTACAGAGCAGTTAGTGGTAGCTGTTTCTATATTTAAGATAATTGCCATAGCCCACAAAGATACAAGTTATAACATAAAAAAAGTCCATTAAACATATAGCTTAATGGACTTTAAAAATTATGTATTTAATTTACTCTAGCGTAACTGGTATGCCATAGTATATTTCTAATATTTTAATTCTGAATATGTAGTTGTATTTAGCATTTACCACATCTACAGCTGCATTATCTAATCTAGATTGTGACTGACTAAAATCAAAAGCATTCATTAAGCCAACATCAAAACGTTCTTTAGCAAAATCATACGCTTGTTTTCTTGCATCGTATGTTTTTTGAGCAGCCTCATATCTTTTTCCAAAAGACCTAACATCTAAATATGCCTGATTGATACTTGCCTCTAATGCTAGCTTCTCTTGCTCTGCCTGTAGCTTAGTTTGCTCCAAATTAAGTTTAGACCTTCTAATATTATTACGTACGCTAAAACCGTTAAATACAGGTACACTTAAACTCATACCATAACCAATACCATCATTCGCTGACAACTGATCTGTAAAGCTTGCATTGGTAATTCTTTTTTCAAAACTAGAGTAACTAGTATTGTACCCAATAGATGCACTAAGCGTAGGATACAGAGCTCCTTTAGCTATTTTAACATCTTTTTCTGCTATATCAATATTTGTCTCTACTAATTTTATATTACCTCTAATTGTAAGTGCTTTATCATAAACTTCTTTTGCTGTATAATTATATATCTCAGACGGCGGAACCTCATAACTAGATTCTGCTATATCAAAATTTTGATAATCTGTAATTTGTAATAATTGAGCCAAAAATAATCTTCTAAGCACAACATTGTTTTCTCCGTTTACCTTTTGCTGCTCATAATCAGCTATAGTTGCTTCTAGTTCTAACAAATCTCCTTTTGGCACTGTACCAGCTTCAACTAGTGCTTTTGTACGTTCGTAATCTTTATCTGAAAGTTCAGACTGAAGTACTATAACCTTTAAAGACTCTTTGGCTGCTAAAACATCTAAATAAGCATTAGCCACATTAAGTACAATATTATCTTTAGTACCATCTAATCTGTATTGACTAGCAATAGTATTTAATTTTGCTTTGTTATAATTATGTATGTTACGCAAACCATTAAAAAGTGCAACTCCAGATGACAGACCAGCGTTTAGAGAGAAAAACGTACCAGATACCCTTTTATTTGTTGTCTGGTCAAAAGCAGAACCCTTACTCCATGAACCGTTAGTTGAACCATTTAAGCTTGGTAGAAAATCTCCCAAAGCATCAGACTCACCTAATTTAGTGCTCTCTAATTGCAGTTCTAACTGCTCTACATCTATATTGTTTTCTAATGCATAATTTATACATTCTTCAATACTCCATTTTTTTTGTTGCGCATTGGTTAATGTGGCAGCAAACAGAAGTAGTATTAGTGATATTTTAAGTTTCATATATTTTTGTTTGATGATATTAGTGTTTTACCTACTCTTTATCTTCAGTAGTTTTTTCTTCATCATCGCCTTTTTTAACAGGCTCAGTTTTGTTCCAAATTTTAACAGCATCGTTTTCTGTAAGTCCAGATAGTATTTCTACGTTTACACCATCAGAAATACCAATTTCAATGTCTTTACGCTCAAACTGCTGATCTCCCTTTGCAACTTCTACATAAGGCTTATCCGTGTTTTTATCAAATTGCAACAATGCTTCTGGTAATACCATAACATCACTTTTCTTTTCTAATATAAAAGATGCATTTGCACTATAACCAGCACGTATCATTATTCCTTCATCAACCACAACATCACCTTCAATTTTAAATTGTACAGCACCTGTTTCTTCAACTCCCTTTGGTGCAATAAACCTTAATTTAGCATCAAATTCTTTATCATCTACAGCTCCTAAACTAACTTTTAAAGGCATACCAACTTTAAGTTTTCCTACTTCACCTTCATCTACTTTACCCTCAAAAATCATTTTTTTAAGGTCTGCAATAGATGCTATAGTTGTACCATCATTAAAGTTATTACTTTCAATTACTTGGTCTCCTTCCTCTACAGGAATTTCTAAAATTGTGCCACTTACAGTTGCTCTAATGTTTGTATTTGCACTAGAAGAACCACCAGCAGAACCTTTTCTAATAATTTGATAATCTGCTTGTGCGTTAGATACATCTTGCTGAGCTTGGTCATACCTTAGCTTAATATTATCAAAATCTTGCTTAGAAATAACGTCCTTTTCAAACAAAGCCTTATTTCTGTCATACTCTAATTTTACATTATTTAATGCCAACTGCGCAGTTTTAACTCTACCACTAGCTTGGTTTAAAGACTGCTCATTAGGTACAACCTTAATAACTGCAATTAAATCTCCAGACTTAACCTCTACGCCTTCTTCTAAATATATTTTTTCAATAATTCCAGAAATTTGAGGCTTTATTTCTACTTCTTCCTCTGGTACTAATTTACCAGTAGCAACAGATTTTTTCTCTATACTAGAGATAAATGGTTTTTTAGTTTCATAAGAAATTGAAGACTTACTATTTGTCTTAATAAAGAAGGCTGCTGCCCACAATACAGCCAATACAGCTACCACTATTAGTGTATATTTTAGCACTTTATTCATTTTGATTGATTTAGTTATATTTAGTTTTAATTTTTATTCTTCTCTTAATGCATCAATTGGTTTAATGCTTACTGCTCTTTGCGCAGGTATTAGTCCTATTAGCGTTCCTAAAACCACCATAATACCTAATGCTCCTAACACATAGGAAATTGGCAAAGTAGGGTTTGTATATGGAAAATCTGTTCCTTGCGTAGCCGCATCTATACAAAACAATACAAATGCTCCTAACACAATACCCATAATACCAGAAACAACTGTTAAAAAAACAGACTCTAGTAAAATTAGGTTACGCACCTCTCTAGGTGTTGCTCCTAAAGCACGCCTAACACCTAACTCTTTTGTACGTTCTTTTACAGATATTAGTAATATATTACCAATACTTATTACACCAGCTAATATGGTTGCTATACCTACTATTAAAGACAAAAATGTAAGTCCTTTTGCAAAGCCTGTAATTCTGTTAAAAATTTCTCCTAAGTTAAAAGCACCAATAGCTCTTTCATCATCAGGATTAACTCTGTGTATACTTTTTAATACCGCTTTTACATCTTTTTCTGCTTGTATAACATCTGCATCATCATAAGCTGCAATGGTTAGCCAATCTACATTTTCTCCTGTATTGTATAATTTTTTATAGGTAGAATAAGGTATGTACATATCTGTATCTCCCTCAAAACCACCTCCAGGAACATATTTATGTACACCTACAATTTGAAAGTAAATATTATCTACCCTAACAAATTCACCAATTGGATTTTCTCCTTCTTCAAAAAGTTCTTTTTCTGTACGCTCTCCAATAACTACAACTTTACGAGCTTGCTCTATATCTTCATCGTTTATAAAACGACCACCATCATATATTTTTTTAGTTGCTATTTTAGTATAAATAGGAAAATCCCCATAAACAGGTGCTGTACCAGATTTTTGCCCTCTAACTACAGCTGCTTGGCTTCCTCCAAAAACTCCTTTTGCATTTCTTGGAGCTATGTATTGTATTTCTGGAATTCTGTTTTTTAATGTATTTACATCCTCTAGTTTTAATTGTAAAGAACGTCCTGTTTTAAACCCTTCATAAGGCATACTTGTACTTTGTGCCCAAACAAACATACTGTTCATTGCTGTACTCTCAAAAGCACGTTCAAAACCATTATCTAAACCTTTTGCTGCACCAGCTAAGGCTATGTATATAAAAATTCCCCAAAGCACACCAACTACGGTAATTGCTGTTCTGGTTTTATTTTTTCCAATAGAACCAAAAATCTCTTGCCAAGTATTACTATCAAATATAAACTTCATACTATTCGTCTCTTAATGCTACAATTGGTTTAATCTTGGCCGCTTTTCTGGCTGGCACATATCCTGCAAGTGCACCACATATTATTAATAGAATGGTTGCAAAAATTGCAATTCCGGTGTCTATATATGGATCGGTAATAAAATAATCTTCTAAAGTATCTCCCATTGCATTGAGGAGAACAGTACCTAAAATCATCCCTATAAAACCAGATATTGTGGTAATAAAAATGGACTCTAGCAAAATTGTGCTAATTACAGATTTAGGTGTAGCCCCTAGCGCTTTACGTATACCCAATTCTTTAGTACGCTCTTTAACTACAAAAACCATAATATTACTAATACCTATAATACCAGCTATAATGGTACCAAATGCTACAAAAGAAACTATAATTTGCAACACACTTGCTAGTTGCTGATTTTGTTTTAATTGGTCTGCAATGTTTCTAATAAATAGTCCGTTTTCATCATTAGGATTGATAAACTTTTTGCTTTTAAGATATTTTTCTAAGCTATTTTCTAAAGACATAGCTCCAGAATACCCTATTTGAGGTTTAAAGCCCAATACTATTTGCCCTATTTTATCTGTATTCTTTTCTATAAGTTGTCTTGTAGTATACGGTATGTAAATTTTTCGCTCTTCATTATCTCCACCATCATCTTGAAAAACTCCTATAACTTTAAAAGAACTACCTGCAATATCAATATATTCACCAAGAGATTCTTCTCCTTTAAACAAATCCTTTTCTACCAACCTACCAATAACTGCATACTTGGTTTTGTCTTTTATATCTTGATTGTTGATATAACGCCCCTTCATCATTATTGTCTTCTCGTTAAATTGATGAGAAGGAGCTACACCCATATTGGGATAGTTATTAGACTCGTTTTTGTATTTAACCAAACCGCTCCTTGTAATTCTAGGAGTAACATAGTCTACAAACATTGCAAAGTTTTTTTCAATGTCTTCAAGGTCACTATTATCAAACTCTATTTGCCTATCTGCTTTGTAACCAGAATATGGTACAGATGTTCTACCAGGAAAAATAAAGAATACATTGGTTGCGTCATCACCAAAAAATTTAGCAAATGTATTTGTAAGTCCGTTACCAAAGCCAAAAAGCACAACAAAAATGAAGATACCAATAGCTACCGTAAAGCCCGACAAAAATGTTCTTAGCTTATTTTTTTGAATGGTTTCAAAAATTTCTTTCCAAGCGTCTCTACTAAACATATTGTGATGCTCTTACTTGGTCTACCTTTTTATCTTCTACTATTACACCATCTTTTAAGTGCACAATACGCTTACACATATCTGCAATATCTGGCTCGTGAGTTACAATTAAAATAGTATTACCTGCGTCATTAATCTTTTGCAAAAGATCCATAACCTCATAAGATGTTTTACTATCCAAGGCTCCTGTTGGCTCATCTGCCATTAACACTTTAGGTTCTGCTGCCAAAGCCCTAGCAATAGCCACACGCTGTTTTTGACCTCCAGAAAGCTCACTAGGTAAGTGGCCAGACCATTGTTTTAGTCCAACTTGCTCCAAATATTTAAGTGCTTTTTCTTGACGCTCCTTTCTACCAACACCTTGGTAGTATAAAGGAAGTGCTACATTCTCTGCTGCACTTTTATAATTGATAAGATTAAAAGATTGAAATATAAACCCTAAGAATTTATTTCTGTACTTAGCCGCCTTTGTTTCATTAAGATTAACAATTGGCACACCATCTAAAGTGTAAGTACCCTCATCTAAAACATCTAGCATTCCTAAAATATTAAGGAGTGTAGATTTTCCAGATCCTGAAGAACCCATAATTGCAACAAGTTCTCCTTCTTCTACATTAAAATTGATACCTTTTAAAACGTGCAACGAATTGCTACCCATTTTATAAGACTTATGAAGGTCTTTAATTTCTATCATTGGTGTTAGTTTTTTTTGGCTTTGTACTTAGTACACCTGTAAGACTACCCAACTTATGTTTAGTTACAATTAAAATGTGAAAAAAATGTTAAAATTAAAATTAGCAGTTTTAAAAAAACCACTATCCCATAAAAACAGGGATTTTATTAATCTTAATATTTTTAAAAAGTAAACAAACAACAAGCAATTATAGTAATTTACTGTGTATAAGGATGCTAAGAAAACTAAAATTGTAGTGTATTACTACTAATAGAATGTTAAAACTAAGCTTTCATTTTTTTATAAACGAAGTAAAATAACACACCAACCAGTACATATGGCACTGCCATTAGATACTTAATACCATTATTTATACCCTTTGCAACTGTAACATTACCCTCACTTTCTAAAACTGCTCTACACATTGCACATTGTGCTTCTGTTGCTTGAGGTAGTAAAAAAAACAAAACAAAAACAAAGAATAATATTTTTTTCATAGCTGTATTCTTAAACATAGTAAGGAGATATCATAACATAAACTACAACACCAGTAACCGCAACATACAACCAAATAGGAAAAGTAATTTTTGCTAATTTTCTATGTGCGTCATATTGCTTTAAGTAAGCTTTAGCATAAGTTCTCATTACCAAAGGTATTATTATAATAGATAATATAATATGCGTAATTAAAATGAACAAGTAAATATATTTTACAACACCTTCACCTCCAAAAGGCGTAGATTCTGAAGTCATATGATACGCAATATACATTACCAAAAAAGCAAGAGAGAACACTATACAAGTGGTCATTAAATTTTGATGCAGCTTTTGCTTACCATTTTTAATAGCAATTACGGCTGCAATTAAAAACACAGCAGTAAGTCCGTTTATTGACGCATAAATAGGAGGTAAAAAAGATAAAGGCTCTACATCTGGTATTTTAACTTTAAATAAAAGAGCTACAACCACAGGCACTATAATAGATACAACTGTAATTATTTTATTAAACCTTTTCTCTTTTACACTAGCGTCTTCAACCTTACTCATCTAACAACTTTTTTATATCTTCTTTTAAAATACTTATCTGCTCTTTTTCTCCTTCATCATTAACACCTTCTGCTTCAGATATTGTTCCTCTGTAATAAATAAGTGGATTTCCAAACTCATCTACTCTAGAACGAATAAAACCCCTCTTATCCACTAAGGCAAACATACCAGAATGCTCAAAACCACCTGGTACGCTAGGGTTTTGTTGTGCAAAGATATTAAATCCTTTGTTTGCAAGCTCATAAATAAGATCCCTATCTCCCGTCATTAAATGCCAGTCTAAATTGGTAATTCCGTACTTTTCTGTGTATGTCTTTAAAGTAGTAGGAGTATCATTCTTAGGATCTATGGTAAAAGAAGCAATACCAAAGTTTTCTACATCTTTAAAGTCATTCTGAATTTTAACCAAGTTCTTTGTCATTATAGGACAAATTGTAGGACAGGAAGTAAAAAAGAATTCTACTATATAAACTTTACCTAAATAATCTCTATTAGAAACCACTAAGCTATCTTGATTAATAAAGGTAAAATCTGGAACTCTTTTTTTATTACCGTTAATTTCTATATATGCAAGATTACCTTTATTATCTTTCTTGTTCATACGATCGTTTTCTACAATAGTATCATCACTAATTCTACTTATAATTTTTGGTATAAAAATTATTCCAAAAACCAAGATTATAAAAGAAATCCAAATATAGTTGTAATTATTTTTTTTCATAAAAAGCTACTTTACGTTACTTACGTTCTGCGTTGTTCTTTTTTAAGGCCATACGGTATTCGGCTAAAATAATCTTAACATCATCCTCCATCTTATTATTTAACTCAGCCACAGAAATGGTGTTAAAACCGTATTTAGTACCCTCATCTTCATCATCTGTTCTACCACGTAGATTTAAATCTTTGTCTACTATAAAAACATAAGGAGAGCTTAAATCATCCTCTAAAGTTATGTCTGTTCTTAATTCTTTATGAAAAGATTTAATTTGATCTGCATTACCATATACAAATTTCCAATTTTTGATATCAGCCAAAACAGAAAGTTCCTTTTTAAGTTTTTCTACTTCTTTTTCTTGCCCGTTTGCTACAAGCATAACAAACTGAAAATCTTTAAACTCAAAAAAGTGTTTGTATATTTTTTGATTTAAGTTAAATGCAGTTCCCTTTTTCTGCTCTACATTATCACCTAGAAAGCCAACTATAGAAATTTTATTTTTTAATTGTGTATCTGTAGAAAAACTAGATAACTCACCAACATTATTAGTTAGTATTGGTAGTCTACCAAAATTGTGTATGCCACTGGCAAAAAAAAGGTAAGCTACAATTGGTAGGATAAATAAAACTACCATTACAAAGGTTTTTTTCATAATGGTACAAAAATAAAAAAAGACGGTTTAAAAACCGCCTTTATATATTGTTAAATGATGCTAAATGTTAGAAGTTCCATTTTATAAAACCACTATGGTAAACATCATAGATATAACTACCCTCTGTTAATAGTATAAATACTAAGTAACTTATTAAAAATACTGGTGTCCATACTATAGATCTTCTAAACCCTTTTTTCTCGTCACGCAAGTGCATAAAGTCCCAAGCAATGTAATATGCTTTTACTATTGTTAATACTATAAATATTAAGTTTAGAGGCTTTAAGTAAATAAATGGAGACAATAAAAAGTTTAATGTAGAACCAAAAAAACCAGGCTCAAAGGCAGAAATTAATGGTTTCATTAAAATTGCTGGCTTATAAATACCTAAAATAACTTCTACTAAAGTTACAATAGATAAAAATATTAAAACACCCCAAATCTTCTGGATATTATCTTTAAACTTTAATTTTCCTCTAAAAATCGCTAATTTATGTTCGTGTGCCATTTTATGCTATATTATTATACGTAATGTAATTCTTTTTTAATCTGCTATTATACTAGGTAGAAGAAGGTAAATACAAATACCCAAACTAAATCTACAAAGTGCCAATAAAGACCAACTTTTTCTACCATCTCATAATGTCCTCTACGCTCATAAGTACCTATGATTACGTTAAAGAATATAATGATATTAATTAATACTCCTGAGAATACGTGAAAACCGTGAAAACCTGTAATAAAGAAGAAGAAATCTGCAAACAATCTGCTCCCGTATTCATTATGAATAAGGTTTGCACCTTCTACAACGTATTTAGAACCTGCTAGCCTTTTTAAAGACTCTTCTCTTGATAAAAGAATTTTGTGTCCGTTTTCATCAATGTTTTCAACTCTAACTAAAATATTAGGATCTGCTTTAAAACCTGTTACCACTTCATTAACAGAATATGTTGGCAAAGCACTTTCTCCAAAAAACCAAACACCCTTGTTGTTTGTATGGTCTACTCTATCCTCGTGTAAAGGAGTTGCAAAATCTCTAATTGCAGCTCTCTTACCTGTATCTGCATTAACAAATTGTAATATTCTACCACCTTTTGTCTCAATAGCTCCAAAATCACCTTTAATAAAAGTAGCCCATTCCCAAGCCTGTGAACTTAAGAAGATAATACCACCAATAACAGTAAAAAACATATACCAAGTAACTCTTGTTTTCTGTAGTTTATGACCTGCGTCTACAGCCAGTACCATAGTTACAGAAGACATAATTAAGATAAATGTCATTATAGCAACATATATCATAGGAAAATTACCGTGTACCAAAGGAACGTGGGTAAATACTTCATCTGCAATAGGCCAGCTATCTGCAAATTTAAATCTAGAAAATCCGTAAGCTGCTATAAAGCCAGAAAAAGTTAATGCATCAGAAACGATGAAAAACCACATCATCATTTTACCATAGCTAGCGCCTAAAGGTTTGTTTTTACTTCCTCCGCTCCAAACACTTTCCGCTGTACCTGTTGTTACCGTAGTATCCATATACAATTTAAAATTTATAAACTAAGAACGTTTAACTACGCTCTATTATTTTTAAAAAACACTTAAATAAACCCAAAGTCTAGTTAAGTTCCGCAAATTTACATTTTTTTCG
The DNA here is from genome assembly GCF_002813425.1 of Cellulophaga sp. RHA19. Taxonomy (NCBI): domain Bacteria; kingdom Pseudomonadati; phylum Bacteroidota; class Flavobacteriia; order Flavobacteriales; family Flavobacteriaceae; genus Cellulophaga; species Cellulophaga sp. RHA19. The sequence continues at coordinate 286,142 of NZ_PHUL01000001.1, forward strand.
GCTATACAAAAACCAAAATTTAACTGAAATTAACTTTATTTCTATTTATTATCGATATAAATAAAAGAATAAGATTAAATAAACCCATAACAAATCTAAGAAATGCCAAAAGGTTGCTCCTATTTCTAAACCATTAACCTCTGTTGATGAGTACTTATTTTTTAGTTGATTTACAATAACAACTATTAAAGAAACAAGTCCTGCTACAACGTGCGCCACGTGCACAACAGCAATTAAAAAGATATAAGACATTGTAATACTACTTGTTGGCCCAGTAAAATAAAAACCATTACCTATTAACTGAGAAAAACCAACAAATTGTAATACTATAAAAATTATACCCAAAGCCAGTGTAACCAACAAATACGTGGTTGCTTGTGATTTTTTATCCTTTTTGGTTGCTTGTACCGCTAAAAAGTAAGTAATACTACTTACCACTATAATTAAAGTACTCCAGAAGAAAGCAGATGGCAAATCAAAATCTTTTAACCAATCTTCTCTAGAGCTACTAACTATATATGCACTAGTCCAACCTGCAAATGCCATAATTAAACTAACAATACCAAACCAAAGCATCATTTTTTTAGCATTGTCTGACTTCTCTTTTTCTGATTTTTGAGTTAAATCCATTTAGTAAACACTTATTAATTTAAAAGTAAAATTAATTACCTATCTATATTTTATTACACAAACTTATCTACAACATATACCACTTGCATAAGCGTAATGTAAGTAACACTTGCTAACATTAATTTTCTAGCAGAAGCATTATCTCTATTATCAAACAAGCGAAAAGCAAAAAACAACATTACTCCGCCCATAATAAACACAATTACAGCAGCCACTACAGACAACTGCAATGCCCCTGTAAAACCAAAAGCTGGCACTACAGATATTATCATCATCCAAATAGTATACATAATTATCTGAATAATTGTTCCTTTATCTTTTTTACCTGTTGGCAACATTTTAAATCCGCCTTTCTTATAATCTTCATCTAGCATCCAACCAAGAGCCCAAAAGTGAGGAAACTGCCAAAAAAACTGAATCATAAACAATGTTCCTGGCTCTATGCCAAACTCATTTGTTGCTGCAACCCAACCTAACATAAATGGTATTGCACCTGGAAAAGCACCAACAAAAACAGCTAAAGGTGTTTTAGTCTTTAAAGGTGTGTAAACACAGGTGTATAAGAATATAGATATTGCTCCAAACATTGCTGTCTTTGGATTTACTAAATACAAAGCAACAATACCTGCAATTGTCATTGCTACAGCTACAATAGATGCAGTAGTAACCGTCATTCTACCGGCAGGAATAGGTCTGTTTCTAGTCCTATTCATTAACGCATCTAAATCTTTTTCAATAATTTGATTAAATGCATTTGATGCACCTACCATACAGTACCCACCAAAAGCCAATAATAGCAAAACAGTAAAGTCTATTTTATCTGCGCCTAAGAAATAACCAGCTATTGAAGAAAAAACTACACTTACAGCTAGCCTTGCCTTTGTTATTTCTTTAAAATCTGCAAATGCCGAAACATCTGTAGCTTCATTTGCTGTACCAACCGCAGTTTTCATCCTTAATTTTTATGGATTGCAAAGATATAACCTAATTGATTTCTTTACAACCAATTATGAAGGTTTATATTTTGGTTGATAATTAAACAAACTACACAAAAAAACCACTTGTTAAAACAAGCGGTTTCTATAGTTATTACACAAACTTATTGCAATTTAAAATTAATTGGTATTGAGTAAGGAACAACAACATTGCTTTTACCCTGCCTACCCGGAGTCATCTTTGGCAACTTAGCTATAATGCGTTGCGCCTCTTTTTCTAAAATTTTAGAAGGACCTCTCATTTGCACGTCTTTTACAACACCATCTGTACCAATTTTAAACATTACACTAACTTTGCCCTGCTCTCTCATTTCTATAGCTGCATCTGGGTACCTAAAATAACGTTTAACGTGTTTTTGCATTTTTTTATTAAAACAGTCTTTTCGTTTATTTTTCGCAACTTTTTCACAACCTGGAAAAATTGGAACCTCTTCTACTACATCTAATGGTATTATTGGTTCTTCAATAATTTTGCTTTCTATAATACTACTTACAGCCACAGGTTCTTCTGGGTTAACTTCCGTATCATCAATAAAATCTGTAACATCTTCAACTGTATCGTCATCTGCTATTTTAATTTTATCTGGGTTTGTAACAGCTTTTGCCAACACCTTTTCTTTTGGCTTATCTTCTTCAACTTTAAAGTTATCTAAATCTGGATGATATTCTACCATCTCTGCCTCTAGCTCTGTTGGTCTTACCTCTTTATCCTCTACAAAAGCATAAGAAGACTCTAAAGCTAAATAAACCAGACCCATTGCCACAACAAGACCAATTTGAAAGTTTAAGAAACTGTTTTTTCGTAGATTTGCATCGTGCTTACTCTTTTTTGGAGTTGCATTGGTAGACGCTCTGTGACTTCCATTGCCGTGGAAATCACCAGAATTTTCTGTGTTTGTTTTCATAATACTATTTTTTATTTGTTACAATTATGTTAAAACACAAATAGTATACCAAAAAACCCCAAGCAACTGCTTGGGGTTTAATTTTTTATAAAAAAAATGACATAAAAAAAATCCGAACCAAATTGGTCCGGATTCTTATATAACTTAAAAGCAATTACTGCTTATTGTAATCTAAATGTAATAGGTAAGCTAAATGGAACACGTACAGCTCTACCTCTTTGTTTACCAGGTGTCATCTTAGGAAGTTTTCCAATAATTCTGGCTGCTTCTTTTTCTAAGTTTTTGTCTGGACCACGCATTTGAACTTGACCAATAGAACCGTCTTTTTGAATAACAAAACGTACACTTACTCTACCTTGAATACCCATTTCTTGAGCAATTTCTGGATACTGGAAGTGCTTTCTAATGTGCTTGTTCATTTTTTCATTAAAACAATCTCTTAAAGCTTTTGCTCCTTTTTTCTTTACTTTTTCACATCCTGGGAAAATTGGCACATCTTCAATTACAGAAAAAGGTACATCTACATCTACTTCTACTTCTTCTTCTACAACGTCTTCAACATCCATTACTTCTTCTTCCTCATCAGACTCAGTATCTTGTATAACAGACTCCTCTATCTCTACGTCATCTTCAACAACGGCAATCTCTTCTGGTGCTGCTGGTGGTGGCGGTGGAGGTGGTGGAGTTTTAATTTGTTCTGTCATTGGAACTTCTTCATCTAACATATCATCCACATTCTGTGTAATGTCATATGAGTTATCTTCATCGTATTTTTTGTACTCTAATGCTTGCCATACAAGAAACATAACAAGAGCTAGTCCTATTGCAAAATAAAGACCGCTGTTTTTTGTTAAGTCAGCTTGTGGATTTTTCTTTGGTTCCATAGGTTTTAATTTAGTGTTCGCTAATTTAAATAAATATTATCTAAATAAACAATTAATTTTTTCATTTTAATATTCTTTCCCGTAAAAAAAGTCGGTTTGCAACAATTAAGCCTACAAAAACACCTATTGTGTTTGCTACAAAATCTAAAAACTCTGCACTTCTTGTAACGGTAACGGTGTTTTGTAATACTTCAATAATTATGCCATAAGCAATTAAAGAAAATACTAAATACCATACAATTAGACTTTTAACTTTTTTCACCTTAAAAAACTCTTTTAAAGAGAGTACCCCTAAAATAGTTGCAACACTATAAAATGTAAAATGAACTAACTTATCTATGTTAGGTATTTTTACAGAAGGAAGATCTGTATTACTAAAAGAAAATAAGCTGAGTAATGTGATTAACACTACCCAGCTTATAAATAATATGGTATAAATTGGCTTTTTAACCACCAATTAAGTCTTTATAATCAGCATCACTCATCAATTCTTCTGCCTGAGATGCATCACTTATCTTAATTTTTATCATCCAACCATCTCCATAAGGGTCTGTATTTACCTTTTCAGGCTCATCTTCTAAAGACTCATTAAATTCTATTATTTCACCTGTTAATGGTAAAAATAAATCTGAAACAGTTTTAACAGCCTCTACAGTACCAAAAACCTCATCCTTATCTAAGGTCTCATCTAATGTCTCAACTTCAACATAAACTATGTCTCCTAACTCTCCTTGAGCAAAATCTGTAATTCCAACAGTGGCTACATCGCCATCTATTTTAACCCACTCGTGATCCTTAGTATACTTTAATTCTGATGGTATGTTCATTTTAGTATTATTTTAATTAATGCAGCAAATGTAACAGATAAAAAATGATTTGAAAATTATTTAATTTGAAAAATTACAAGAAAATTTTCTTTTTAAATAAGGATTTAACAATTACACATAAAACACTTACAAATTAGGACTTGTATTTAGTTTCCAAAGTTGTACTTAAATGTAAAACCTGTATTTATAGTTGTTTGCGGGAAAGCTGTAGAAACCGCAAATTTAGAGAACGAATGATCATAAAAGAAAGCTACCTCTAACGATTTGCTTAACGCATAATCTGCTCCAAACTTTAATGAAAATACATTTTGACCAGATGTTATTTGATTATTATTTAACTCTAGGTTTCTAATGATAGTAATATTGTCTTTTAAAGTAGCATCTAACTTTAAATTTAAATCTCCTTTAAAACGCATTTTATCTCCTCCTATATTAGTAACAAAATTTACATCTTTAAATCTATATCCTAAACCAACTGTATAATCCTTACTATCTAACTCGGTTAACAAGTTATTATCAAAACTCATTGTTAAAGCCCTCATTGTTTGTAATTCTGCCACAATACTCATAGAATTTTTCATTTCAAAATCTAAACGTACTAGTGGGTTAAATTGATCTGTTAAGACCACATTTGCCATAATATTCTCTGGTAAGAAATCTTGAGTTTCAGGATCTATGGTTGTATTTTCTCTTTCTAAATTGGTTTGAAAAGAGTTGATATTGTATGATGCTCTATAACCGTGACTAATTGAAAAACGCTTAAATTTTTCTTTAAACCAATTAATACGCATTAAACCTGTATACTTTAGCCTCCAGTTTGGAATTGGAAAATTCCTAAATGCACCTAGTTTTACCTTTGAGGCATCTTGACCTGTGTATGCTGCAACAAACGCTGGCAGTAAAACATTTTGACTTGTTTTTCCGTAACGCTCTGGATACCCTTCTGCATCTCTTGCTCCAGTATTGTTTGCTAATCGGTTTGCTATAATTAATCTATTCTCTTTAAACTGATCAAAAGTAGAAGACTCAAACTCATCACTTTTTGCAAAAGCTGTTTTTATCATCATTGTAGAGATACCAAAATTACCAAAGTTATTACCTAAAAGATTTTGGTACTCATACTCTCCGTTTTCTATAGCTACAGAAAAACTTTCTTGGTAGCGTTCAGATAAATTTCGGTTAGCAGTAATATCTATGGTTAAATCTCTAATTGGTTCTGCTACGGCAGTTATATCTAACTGTCTGTTTGTTTCTTGCACAAACTGTTCATTAAAATCTGAAAACGTAGTTAACCACCCTCTCCTAGCTGCATCATAACGTATGTCTTCTTGACTACCAAAAACAAATCCTAAACTAGGCTTTGTTGTTCCTACAAAACCAATTGAGTTTGTATAACCAGGAAGTTGCTTACCTCTTGTTTCTGTGTAATTAAAATTTACACGTTTAACCATTGTAACTAGGTCGGTAGCAATTTTACCTAACCCTCCGTTTTTAGCTTTTGGAGTATTCCCAGCTTTATCTTCTCTGTTGGTTGTAAGTTTTGCTTTTCCTTTAGATTTTTTAAGACCTATTTTATCATACAATTTCTGCATTGTTAAATTGGTTGCAATTGTATGTGTACTTGCATTTTGTATTCTATTAATATCCTCGCCTGCAACTTCTTTTAATGCATCACCTCCACGTTGCCAGTCAAAATTACTAGTATAAACGTATTGTGCACTTATAAAATCTAATGCTGGTATTTTATCAAAAGGAATATCATAGTTTAACTCAAATTGTTGCGCGTGTCTGTTTGGCTCACCAATATCAAAGAAACCATCCCAAATATTTAGCTCATCGTTAATTGCTAAGTCTGCACTACTTTCATCTTTATAATAATTACGAATAATATTATTATTAGAAGCTGATATATTAAAACGTAACGACTTGGTTAAACTGTAATTAATATTGTATTGCCAATTAAACATATAGTTACGTTGCTGCAACTCTGGCAACGCCAAAGCATCTACTCCAGGCTCTACAACATCTCTAAAACGTTGTTGGTTAAACTGACGGTTAATATTTGAATTTACCGCAATACTAGTTGGCAACAAGTTTAAATTGATATCTTTTAACCACTTTAAGTATTTACCTGTAAATAAAGAATCTTTTTTAGCAAAAGGTGCAATTTCTACTGGCTCAAAATTGTGTGCATATGTTAAGCCTGCCACCACATTTTGATCTTTTAATTTAGCAACTTCAAAATCTCTGTGATTTGTTTCGTTATAAGAATAGTTAAACGTAAAGTTTTCTACGTCGTAAAAATTAGCATCTGCTTCTTCACTTCTATTTTTACGAACTCCAATAAAGTTTATACTTGTTCTTTTTGTGTAATCTTGTGCTTGTTCTTCTATAGCGTCTGCATCTTCTTTAGATTGTGCAGCCGCAATTCTATCTTCTAATTTTAAATCGTCATAAACAGGATCAAACTCTGGTGTAATTAACTGCTCAGAAATTCCGTAATTAAATGGTAATTGTATTCCTAACTTTTTAGGCAATAACTGACCTAAATTAATATTAGTAACAGCATCGTAAGACATAGCATCTTCTCTTGCACGCTCATTAGGCATTTGATCTATACCTCCAAAACCAGAAGTACTTTTACTACCTGTTACAGATACATCTGCAAAATCTGCAAAATTTAAATCTACAGCTCCAATTGCTGCCCATCCTCCTTTGCTATCTAAACCTGCTAAACGAAGCTCATTAAACCAAACTTCTCCACGTGCAGGAGCATCATCTGTATTTTTAACACCCACCATCATACTACGTATACTTCCTAATGACGGGTTTCCTCTTAAACCAATACGCATTACACCGGGTTGGCGAGCATCAAACTCATTTACAGGAACAACTTCACCATCTATAATTTCGTAATAATTAATTTGATTTAGTGTTTGTCCGGCTATACCATAAGATTTTATTTTGTTTAAGTCAGCCAACTCTATTAATATCTCATTATCATCTGGCCAAATCTTTTCTCTATCACTCTCTCCGTGTGCAGTAAATTCTAATGGAACTTCTATTTGATAAAAATTCTGACTAAAATCTGTTCCTATTCTTAAAAAACCTACTAATGGTCTTTCTCCATCAGGAAAATCTGTTTCTAAAATTTCTTCTGCGTGAATAAACATTTTAAGACGCTCATACTGTCTAATATCTACATCTACATTTTTAAATACACCCCTAGAATCTTGAGGCTCTAAATTTTCAATTTTAAAAGAAAGCGATTGTTCGTTTTGCTGTACAATTGTATTGTTATTATTTAACTGTTCTCTACGTAAACCAGGAGGCAGGTCATAAATAATTGGAGAACGTGTGTTGTTTTCTTCTATATTTACTGTTGCAACGTCTACAAAAGTACCATCATCATCAGGGTTATTATCTACGTCTGGCTCTAAAGATTTTGTATATGTACGCCAATCTCCTCGTACCAAATCTAATGTTGCAAAACGCATTACTACATTATCAGAAAAGCCAGTTAAATACATACGCATAAAACTAATAGATCTAAAATCTGTAATACCTCCAATAGCATCAGAAAAATCACTTAACGGAATTTTATACTGTATCCATCTTCTATTTAAAACACTACCATTTGGCAACGTTGGTGTTTGCCCTTCTTTTATATCTGTAACGTACTTGTCATTTATAGAGGTATTAGGCTTAATAGGAATTCTGTACTCATAGTAACTGTTTACAGTATTCATTGTTAAATCTCTATCTATATCTTCTACATCTGGTAACGTTGTAGACCCACGGTTAGTATTTGTAACCTGTATAGGTGAATTTCCTTGTGGATTATTATAATTAATATAGCGTTCTAAAATACTACCGTCCTTATTTAAATAATATTCATAGTTATCTAAAGCAGGGTCATTAGCTGGGTTGTTTGTAAATATAGATGACTCATCTGCATCACTTAAACCATCATACCCTAAATCTTGTAATGTTCTATTATTTTCTTCTGCATCAAAAGCATACACTAAAGATTGTGTTGCTGGTACTTTCCCCCACGATGTTTCAGACACCAAGTCATTACTACTAACACCTGGCAATCCGTTTTCATATTGTTTTTTTCCATCTTTTAAAATATCTTCTGAGATATTACCAATATTAAAAACCAATTCTCCCTGACTAGTTGTTTCTCCATCCACGTAAGGATCTAAAACCCAAAACTGAACAAACTCAACATTTGCTTGCTCAAAATTTGTACTACTCATTGGGCGCATAATACCTGCCCATTTTTCTTCTGGCGCTTCTGTACTAAAATCCGCATTGTTATTATAAGGTCCTTTTTGATTTGGATAGTATGCCAAATCTAAAGTCCCCTGAGTTGTTGTTTGTCCTTGTGCAATCTCTACCTTAGGAAAAACCTCATCTATAAAAACTCTTCTAGTTGCGTTTAAAGAAATATCATTATCATTAATACCAGAAGGTCTTTGGTTAGAATAAAAAAGACGATCTATAGAATACCAAGCCATTTTAGCTCTACCAAAACCATTTCTTAAGTTTTCTGTATCATTTGGAGCGCTACCATATAATTGTCCGCTTGGATCCGCAAACTCTAATGGCGTACTTGCTAAATACCACCCCAAAGAAGATCGGATATCTATTAAAGATTGTGCACCTTCAAAATCATCTATATAGGTAGTTGTTTCTCCTTCAAAATTTGCATTTTTAGGAGAATTAGGCTTTAAAAAAGCAACCTCACCACGTACCGATAAATTAGACGGCACATCTGTATCTATATTTGGCAACTTATTTACCAATCTAGTTAAAAACGGAATTTCTGTAGAGAAATTACCATTTAAACCAAACATTGTATTATTTACAGGTTCTACACCGTAAGATGATTTTTGAGTAAGGGGACGCTCATTTAAATTTAAAAATGTAGCTCCCAGAACAAATTTATCGTTAAACTGATGCTCTACATTTACCCCTGTAAATCGTCTTGTTTGCTGACCAAATACAGCATTATTTTCTACAGATATATTTATTGGCGTATTACTAGCCTCTAAACTTGGATCTAAAATTTGTACTGTTCCGGCAGAGTAATTTACAGTGTAATCTATACCTTCTTGCAATTGCCTACCTCCTGCAGTAACACGCACAGAACCTCTTGGCACATTAAATGCTCCAATAGGAATACCATTTATACCAGCAGACTTATATTTACCTTTTATTAAAAATTTGTTTTTATCTGCATCTTCTAGAGCAGCAGACTTTGTACGTGAATACATATTTCTAAACACATACTTTTTTTGGTTATCATTATAACCTTGATCATTTTCTACATCATAAACACCACCACCCAATTCATTAAAAATATATTCTCCAAAAGGTTCCACTTTTGTAAACATTATATTTCCGTTCTGAGAGTCTATTGTTAAACCTTCTACATAATCAAAAAATCCATCTCCACCAGACTGTACATCATTGTAAGCATTTAACCTATCTAAGTTAAAAACATCTAATAAAATACGCTCTTGTAATGGTTTTGGAGTTGTTGGCCAACCAGAACCTGCACCTTCTGCAACTGGAGTAATATAGTTTCTTGGAGTTGGGTCTGTATATAAAATATTTAATTTAAAATCTTCTTGACTTAACTGATATGCGCCTGTGTTATAAATGTTTTTCATCATTAAATCCCAGATAGGATCTTGCACGGCAGTAATATTACTTTTAAGTAATTTTAAAATTAACGTATTATTTTCTACTATTGGTGTAGCACCTGCAGAAACAGATGTTGCCTCTAAGCCTCCATTTGCAAATTCACCAACTTGATAAACCTTTCCTTGGTAGGTATATTGAAAGGCCACCCCTAAAACCTCATCATTACTTAAGCGCTGACTTAATGAAATATAACCTAATTGAGAGTTAAATGTATACTCACCCTTACCAATATCTAATTTTCTTGCGTTTTCTAAAATTGTATAATCAAAACCCTGGTTAACTGTATATCCAGGTACATTAAAACCAGCTTGTACAGTTGCTATGTCTCTAATTTGATTAGTAAGAGCACCACCATTACCTATTAAAGCAGGATCATAGTCATTGGCATTGTTAAATGGTAAATTATCTGCAGTACTAGCGTTAAAAAAACCTGCTGGCGCACCACCACTTTTACCAATTCTTGTTTGGCCAGAATTAGATTCACCTAAATCTTGTACTGCAACTACATTTCTAACATTTAATGTCTCTTGCCTTCTGTTGGTTACCCAAACCTCTAACCTTGTAATTTGTACTTGACTACGTATGTATGGATAGTTCTCTAAAGCAGCATCATAATTATCTCTAAAATATTGCGCTAAAAAAAAGTGTTTATCTTCATCATAATCTAAGGCTGAAAAAGAAAATTCTTCTACTGTACCGCCACCTTGCGCAACAACAGTATTGTTTTGAGATCTTTGTTCTGATAAAACTGCCGTAACCAATGTTTTACCAAATTGAAGCTGTGTTTTAACACCAAATAAACTTTGTGCTCCTGTAATTAAAGAGCTGTTTAACGGCATACTAATATTACCAACTTCTATTTTTTGTATAATATCATCCTCTGTAGGCGTATAGTCTAGTTTTACTAAATTCTGAAAATCAAAAGTTGCCTCTGTATTATAATCTGCACTAACTTGCAATCTTTCTCCAATTTTACCCAGCATACTAAGTTGTATCTGCTGGTCAAAATCAAAAGACGTATTAGTACGCTGTCTTGGAGATAAAGACGGGTTATCATTTTTTTGCCAAATAACACCCAAATCCATAGCAACAGAACCTGTTGGAATAACTTCTATAGTATTACCACCAAATATTGATTGAAAAAAATTATTATTTACATAAAAATTAGGCAATAAGTTTTTTCTAGCCTCTTCACTACCCGCTTTTTTACCAGAAAAAGCATCTGCTTTTTCTTTAAAATAGTTTTTCATTCCCTCTTTACGAGCCAACTCAAAATATTCATCTGGGGTTAAGTAAATAGGATAACTTATATTAAACTCTCCTACTTTTTCTGAGTAAACATACTTATCTAAGTCTGGATCGTATGTATATTTAGAAACAATACTATTAGGGTTTGGCAACGCTATTTTACCAAGCGCCACACCTGTTTTTACTGAATCTTGTTCCTGTTCTTGTTCACCATCTTGCGCAAACGCAAAAGTTGTTGCACCTAAAAAAAGCACACATATAAATACAAACCTATATAATGGTGAAAGATTTTGTTTTGCCCCTGTTCTCAAACTTATTACAAATTTTTCAGCGCCAACTTAATAATGTTTTCAACGCTTAATGTTGGGTCCTGACTAACAACTTTGTCAACGGTTTTCTCTGCTTGTTTGCGAACAAAACCAAGAACCTCTAAAGCAGATAACGCTTCTTCTTTATTTGTATTGTTTGAAGAAGTAGAAACTTCATCAATATCGTATATTTTTAATACTTTATCTTTTAAATCTAAAATAACACGTTGTGCAGTTTTTGCTCCAATACCTTTTACAGACTGTATTGTTGCCACATCTCCACCAGCAATTGCATCTCTCACCTGAGCTGGTGATAACGATGACAACATTGTTCGCGCAATACTAGGTCCAATTCCTGAAACAGAAATTAATAATCTAAAAATTTCTCGCTCAGATTTTTCTGCAAAACCAAACAATGTATGCGAATCTTCTTTAACTTGTAAATGTGTATACAACTGTATATTTTCTGCATCTGTCACCTTAGACAAAGTATGCAGTGATATGTTTACAAAGTAACCTACACCATTACACTCAATTACTAAAAATGTTGGATTTTTCTCTACTAATTTCCCTCTTAAATGTGTAATCATATGAATGGTATAGGTTGGTTTGTATTATTTATTTACTGATTGTTTTTAGCCTTTTTTCTTTTCTCTCTCTCTTGTGCATCTATAACAGCCACTGCGGTCATATTTACCATCTCGTCTACATCTGCTCCTAATTGAAGAATATGTACAGATTTACGTAAACCCAACATAATTGGTCCAATAGAATCTGCATCATTTAACTCTTTAAGCAATTTATATGTAATGTTTGCCGACTCTAAATTTGGAAAAATAAAAGTGTTTACTTTTTTTCCTGCTAATTTAGAAAAAGGAAACTGACTTTGTAACAACTCTTTGTTTAGAGCAAAATCCATCTGAATTTCACCATCTACAACCATTTCTGGATGATCTCTATGAAGAATCTCTACAGCCTTCCTAACCTTTACTGCATTTGGAGCACTAGAAGAGCCAAAGTTTGCATAAGACGTCATTGCTATTACAGGATCAAAACCAAAAGTTTTAGCCACATTAGCCGTCATTAAAGCTATATCTGCTAATTCTTCTGCATTAGGATTAATGTTTATAGAGGTATCTGCAACAAATAAAGGTCCCTTGTCTGTAACCATAATATTAACCGTTGCCACTTTTTGCACATTAGATGCTCTACCAATAACTTCAAAAACTGGTTTTACCACTGTTGGGTATGCTCTAGAATAACCAGAAATCATACCATCTGCATCACCAACTTCTACCATCATAGAGCCAAAATAGTTACGCTCTCTCATTTTAGCTTTGGCGTAGTAAAACGTAACTCCTTTACGTTTTCTGTTTTCCCAAAACTTAGTAGCGTATAATGTACGTTGCCCTTTAGACTCTGTTGCTTTAGTATCTATAATTTGCACGTCTGCATCAAACTCTAATTCTGCCTTAAGCTCTAAAATAGTTTCTTTTTTACCTAATAAAATTGGCTCTGCAATACCTTCTTCGTATGCAATTTGAGCTGCTTTTAACACATCTAAATGATCTGCTTCTGCAAATACAATTCTTTTAGGATTTACTTTTGCTCTGTTGTGTAATAAACGTACAACTTTATTGTCATTACCAGAACGTCTAATTAATTCTTCTTTATACTTATCCCAATCTTCAATAGGCTGTTTTGCAATACCACTATCCATAGCAGCCTTTGCTACAGCTAAAGGAATTTCTGCTATTAATCTTGGATCAAAAGGCTTAGGAATAATATAATCTTCACCAAAAGTTAGCCTTGTTTCTCCGTATGCAATATTTACTTGTTCTGGTACTGGCTCTTTTGCCAATTTAGCTATTGCTTTAACCGCAGCCATTTTCATAGCTTCATTAATACCCGTAGCTCTTACATCTAAAGCTCCTCTAAAAATAAAAGGAAACCCTAAAACATTGTTTACTTGGTTAGGATGGTCAGACCTTCCTGTAGCCATAATAATATCTTTTCTTGTTTTTACAGCTAAATCATAATTTATCTCTGGATTAGGATTAGCCATTGCAAAAACAATAGGTTTTTTAGCCATAGAAATCAACATCTCTGGAGAAACAATATCTGCTATAGATAAGCCTACAAAAACATCTGCATCTACCATTGCTTCATCTAAAGTATCTATTTTTCTGTCTGATGCAAACTCCGCTTTTTCTTTAGATAAATTGTCTCTATCAGACCTTATAACACCTTTACTATCTAGCATTACAATATTTTCATCTTTAGCTCCAAAAGCCTTATACAATCTTGTACAAGATACAGCAGCAGCACCTGCTCCACTTATTACAATACGTACTTCATCAATTTTTTTACCAGCAATTTCCAGTGCATTTAATAATGCCGCAGCAGAAATAATTGCTGTACCGTGTTGGTCATCATGCATTACAGGAATATCTAATTCCTCTTTTAATCTACGCTCAATCTCAAAAGCAGCAGGTGCACTTATATCTTCTAAATTAATACCACCAAAAGTAGGTGCTATCATCTTTACAGTTTCTACAAATTTATCTACATCTTTAGTATCAACCTCTATATCTACACCATCAATATCAGAAAATATCTTAAACAATAAGGCTTTTCCTTCCATTACTGGTTTAGATGCTTCAGGACCTATGTCTCCTAACCCTAAAACAGCTGTACCATTAGAGATTATAGCAACTAAATTACCTTTAGATGTATATTTATATGCGTTTTCTTTATCTTTTTCTATTTCTAAACAAGGCTCTGCTACGCCCGGAGAGTATGCCAATGCTAAGTCTCTTTGTGTTGCATAAGGCTTAGTAGGAACAATTTTTATTTTACCTGGTTGCGGTTTTGCGTGGTAAATTAAAGCCTCTCTTCTATTCTTCTCGTTGCTCATTGTTTCTAATTTTAAGATGCAAATTTACGGGTATCCCAGCAATTAAATTATAATATTATTCTAAAAAATCTATGTTGCGTTGTAATCCCGAAAATTTAGTACGCTTCACTGCAGATTTCTTAAACACTTTTCTAAAAACATCTTCTGTTATCTCTTCCCAGTCTTTTTTGGTCATAGATAATAAATCTGGATGCGGATTAAATAAGGGCTCATTGTGTGGTTTAGAAAACTTATTCCAAGGACATACATCTTGGCAAACATCGCAACCAAAAATCCAATCATCAAACTTACCTCTAACCTCAGCAGGAATTTCATTTTTTAATTCTATGGTAAAATAAGATATACACTTGCTACCATCCACAACATAAGGATCTACAATTGCCTGCGTAGGGCAAGCATCTATACAAGCGGTGCAGGTACCACAATGGTCTGTTACAGCACTATCGTAAGCCAATTCTATATCTACAATTAACTCTGCTATAAAATAAAAAGAACCTACTCTTTGAGTTATTAGGTTACTGTTTTTACCTATCCAACCCAAACCGCTTTTTGCCGCCCAAGCTTTGTCTAAAACAGGAGCAGAATCTACAAACGCCCTACCCTCTACCTCACCAATATTGTCGGTAATAAACTCCTGCAATGCTCTTAGTTTAGATTTTATAACGTGATGATAATCTTGACCGTAAGCATATTTAGAAATCTTTAAAGCATCATCATTTTGAGTAGCCTCTGGATAATAATTTAGCAGTAATGATATTACAGATTTAGAACCATCAACTAATTTAGTTGGATCTAGACGTTTGTCAAAATGGTTTTCCATATAAGACATTTGCCCATTCATATTTTTGTTTAACCAACTCTCTAAACGAGGAGCTTCTTCCTCTAAAAACTCAGCTTTAGAAACTCCACAAGAAATAAAACCTAGTCGTTTGGCTTCTTCTTTTATCAAAGTCGTTGCATTTTCTTTATGTACAATAGGTAACATCACATAGCAAATTTAAAGTTTTACTAGTAATAAAAAATTATTTAGTGATGCTAATACTAACAAACGCACTTGCAAAAGCAATAACTTAACAAAATACTTACATATCTTTATTGCAAAACATATAAATTGCCTATTTTACTATTTATGAGCAAGCTTTTCAATTCTAAATATTACCACAGAGATTTATCTTGGTTACGTTTTAACCATCGAGTTTTACAAGAAATTAAAGACAAAAGAAATCCGCTGTATGAGCGTATAAAATTTTTAGCAATTTTTTCTTCTAATTTAGATGAGTTTTTTAAAGTTCGTGTATCTGACATTAGACAAATAAAAGACTTAGAAAAACCACTGCGTAAAAAATTAATAACTAAACCAAACAAGGTACTTGCAGAAATTAAAAAACAAGTTAACCAACAACAACAAGAATTTGGAAGTGCTTTTTTAGATGAAATTATTCCCGATTTAAAAAAGGAAAATATTCACTTAATTAATTTTAAAGATTTTAACAAACAACAAAAACTATATGCAGAGGATTATTATAGTTCTAATTTAAAAAATACAGTAGATATACAAACTGGCCCCAGCTCTATTAAAAATTCAATTTTTGCAAAAAATGAAGCATCATACTTAGTTGCTTTAAAAGAAGAAGAACAAATAGAATTAGTTGAGATACCTGACAACCAACCACGCTTTGTTGTTTTTCCATCTACAGACCAAACATTTTACATTACTTTTTTAGATGACATTTTAAAACACAACCTCTTAAACAAAAACAGTAAAGAGTACTATGCTTTAAAAATTTCTAGAGATGCAGAACTGTATATTGAAGATGAATTCTCTGGAGATCTAATGCAAAAAATTCTTGATGCATTACCTAAAAGAAAAACAGGGCAAGCAACACGTGCACTTATAGACGCAAGCGCTCCAATTGCACTTTTAGAAGCTGTTAAAAATGCATTAGACATATACAACACAGATATTATTTTTGGCGGTGTTTATCATAATTTTAAAGATTTCTTTAGTTTCCCAAATCCAACAAAAAAGAAACTAAACAACGTAAACCTAGAGCCTATTCCCCATTCTTTGCTAACTAAATACAACTCTGTTTTTGACGCCATAGAAGCAAAAGATCAACTTATACATTATCCGTATCAATCTTTTGAGCCCGTTATAAAATTATTAGAAGAAGCTGCTGTTTCTCCAGAGGTAAAGACCATAAAAATGACTTTGTATCGTTTAGCAAAAACATCTAGGCTAAATACTGCTATTGCAAAAGCTGCAAAAGCAGGTAAAAATGTAATTATTTTTATTGAGGCAAAAGCAAGGTTTGATGAGGATAACAATTTAAGATGGGGTAAAATATTTAAAGAAAATGGTGCAAAGGTAATTTACAGCTATCCAGGAATTAAAGTACACTCTAAAATCTTATACATAGAAAAAGAGATTAAGGGCAAACTTAAAACCTATAGTTACATTGGAACAGGCAATTTTAACGAAAAAACGGCTAAGCTATATACCGACTTTGGCTTAATGACGGCAAATAGCAAAATATGTAAAGAGTTAAATCGTGTTTTTCTGGTTTTAGAAGGTGTTTTAATTGTTCCTAAAGCCAAAAAACTACTTATATCTCCTTTTACATCTAGGCATATATTTTCTACTATGGTAGAAAAAGAAATTGAATTAGCACAAGCTGGCAAAAAAGGCTTAATTGTCTTAAAAATGAACAGCCTTGAAGATAAAAAAATGATTCAACTACTTTACAAAGCCAGCAATGCTGGTGTACAAATACGGTTGTTAATTCGCGGGATTTGTTGTTTAGTTCCTGGCATAAAGGGCCAGAGCGAGAACATTACAATTACCAGTATTTTAGACAGATATTTAGAGCATGGGCGAGTTTACCTTTTTGGAAATAACGGAGACGAAAAACTTTTTATTGGATCTGCAGATTGGATGACGCGCAACCTATCTCACAGAATAGAAGTAATTACCCCTATAAAGGATAAAGAGAATTTTAAAATAGTAAAAGACATTTTAAATATTCAGCTATCAGACAATGTAAAAGCAAGAATTATAGACGCTGATCAAAAAAATAATTATGTTACAAACAATAACACCATAGTACAATCTCAGCTAGCTACTTACAACTATTTTAAAAATCAATAAGTCATCTTTTTCTTATAATAGTTTTATTTTTTATTAGGTCTTATCATAATTTATTTAATACATTTGTTATGTAAACTTTAGGGGTGTTCTTTTTAAGAACTGAGAAATACCCTTTGAACCTGATGCTGTTAGTACAGCCGAAGGGAAAAGTTGAATTCTTTTTATGATTTCTATCTTTTAGTGTTTTTTCCGTTTCTGGAGAATGCATTTTCACACACAGTTTACGATTTAGTTGGATTTTTTAACGCTATAACCTAGCACTTAAAATGTATCGTTATGATACCCATAAACGTAAATAACAAAGAGCACTTAATTCCTAGAGAAACTAATGTGTCTCAACTAATAAAAACTCTAGAAATAACCATTTTTGGTGTTGCCATTGCCATTAACGGCGGTGTAATACCAAAAAGCAGCTGGAGTTCTACCATTTTACAACCCCATGACAATGTATTACTAATACGTCCTGCTCAAGGAGGGTAACCTAAAAACTTAAAAGATTTATAATGAAAAAGAAAGACACCGCACCTAAGCAAAACGGTATTACAAGACAACCATTTCCTAGTTCTAAAAAAGTATATGTTTCTGGTAAATTACATCCAGAAATTAAAGTTGCAATGCGAGAAATTGCATTAAGCGATACTGTAGACTCTATGACCAAAAAGAAAACACCTAATGAACCCGTAACGGTTTATGATACTTCTGGTCCTTATACAGATCCAAACAAAGAAATTGATATACACAGCGGTATAGAACGTATTAGAGAACCTTGGATTAAAAAGCGTGGAGATGTAGAAGAGTTAGCTTCGTTTTCTTCAGAATATTGTAACGAGCGTTTAAACGATGCTAGTTTAGACCATATGCGTTTTAAACTTTTAAAAAAACCGCTACGCGCAAAAAAAGGACAAAACGTAACACAATTACACTACGCAAAAAAAGGAATTATTACTCCAGAAATGGAGTACATAGCTATTCGTGAAAACCAACGAATAGATGAAATGACCGAAATAAGAAAACAACACAAAGGCGAACATTTTGGTGCTAATATTCCAGAAAAAATTACTCCAGAATTTGTACGTAGTGAAGTTGCTAGAGGTCGTGCAATTATACCATCAAACATAAATCATCCAGAAGCAGAACCTATGATTTTAGGTCGTAACTTCTTGGTTAAAATAAACGCAAATATTGGTAACTCTGCAGTAACTTCATCTATAGAAGAAGAAGTAGAAAAAGCAGTTTGGGCTTGCCGCTGGGGAGCAGATAATATCATGGATTTATCTACCGGAGAAAACATTCATGAAACTCGTGAGTGGATCATACGTAACTCACCAGTACCAGTAGGCACCGTACCAATTTACCAAGCTTTAGAAAAAGTAAACGGTGTTGCCGAGGATTTAACTTGGGAAATTTTTAGAGACACTTTAATAGAACAAGCAGAACAAGGTGTAGATTATTTTACCATTCACGCAGGTGTTTTATTACGCTACGTACCAATGACTGCAAAACGTGTTACAGGCATAGTTTCTCGTGGTGGTTCTATTATGGCAAAATGGTGTTTAGCTCACCATAAAGAAAGTTTTTTATATACTCATTTTGAGGATATTTGCGAAATATTAAAACAATACGATGTTTCTTTTTCATTAGGAGACGGCTTACGTCCTGGCTCTGTAGCAGATGCTAATGACGAAGCACAATTTGCAGAATTAGAAACACTAGGAGAATTAACTCAGATTGCTCGCAAGCATGAAGTACAGTGTTTTATAGAGGGTCCAGGTCACGTGCCAATGCACATGATTAAAGAAAATATGGAAAAACAAATTGAAGTTTGTGACGAAGCTCCTTTTTACACCTTAGGCCCTTTAACTACAGATATTGCTCCAGGTTACGACCATATTACATCTGGTATTGGTGCTGCAATGATTGGCTGGTACGGCTGCGCAATGCTGTGCTACGTTACACCAAAAGAGCATTTAGGCTTACCAAATAAAGAAGATGTGCGCGTAGGTGTTATCACCTATAAATTAGCGGCTCATGCTGCAGATTTAGCCAAAGGTCATCCGGGTTCTCAGCACAGAGACAATGCCTTAAGTATGGCGCGTTTTGAGTTCCGTTGGGAAGATCAGTTTAATTTAGGACTAGATCCAGAACGTGCTCGTGAGTACCATGATGAAACCTTACCTGCTGCAGGCGCTAAAGTTGCTCATTTTTGCTCTATGTGCGGACCAAAATTCTGTTCTATGAAGATATCTCAGGAAGTACGAGACTTTGCTGCCGAAAACAAAATTGCAGACGACAACGAAGTTATTGCAAAAGGAATGGAAGAAAAATCTAAAGAGTTTAAAGAAAAAGGATCAGAAGTGTATTTGTAATATAAAGTGGAAGTTCCTACGCCTTTTACTAAGTAAGGCGTAGGCGGGCTTTCCGTTATATCTTTTGCTAAAAAAAAGCAAAAGGATGCCACTACAATCCCTAACTTAAAAAAAACCTAATAAAATGATTGTACTTATAGCACCAGAAGAAGATGTACCTAACGAAATAGAAATACTTCATCAACTATTTAACGCTGGGCTACAATATTATCATTTAAGAAAACCTTTTAAAGACTTAAAGCAGCATAAAGAGTATCTAAACAAAATAAAACCAGAATACTACAACCGTGTTATTATATATCACCATCATGAGCTAATAAATAGTTACAACTTAAAAGGTATTCATTTTCAAGAACAAAAACGTAGAGATACTATAGACAATCCTACACGGTATTTTAAAGACTTAAATATGTTTAGCAAAACCATAAGTTCTTCATTTCATGATCCAGAAGAATTAAACAGTTGTTATTTTGAGTTTGATTATCACCTGCTTAGCCCTGTTTTTAATTCCATATCAAAAAAAGGTTATAAAGGGCGTGGCTTTAATGTAAATCATATAAACAAAACAATTGTTGGTATGGGAGGGGTTACTGCAGAAAACCTTAGCAAATTTAACACATTAGGTTACAAAGGAATTGGCGTTTTAGGAGGAGTTTGGAATAGCAAAAATCCTTTAGAAGCATTTAAGCAAATAAATGAGGCTTACATTACTAGCCTAAAAAACAGAAATAATGATTAGTAAATTACATTATATAAGCCAAGGCGATACTCCAGAAATGCATTTGGCTAACATACAAAAAGCATGTTCTTCTGGTGCAGATTGGGTACAATTACGCCTAAAAAATATAGACGAAGAAACCTTATTGCAAACTGCTTTAAAGGCCAAAGAAATAACTTCTCATTTTCAGACTAGATTAATTATTAACGATCATTATAAAATTGCCAAAGAAGTAAATGCAGATGGTGTGCATTTAGGAAAAACAGATGCTTGCCCATTAGAAGCACGTGAGCATTTAGGAAAATGGATTAGTATTGGCGGTACTGCAAACACCTTAGAAGATTGTGAAAACTTATTAAAAAAAGAAGTAGATTATATTGGTTTAGGCCCATTTAAATTTACCACAACAAAGCAAAATTTAAGTCCAACTTTAGGCTTACAAGGATACCAAGCAATTATAGATGAGTTAAAAACAAATACTCCAATAATTGCCATTGGCGGCATTACTATAGCAGACGTTCCTGAGTTATTAAAAACAGGAATTTACGGTATTGCAGCATCAACAGAAATTACAAGCAATTTTAACAACATTGCCACTTTAAATAAAATTTTAAGCACACCTGCAACACAAGAGCAAGTGTATAAGTTTGATAAAAATAAAAACGATGAAGGATAATTTAATAATAGCAGACAAAGAGTTTTCATCAAGACTATTTACCGGAACAGGAAAATTTAGTTCTTCAGCCGTAATGAAAAATGCTTTACTAGCATCAGAAAGTGAACTAGTTACAGTTGCGTTAAAACGCGTAGATGTAGCAGATGAAGATGACGATATTTTATCACACTTAAATCATTCTAGAATAAACCTTTTACCAAACACCTCTGGCGTGCGTACAGCAAAAGAAGCAGTTTTTGCTGCTCAATTATCTAGAGAAGCTTTAGAAACTAACTGGGTAAAATTAGAAATTCATCCAGACCCAAAATACTTGCTGCCAGATCCTATAGAAACTTTAAAAGCTGCAGAAGAATTGGTAAAACAAGGCTTTGTAGTTATGCCTTACATACACGCAGATCCTGTTCTATGCAAACGTTTAGAAGATGTAGGCGTACAATGCGTAATGCCATTGGGCGCACCAATTGGTAGCAACAAAGGATTAAAAACAGTAGATTTTTTAGAAATAATTATAGCACAAAGTAACGTTCCTGTAATTGTAGATGCAGGCATAGGAGCACCGTCACACGCAGCACACGCTATGGAACTAGGTGCAGATGC
Organism: Cellulophaga sp. RHA19; assembly: GCF_002813425.1. Classification (NCBI taxonomy): domain Bacteria; kingdom Pseudomonadati; phylum Bacteroidota; class Flavobacteriia; order Flavobacteriales; family Flavobacteriaceae; genus Cellulophaga; species Cellulophaga sp. RHA19. The sequence goes on from NZ_PHUL01000001.1 coordinate 308,076, forward strand.
AGTTTTGGTAAATACTGCAATTGCCGTATCACAAAACCCAACTGCAATGGCAAACGCATTTAAATTAGCTGTAGAGGCTGGTCGTTTGGCTTACAATGCAAAGCTAGCTCCAATAAAACAAACTGCAGAAGCAAGCTCACCTTTAACCTCTTTTTTAAATGAGTAATTTTACATCACTTTTTAATAAGTATAGTTGGGACAACATTGTTGCTGATATTTACAGTAAAACCAGCACAGACGTAGAAGCCGCTTTACAAAGTAACAAACGTAATCTAGAAGACTTTAAAGTGTTAATTTCCCCTGCTGCAAAGCCATACTTAGAGCAAATGGCACAAATGAGTAGTGCATTAACTAAAAAACGCTTTGGTAATACAATGCAAATGTATGCGCCAATGTATTTAAGTAATGAGTGCCAAAACATATGTACTTACTGCGGTTTTAGCTTAACAAACAAAATACCTAGGCGTACGCTAACTGACGCAGAAATTTTAAAGGAAGCTACCTTTTTACGTAGCAAAGGGTATAACCATATTTTATTAGTAACTGGTGAAGCAAATAAAACTGTTGGTGTAGACTACATAAATAATGCTATTAAACTGTTAAAAAAAGAGTTTGCTAATATTACCATAGAAGTACAACCATTAGACCAAGACGAGTATGAATTGCTTGTAGAAAATGGCTTGTACGCCGTTTTGGTGTACCAAGAAACCTACCACAGAGACGAATATAAAAAACACCACCCTAAAGGTAAAAAGTCTAATTTTGATTACAGGCTAGAAACACCAGACCGTTTAGGCAAAGCTGGCGTACATAAAATTGGTGTAGGTGCTTTATTTGGATTGGAAGATTGGCGAGCAGACAGTTTTTTTACTGCTTTGCATTTACAATATCTACAAAAAACCTATTGGCAAACTAAATATTCTATCTCGTTTCCTAGACTTAGACCACATACGGGTGGTTTAGAACCAAAAGTAGTAATGGAAGATGCAGATTTAGCACAGCTGATATGTGCTTATCGTTTGTTAGACGAAGATGTTGAGCTATCTATGTCTACCAGAGAAAGTGAAAAATTTAGAAACAACATTATCAACTTAGGAATAACGTCTATAAGCGCAGAGTCTAAAACAAATCCTGGAGGTTATGTTGTAGAACCACAATCTTTAGAACAGTTTGAAATTTCTGATGAACGTAGCACAGAAACTATTGCACAAATGTTGCAAAGCAAAGGTTTTGAAGTTGTATGGAAAGATTGGGAAAATGCGTGGTAGTTAAAACAGACCTCCTTGCACACTTCCCTTAATTCTACCTAAATGTTTGTACGCCAATTCTGTTACTTCTCTACCACGAGGTGTACGCATAATAAAGCCTTGTTGTATTAAAAAAGGTTCGTATACCTCTTCTATAGTTTCTGCACTTTCAGATACTGCGGTTGCTAATGTAGTAATACCTACTGGGCCACCTTTAAATTTATCTATAATAGTGGTTAATATTTTATTATCCATCTCGTCTAAACCATGTGCATCTACATTTAATGCATTTAGTCCAAACCTAGAAATTTCTATATCAATTTTACCATTGCCTTTTATCTGCGCAAAATCTCTTACTCGTCTCAACAATGCATTACAAATTCTAGGTGTACCTCTACTTCTACCCGCTATTTCTATTGCAGCTTCTAAATCTATAGGTACATTTAAAATTTCTGCACTACGTTCTGCTATAGTAGACAATAATTCTGTTGTATAATATTGTAATCTACTCTGAATACCAAAACGAGCCCTCATAGGAGCCGTTAAAAGCCCAGAACGTGTTGTTGCACCAATAAGGGTAAAAGGGTTTAAATTTATTTGTACAGAGCGTGCATTTGGGCCTGACTCTATCATTATATCAATTTTATAATCTTCCATTGCAGAGTATAAGTATTCTTCTACAATAGGACTAAGTCTATGTATTTCATCAATAAAAAGAACATCTCTTTCATCTAAGTTCGTAAGCAAACCTGCTAAATCTCCTGGTTTATCTAAAACTGGTCCAGATGTAACTTTTATACCAACACCTAACTCATTAGCTAAAATATGAGCCAATGTAGTTTTCCCTAAACCTGGAGGTCCGTGAAAAAGAGTATGATCCAAAGCCTCTCCTCTCTGGTTAGCAGCTTCTACAAAAACTTTTAGGTTTTCTAAAACTTGATCTTGACCAGCAAAATCATCAAAACTTAAGGGTCTTAATGCTCTTTCTATATCAAATTCTTCAGAAGAAAAATTTTCTGATGTTGGGTCTAGGTTTTCATTCATAGTCTAACAAAGATACTAGAAATTGAAAGCTTTCTAATTAGAAAATAATCTATTCCTTTTTAATTAATTGAGATGCGTTTAAAAAGTCTGTAATTGTAATTTTAGGAGTGCCGTACAAATATGTTTTAGAGCTACCTTTAGATGATAAATCAAAGCTTTCTGTGGCAAATATTCTAGCATCTGGAGATTCATCTAAGTTTGCAGATACAGAAGTTCCTTTTAGTGATTCTGCTCTTAGTTGAGAATTACCAAATAAATCTATATGCAAATCTGTAGCTGCACCCTCAAGTTTACTATCAGCATTACCGTGCATTGTTACTTTAGCCATTTGTGCTTCTAAATACAGCCCTAAGTTACTTTTTTGATCTTGACTAATAACTAACTCGTCACAATCTACATTAAGTTCTGCATTGCTATTACCAGACATTGAAATAGTAACAACATCAGCAAGCGTATTTAAGTTAAGCTTAGAACTTCCTTGGAGATTAATATCTAAATAATCTGTAGTAACAATATCCTTCATATCTAAACGGCCATCTAACATAGTTATACCATTTAATCCCATGTAATTTACTGTTAGCACTAGTTTTTTTCTTGAGACTATTCTATAAAAAGAACTAATTTCTAATATACTATCTGTTACCTCAAACTTAAGAACATCCAAAAGATTATCATCACCTATAAAAGTGTAGCTGTTTTCCCTTGCTTTTTTAAGCTCTATTCGTAAATCATCAGCTATTTTAATGGAGTTAAAAGGCGGCAACTCATTAGTTACCTCAATAACAGTTTTACTTCCTTTAATTTTTGGTTTTTTCTGCGCGATACTTACTACTGATGTAAGTAGCAGTATACTTAAAATAATTTGCTTCAAAATATGGTGTGTTTAATGGTTTGTGTTTGTTGTTAAACAAGATACTAAAATACAGCTTAACTATATATTATTGCCAAGAATGATGCCAAAAAAAAAGCCTTTTAAAATAAATTTTAAAAGGCCTTATATAATTTTTATGAAGTCTAGTGAGTAAGTTCTTCTTCACCAGCTTGAAGAGGTACTACTTGAGGAACATAATCTTGTCCTGGTATTACATATTCTCCGTTTTCATTTGTTTTACTATAATCATATGCCCATCTGTGAACTTCAGGAATAGCACCTGGCCAGTTACCGTGAACATGCTCTACAGGAGTTGTCCACTCTAAAGTAGTAGCTTTCCAAGGGTTTTGCTCTGCCTTTTTACCGTAGAAAATACTATAGATAAAGTTACCAACAAAGACCAACTGAGTAGCTCCGGCTATTAAAGCAAATACTGTTATTAAGATGTTAACATCAGTAAGCTCATCAAACATTGGGAATGCTGTATTTTCATAATAACGTCTTGGTACACCAGCCATACCTACAAAGTGCATTGGAAAGAAAACACCGTAAGCACAAATAGCAGTGATCCAGAAATGAACATAACCTAAGTTTTTATTCATCATCTTACCAAACATTTTTGGGAACCAGTGATATACACCAGCCAATAAACCATATAAAGCAGATATACCCATTACTAAGTGGAAGTGAGCTACCACAAAGTAAGTATCATGAACGTTAATATCTAATGTACTATCTCCTAAAATAATACCAGTTAAACCACCAGTAATAAATGTAGAAACAAATCCGATTGAAAATAACATTGCAACATTCATTTGCAAGTTACCTTTCCAGATTGTTGTAATCCAGTTAAATGCTTTTACAGCAGATGGTATTGCAATTAATAAAGTTGTAAATGTAAATACAGAACCTAAGAAAGGATTCATACCTGAAATAAACATATGGTGACCCCATACAATTGTAGATAAGAATGCAATTGCAATAATTGACATAATCATTGCTCTGTAACCAAAAATTGGTTTACGAGCATTTGTTGCCATAACATCAGATACAATACCCATTGCTGGTAAAATTACAATGTATACCTCTGGGTGTCCTAGGAACCAAAATAAGTGTTCGTATAATACAGGTGATCCACCTTGATAGTGTAATACCTCTCCTTGTATAAATATATCTGATAAGAAGAATGATGTTCCAAAACTTCTATCCATAATTAACAACAATGCCGCTGAAAATAAAACCGGGAAAGAAACAACACCAATTATAGCAGTAACAAATAATGCCCAAGTTGTTAAAGGTAATCTTGTCATAGACATACCTTTTGTTCTTAAGTTAATAACTGTTACAATATAGTTTAATGATCCTAATAAAGATGATGCTATAAATATAGCCATAGATACTAACCACAATGTCATACCTGCGCCAGAACCCGATTGAGCCATAGGTAATGCAGACAAAGGAGGGTAGATTGTCCAACCTGCCGCTGCTGGTCCTGACTCTACAAAAAGAGAACAAACCATTATAACTGCAGATGTAAAAAATAACCAATAAGAGATCATATTTAACAATCCTGAAGCCATATCTCTAGCTCCAATTTGCAATGGAATAAGTAAGTTACTAAATGTCCCACTTAAACCTGCTGTAAGTACAAAGAAAACCATTATAGTTCCGTGCATAGTTACCAATGCTAAATACACATCAGCATCCATAACACCACCTGGTGCCCATTTACCTAATACAGCTTCAAATAAAGGAAAAGATTCACCCGGCCAAGCCAATTGCATTCTAAATAACAATGACATTGCTATACCAATGAAACCCATAATTAAACCAGTAATTAAATACTGCTTTGCAATCATCTTATGATCCATACTAAATATATATTTAGTAATGAAGGTTTCTTTGTGATGATGTCCGTGATCGTCGTCGTGTTCGTGTGTTCCTGACATAATCAGATATTCTATTTTTGTTAGTTAACTTAGTTTCTTAAATCAATTATTTTACAGCAACTCCTGTAGCGGTTTCACCACCAAAAGTTTTCTGAGAAGCCATCCATTTGTCGTACTCCTCTTGAGTTTCAACAATTATCTTCATTTGCATATTGTAGTGAGATTTACCACAAATTTTATTACAAAGTAAAATATAATCGTACTCCCAAGGATCACTATTTGGCTCTCCTGCTGCAGCTTTTTTAGCTCTAATCTTATTAGCTCTTTTCACCTTATCAATTACATCAGGATCCTGACGCATTTCTGCTGTAGTTTTTATAGGTGTAAAAGAGAATTGAGTAATCATACCTGGTACACAATTCATTTGCGCTCTAAAGTGAGGCATATAAGCTGAGTGTAATACATCTTGAGAACGCATATGGAAATTAACTTTTCTTCCCACTGGTAAATGTAATTCTTTAACAATTACATCATCAGCTCCATTAGGATCTGACTCATCTACACCAAGAATATTAGCCTTATCAATATCAATCATTCTAACGTTTGCCTCACCTAATACATTATCTGCACCACCGTATCTAGCTGTCCAGTTAAATTGTTGTGCATAAAGCTCTACAATTAATGGATCGTCCTCATCATTAATATCCATTATATTAGTCCACGTGTATAATCCCCAAAGGATTAATCCAGCTAAAACTATTACTGGAATAATTGTCCAAATAAATTCTAGTTTATGGTTATCAGCATAAAACAATGCCTTTTTACCTTTTTCACCACGATATTTATAAGCAAAATAGTGTAATAAAAATTGAGTTATTGTTTGTACAATAAATATAATAAGCATTGAAACAAACATCAAGCTATCATACTCAGCTCCATGAGCAGAACCTGCTTCTGGCAACAATACTTTTGTATACTTGTAAAAGCTAAAGATTGTTATACCGTAAATAAATACCAAGAAAGCAAACATTAGATAACCGTTAACTTTGTTATCGTTATCAGTTGCTGTTTCATTTTTAGCCGCTCTAAGTTGCGACAATTCAAAAATTTTGGTCATTTGCCAAATTGCTATGGCTACTAAGACTAAAACCGTTATAGTTAAAACTGTAATCATTGTATGATTTATTTTATGCTGTTGTAAACTTCCTTATTAATAATGAAAATGCTTGCTCTCTCCAATAAATGGATTTCTCTTTGGCTGTAATGGAGCTGTTGTTAAAGCTCTAAAAACAACAAAAATAAACAGACCGGCAAAGAATAAAACAGAACATATTTCTGACAATCCTATAGACCATTGATCTCCTACTGTTGCAGGCATAATCATATTAAATATATCTAAGTAGTGACCCGCTAGTATAACTACACCTGCCATAATAACAAACCAGTTAACTCTTTTGTAATCACTATTCATTAACAATAATAATGGAAACAAGAAGTTCATAGCTACCATTCCAAAAAATGGCAAGTTATAATCTTGTATTCTTGTTACATAGTATGTAACCTCTTCAGGTATGTTAGCGTACCATATAAGCATAAACTGAGCAAACCATAAGTAGGTCCAGAAAATACTAATACCAAACATAAACTTGGCTAAATCATGAATATGACTATCGTTTACATCTTCTAAAAGACCCTTAGACTTTAAGTATATTGTTACCATTGCTATAACTGTAATACCAGACACAAACATACTAGCAAACACATACCAACCAAACAGAGTACTAAACCAGTGTGGATCTACACTCATTATCCAATCCCAAGACATCATAGACTCAGATACCAAGTAAAATACTAGGAAACCTGCAGACCATCTAAAGTTTTTAACAAAGTTAGTATTATCATCAGCAGCATCTTGTGCTAAAGATAATTTACGAGATATTGTTCTATAAGCAATCCATCCTCCTAAGAAAATAGCAGCTCTTATTAAAAAGAAAGTTCCATTTAAGTAACCCGCTTTACCCTGCAATAATTTATCGTGTGCTACAACATCTGCATCCATCCAAACAAATAAATGGTTCATATGCGCTACAGAAGCAAGTAATATTACAAAAACAATAATACCTCCTGGTGCCAAGTAAGCCGTTATACCTTCCATTACTCTAAATAATAAAGGAGACCAACCTGCCTGTGCTGCTCTTTGTATTGCATAAAATGCTAATACACCTAATGCTATCATAAAGAAAAAGAAAGCAGCAACATACAATGCAGCCCAAGGTTTGTTTTGCAATTGATGTAATAAATGCTCATCATGACTACTATCATGACCTTCTGCGTGAGCAGAATTGCCATGAGCATCTGATTTATGGTCTTCTGCAGCAACTTCATGATCTCCGTGACCACTAGTATGGCTAGCTACAATTTCTTTAGCATCTTCTACTGTGCTAGGCATAGAGATAAAGCCTATTGCAATACCTATAGCACCAACAGCCATTAATATAAAAGAAGCTATTTTTAGTCTGTTTGAAAAAGTGTACATATTCTTAATCTATGTATTATTTAGTTAAGTCTTGTTTCAATTGCATTACGTATTCCGCAACTTGCCAACGTTCATCGTGATTAAGTTGATTAGCGTAAGAACCCATCGAATTTAATCCGTAATAAATAGTATGGTAAGTGCTACCTACTGTAATATTTCTTCCTGCATCTGCATAATTAGGAACACCTAATATTTTCTCTCTCTTCACTAAATTCCCTTGACCATCACCCTTATTACCGTGACAAATTGCACAGTTAATAGCATACAACTCTTTACCTTTAGTTAAATTAACTTCTGTTTTTAAAGAGTCTAATGGGCTAGCCTGCAAACGAGCTAATTCTTTACCTTCAATATCATTAGCAAACTCATAAGGCATATGACCTCTAGATATAGTGTTTTCTACTGGCAAACCAGCTTCCATACCGCTAGGTAAAAAATCTACTTTTTGGTACGTTTCATAACCTACTGCCTCGTACATATTAGGCATATATTGGTAATTAGGACTGTTCTTATCTGCACAAGATGCCATAAGAAGAGCTATTCCTAAAACCAAACCTATATTTTTAAATATCTTCATAACTGTTATTAAGACTATTTTTCTGAAATATTAATTTCTACTGCTCCTGTGTCTGCTAACAAAGATTTTAATTCTTCTTCATTATCATGAATTTCTATTTCCATTAAAAATAGATCATCTGTTGTTCTTACATCTGGATTTTCAGCTTGTTTAAAAGGCCACAATTTACTTCTCATGTAAAAAGTTATAACCATTAAGTGAGCTGCAAAAAACACAGTAAGTTCAAACATAATTGGAACAAAGGCCGGCATATTTTCTAGGTAACTAAAACTAGGTTTACCACCAATATCCTGAGGCCAATCTTCTATCATGATGTAATTCATCATAAGAGTTGCTATTGTAATACCTATACAACCATAAATAAAAGCAGTTATGGCTATTCTAGTAGGAGCAAGCCCCATAGCTTTGTCTAACCCGTGAACAGGAAAAGGACAATATACCTCTTCTATATGATGCTTAGCTGCTTTTACTTTCTTAACAGCGAGCATCAATATATCATCATCATTATAAAATGCGTGAATAACTTTAGATGCCATAATTATTTATTGTTATTTAAGTTCTTGGCTTGTCCAGCCCAATCATCTCTTTGTGCTCTTCCTGGGAAAGATCCTGTAATAGAATCTAATAGATCATACTCTTTCTGTGTCATTTTACTAACCTGAGCAAAACTATATATCCCAATCTGGTTTAATGTTTGTTCCATTTGCGGACCAATACCTTTAACTTGCTTTAAGTCATCTGGTGTATCAGTAGCAACATCAAACTTACCTAAAGAACTTAATAAGTCCGAAACCTTTTCTTCCTCATTACCAACTACCACCTCTTCTTTTGCTTCTACAGGTGTAGCTGCAACAGTATTAGTATAAATTGTTTTTTCTGGCATAGTATACATAGGTTTACCTGCATCTCTTAACTTCTTGTACTTACTACCAGAAGCTTTCAAAATAGATTTTACTTCTGCCTGCGCTATTACAGGGAATGTTCTAGAATACAACAAGAACAACACAAAGAAGAAACCTATTGTACCAATAAATATACCTATATCTACAAATGTAGGAGAGAACATTGTCCATGAAGATGGTAAATAATCTCTATGTAATGATGTTACAATAATAACAAAACGCTCAAACCACATTCCTATGTTTACTACAATAGAAATAGCAAAAGAGAACATAATACTAGTACGCAATCTCTTAGACCACATAAATTGCGGAGAGAAAACATTACAAGACATCATTGCCCAGTATGCCCAAGCGTAAGGTCCTGTTGCTCTGTTTAAGAAAGCGTATTGCTCGTATTCTACACCAGAATACCAAGCCATAAACAACTCTGTAATATATGCACAACCAACTATAGAACCAGTAATCATAATTACAATGTTCATTAACTCTATATGCTGTACTGTAATATACGCTTCTAAGCTACACACTTTTCTCATAATAATAAGAAGCGTGTTTACCATTGCAAATCCTGAGAAAATTGCACCTGCCACAAAATATGGAGGAAAAATTGTTGTATGCCATCCTGGTATAACCGAAGTGGCAAAATCAAAAGATACAATAGTATGTACAGAAAGTACAAGTGGAGTTGCCAAACCTGCTAACACAAGAGAAACCTCTTCAAAACGCTGCCAATCCTTTGCTCTACCCGTCCAACCAAAACTTACTAAACTGTATATTTTCTTTTGAAACGGCTTAACAGCTCTATCACGTAACATTGCAAAATCTGGTAAAAGACCAGTCCACCAGAAAACTAATGATACTGATAAGTAAGTAGAAATTGCAAATACATCCCATAATAATGGTGAGTTAAAGTTTACCCATAAAGAACCAAATTGGTTAGGAATAGGTAATACCCAATACGCCAACCAAGGACGCCCCATGTGTATTATTGGAAACAAACCTGCCTGCACTACAGAGAAAATTGTCATTGCCTCTGCAGAACGGTTAATAGCCATTCTCCATTTTTGTCTAAACAGCAATAGTACTGCAGAAATCAATGTTCCCGCATGCCCAATACCTACCCACCATACAAAGTTGGTAATATCCCAGGCCCAGCCTACTGTTTTATTTAATCCCCAAGTACCGATACCTGTAGATACTGTGTATATTATACAACCAACTCCCCAAAGGAATGCTATTAATGCAATAGAGAAAACAATCCACCACTGTTTGTTTGCTTTCCCTTCTACAGGAGCAGCAATATCCACAGTTACATCGTGGTATCCTTTATCTCCAATTACTAGGGGTTTTCGTATAGGTGCTTCGTAATGCGACGCCATAATTTATGTTCTAGTTACGTTCCGTTAATTAATTATGATTCTTGTGTATTTCTCACTTTAACATGATAGAAAACATTTGGTTTTGTACCAATGTGCTCTAATAAATGATACATACGGTTACTTTCTTTTAATTCAGCAACCTCACTTTCTTTATCATTTACATCTCCAAATACCATTGCACCACTACTACATGCAGCAGAACAAGCCGTTTGAAACTCACTATCTTTTAC